>NZ_CP107845.1:7572749-7945498 GCF_041431415.1 Streptomyces sp. NBC_00513
TGCCGATGCACGAGGCGGGCGGGAGGCTGTTCGTCGACGTCACCCGGCGCCTGGCCTCGCCCGCGAGCCGCGCGGGCCTCCTGGACGTCCTGGGGAAGGGCGATCCACTCGTCAGGGACGCCCTGGAGACCGTCCTCGACCGCGACGACTTCGTCCCGTCGCTCCCGGACACGGACCCCGGCGCGCCGCCGACCGGCCGTGCGTCCGCCCCGAGCGTGAAGCCGCCCGCGAACCCGATCGCAACCGATCCGGCCATCGTCACCGAGCTGATCGAGCGCAGCCGGGTGTCCATCGCCGCCCTGGAACGCGACATCCGGACGAAGACCGGACCGGCGTTGTTCGACTTCCTGCTGGAGGCCTTCGAGGAGCACAAGCGAGTCCTCGGTGACCCGTTGAGCATGCAGGCGATCATGGCGGGCATGGAGGCCACGTGGTGGCTCAACGACACGTTGCAGGAGTGGCTGGGGGAGAAGAACGCGGCAGACACGCTGACGCTGTCCGCGCCCGACAACGTCACGTCGGAGATGGGACTGGCGCTGCTCGACGTGGCGGACGTGATCCGCCCGTATCCGGAGGTGGTGGCGTTCCTCCAGGGCGTCGAGGACGAGGGCTTCCTGGACGAGATGGCGAAGCTCGCGGGCGGGAGCGAAGCGCGCGAGGCCATCGAGAGCTACCTCGACCGGTACGGCATGCGCTGTGTCGCGGAGATCGACATCACGAGGCCGCGTTGGCACGAGCGTCCCTCGACGCTCGTGCCGGTGATCCTCGACAACGTCAGGAACTTCGAGCCGGGCGCCGCCGGGAGGCGCTTCGAGCAGGGCCGGGAGAAGGCGCTGAAGAAGGAACAGGACGTGTTGTCGCGCTTGCGGACGCTGCCGGACGGGGACCGGAAGGCCGACGAGACCAAGCGGATGATCGACCGTGTCCGAACCTTCATCGGGTACCGGGAGTACCCGAAGTACGGCATCATCAGCCGCTACTTCGTCTACAAGCAGGCCCTGATGGAGGAGGCCCGGCGCCTCGTGCGGGCGAACGTGCTCGCGGAGCAGGAGGACATCTTCCACCTCACGTTCCAGGAACTTCACGAGGTCGTGCGCTCGAACCAGGTGGACCGCCGGCTCATCGAGCAGCGCAAGGACGCGTTCCGGTCGTACCACGCGCTCACACCGCCCCGGGTCCTCACATCGGACGGAGAGGCCGTCACCGGGGCGTACCGGCGCGACGACGTTCCGGCCGGCGCCCTGACCGGTCTGCCGGTCTCGGTCGGGACCGTCGAGGGACGGGCCCGCGTCATCCTCGACATGGGGGAGGCCGATCTCGAACCGGGTGACATCCTGGTCACGACCTTCACGGACCCCAGTTGGTCCCCGCTGTTCGTCGGCATCGCGGGCCTGGTGACCGAAGTGGGCGGCCTGATGACCCACGGCGCGGTGATCGCCCGAGAGTACGGTCTGCCGGCCGTCGTGGGCGTGGAGCGGGCCACCCGGTTGATCCGCGACGGGCAGCGGATCCGCGTGCACGGAACCGACGGGTACATCGAGATCCTGCCCTGACCGACCCCGCCGACGAGCCCCATCCGTGGCCTCCGGGCGATCGACCCGGCCCGAGGTGCGGCGGGGGCTCCGCCGTGCCGCGCGGCGGAGCCGGCCTGACGATCAGGGCCCGGCCGGAGGGGTCTCCGCAGTCAGGCCCTCGACCAGGCCCTCGACCAGGGCCTTGATCTCGTCGCGGATCGGGCGTACCGCCTCGACACCCTGGCCTGCCGGGTCGTCGAGGTTCCAGTCGAGGTAGCGCTTGCCGGGGAAGACGGGGCAGGTGTCGCCGCAGCCCATGGTGATGACCACGTCGGAGGCTCGTACGGCGTCGACGGTCAGTACCTTCGGTGCCTGGGCGGAGATGTCGATGCCGACCTCCGCCATCGCGGCGACGGCCGCCGGGTTCACGCCGGCGGCGGGCGCGGAGCCGGCGGAGCGGACCTCGACCCGGTCTCCCGCGAGATGGGTGAGCCAGGCCGCGGCCATCTGCGAGCGGCCGGCGTTGTGGACGCACACGAACAGCACCGACGGCTTCGGGGCGGGGATGTCAGACACGGGCGGGTCCTCTCCGGGTGGCGGCCTGCTCGGCTGCTGTCGGGGCGTCGGTGGGGAAGAAGCGGCGGGCGGCGAGCGCGACGTGGACCAGCCCGATCAGGACCGGTACCTCGATCAGCGGGCCGACGACGCCGGCGAGGGCCTGGCCGGAGGTGGCGCCGAACGTGGCGATGGCGACCGCGATGGCGAGTTCGAAGTTGTTGCCCGCGGCGGTGAACGCCAGTGTCGTCGCTCTCGGGTGGTTCAGGCCGACGGCGCGGCCCAGGGCCATCGACCCGACCCACATCAGCGCGAAGTACACCAGCAGCGGCAGCGCGATCCGGGCGACGTCCAGCGGCTTCGAGGTGACGGCCTCGCCCTGTAGGGCGAACAGCACCACGATGGTGAACAGCAGCCCGTACAGGGCGAACGGCCCGATCCTGGGCATCAGTTCGCTCTCGTACCAGGTGCGGCCCTTGGCCCTCTCGCCCAGCCGGCGGGTGAGGAATCCCGCCGCCAGCGGGATGCCGAGGAAGATCAGTACGGAGCGGGCGATCTCCCACACGGACACGTCCAAGGCTGTCTGCTCCAGGTGGAGCAGGCTGGGCAGGACGGACAGGTAGAACCAGCCGAGCAGGCTGAACGCGAGCACCTGGAAGACGGAGTTGAGGGCGACGAGGACGGCAGCGGCCTCGCGGTCGCCGCAGGCGAGGTCGTTCCAGATGACGACCATGGCGATGCAGCGGGCGAGACCGACGATGATCAGGCCGGTGCGGTACTCGGGCAGATCAGGCAGGAAGGTCCATGCGAGGGCGAACATCAGCGCCGGGCCGACGACCCAGTTCAGCAGAAGCGAGGACATCAGCAGGCGCCGGTCGCGGGTGACGGTGTCGAGACGGTCGTAGCGGACCTTGGCCAGGACCGGGTACATCATCACCAGCAAGCCGAGTGCGATCGGCAGCGACACCCCGGTGACCGTCACCGCCGCGAGCGCGTCGCCCAGGCCGGGTACGGCTCGTCCGAGACCGAGGCCGGCGGCCATCGCGATCAGGATCCACACCGCCAGGTGCCGGTCGAGGAAGGACAGTCGGGCCGCGACCGGGCCGGCGGTGGGCTCCGCGGTCACGATGTGGCCGCCGCGATGGCGGTCCCGGCGTCGACCGGCCCGGTGGGACGGGTCAGGACGGCGGCGAGGCGGTCGGTGGTCTCGGGGACGAGCCGGTAGTGGACCCAGGTCCCGCGTCGCTCGGACTCGATCAGTCCGGCCTGCTTCAGCAGCTTCAGGTGGTGGGAGATCGTCGGCTGTGACAGCTCGAAGGCAGGGGTCAGGTCGCAGACGCAGATCTCCCCGCCGGCCCGCGAGGCGATCATCGACAGGAGCCGGATGCGGACCGGATCGCCGAGAGCCTTGAACATCTTCGCCAGCTCCACGGCCTGGCCCTCGCCCAGCGGCGCGGCCAGCAGGGTGGGGCAGCAACCGCCCTCGTCCTGACCGAGTACGGCCAGTTCTTGTTTCGACATGCCTCTATGTTGACGAACTTCGATCCAAGGCGCAAGCTTGCATCGATGAACGTCGATGCAAGCTGTTGAGGGAGAAAGTCATGACTGATCAGACAGCGGACCTGCGCGAGATCGTCCGCCGGCGGTACGCCGCCTCCGCACTCAAGGTCGTCGAGGGCGGCACCGGCTGCTGCGGCGCCGAACCGGTCGAGGTGAACGACAACTTCGGCGTCGCCCTCTACACGGCCGACGAACGGGACGCCCTTCCGGCCGAGGCCGCCGCCGCCTCCCTGGGATGCGGGAACCCCACCGCCGTGGCCGATCTCCACGAAGGCGAACGCGTTCTCGACCTCGGCTCCGGCGGCGGCATCGACGTCCTGCTGTCCGCCCGCCGCGTCGGCCCGACCGGAAAGGCGTACGGCCTGGACATGACCGAGGAGATGCTCGCCCTCGCCCTGGCGAACCAGAAGAGAGCCGGCGCCACGAACGTCGAGTTCCTCAAGGGCACCATCGAGGCCATCCCGCTGCCCGCGGGCACGATCGACGTCGTCATCTCCAACTGCGTGATCAACCTGTCCACCGACAAACCGGCCGTCTTCGCCGAGATGTTCCGCGTCCTGACCCCCGGCGGCCGGATCGGCATCTCCGACGTCGTCGCCGACGACGAACTCGCCCCGGCCCAGCGGGCGGAGCGCGGTGACCACGTCGGCTGCATCGCCGGCGCGCTCTCGTTCGCCGAGTACCGCGACGGCCTGGCGGCGGCCGGTTTCACCGACATCGAGCTCACCGCGACCCACGCCGTCGCCGACGGCATGCACTCCGCCATCGTCCGGGCCGTCAAGGAGGGCTCAGTGCCGCGCCCGCGGTGACACCATGACGACGGCCCGGCGCTTTCGCGTGTGCCCGTCATCGGCACCTGCCGTGTCGCGTCGCGACCGCACGGAGAGGCGCGCCTTGAGCCCGGTCCCTCGTCGTCGGGCAGGGTCCTCGTGTATCGCGGGCGTATCGAGAACCGGATACGCCACCGCAACGGCCTGCCGCCTCTCATGGGGACATGAGTCACGACGCATTCCTGCCGGCGCCGCCCCGTCGCACGCGCGGAGTCCTGCTCCTCGGACTGACGGCCTTCGGCGTGGCGGGCGCCCTGTTCGCCGTGCGGCGACCACTCATGATGGCCGCTCCGATGTGCATGGCGGGGCGGTGGCACGGCTGCTTCGACACGTTCAACGGTGTGGTGCTCATGACGTTGGTCGCGCTGCCGTTGGCCGCGTTGGCGGTATGGGCACGGGCGCGCTGTCGGCGGGCCGCCGGCGGGACCTCGGCGTGGCGGCTGTCGCTGGCCGAGGTGGGCATGGTCCACGGGACCGTGCCGTTCCTGTGGATGACCATGATGCCGGGTGCCGGGGCCGGCGCCGTCCCCGCACGGGTGAGCCTGGTACCGCTGCGGGACCTGATCACGATGGGGCCCCTCGGGATCGCCGGCAACCTGCTGGTCCTCGCCGCGCTGGGGTTCTTCGCCCCGATGCGGTTCGCGGCGCTCGCGTCCGTACCGCGGATCCTGGCGCTCGGGGCGGGCTGCTCGGTCCTGGTCGAAACCGCGCAGTACCTCCTGCGGCTGGACCGGGTGTCCTCCGTGGACGACGTACTGGTCAACGCCGCCGGGGCCGTACTGGCCGCGCTGGCGTCGCGCCGCTGGTGGCTTACCAGGGCAGAGGCACCGGTGGGCCGGCCTCGCCCCACGCCCACACCCACGCCCACGCCCACGTCGGCAGGATGAGTCGCGTGTCGGGTGCGGACCCGTCTTCGGATACGTCGGCGATACGTCGTCCTGCATAGGCTTCGGACATGCGCGTACTGATCGTGGAGGACGAGCCCTACCTGGCCGAGGCGGTCCGTGACGGTCTGCGACTGGAGGCGATTGCCGCAGACATCGCCGGCGACGGCGACTCGGCCCTGGAACTGCTCGGCGTCAACTCCTACGACCTCGCGGTCCTCGACCGCGACATCCCCGGCCCCTCCGGCGACGAGGTCGCCCGACGCATCGTCGCCTCCGGCAGCGGCATCCCGATCCTGATGCTCACCGCGGCCGACCGGATCGACGACAAGGCATCCGGGTTCGGACTCGGCGCCGACGACTACCTCACCAAACCGTTCGAGCTGCGGGAGCTCGTCCTGCGCCTGAGGGCGCTCGACCGCAGACGCGGGTACGCCCGGCCCCCGGTCCGGGAGATCGAGGGCCTGCGGCTCGACCCCTTTCGCCGGGAGGTCTTCCGCGACGGACGCTACGTCGCGCTCACCCGCAAGCAGTTCGCCGTACTGGAGGTCCTCGTCGCCGCCGAGGGCGGGGTCGTCAGCGCCGAGGAACTGCTGGAACGGGCCTGGGACGAGAACGCCGACCCCCTCACCAACGCCGTGCGCATCACCGTGTCCGCACTGCGCAAACGGCTCGGTCAACCATGGATCATCGCCACGGTGCCCGGTGTCGGCTACCGAATCGACACCCCCAGGGACACCGACGGCACCACCGACCCCGGATAGTGCGCATGCACGGAAGCCCAGGGCTCAGCGCCCGACTGAAACTGACCCTCAGCTACGCCGGATTCCTCCTCCTCACCAGCGCTCTCCTGCTGGCCGTGGTGTGGGTGTTCCTGCTGCGCCACGTGCCCGACAACTCCAAGGGCCTTCTCGGGATCTCGCCCAACCGCTACCTCCTCCTGCACACGTTCGTCCCCGCCGCGGCCTCGGCCCTGGCCTGCCTGCTCGTGTTCGGCCTGCTGGGGGGATGGCTCCTCGCCGGCCGAATGCTCGCACCACTCACACGGATCACGGACGCGGCACGGATGGCGGGGAACGGTTCGCTGTCCCACCGGATCCGCATGAAGGGCCGCCAGGACGAATTCCGTGAGCTCTCCGACGCGTTCGACTCGATGCTCGAACAAATCGAATGCCACGTCGCCGAGCAGCAGAGGTTCGCCGCGAACGCCTCCCACGAACTGCGCACCCCGCTGGCCATCTCGCGGGCGCTCCTCGACGTCGCCCGCAAGGACCCCACGCGGGACCGGGTCGAACTCATCGAACGCCTGCACGCCGTCAATACGCGGGCGATCGACCTCACCGAGGCCCTCCTGCTGCTCAGCCGTGGCGACCGCGGAAACCTCATCCCCGAGAGCGTCGACCTCTCCCTCATCGCCGAGGAAGCCGCCGAAACGCTGCTTCCCCTGGCCGAACAGCGCCGGATCACGCTCAACGTCACCGGAGGGGCGGCCCACACCACCGGCTCCGCGGAGCTGCTGCTGCGGATGGTGACGAACCTCGTCCAGAACGCCATCGTCCACAACATTCCCACCGGCGGCACCGTGACCGTCCACACCGAGGAGCACGACGACACGAGTGTGCTGCGCGTGGAGAACACCGGCCGTCGACTCCCGGCGGACCTGGTACCGACCCTCACCGAACCCTTCCAGCGAGGAGCGGAGCGCGTGCGTACGGACGAGTACGCCGGCGTCGGCCTGGGCCTGGCCATCGTGCACAGCATCGTCCGCGCCCACGAGGGGACCCTCGACCTCACACCGCGTCCCGCCGGAGGTCTCCTCGTCACGGTCCGGGTTCCCGCCGCCTCGCAGGCGTCTTCGCCTCGTTGACCGGACCGGGGGAGTGCCGCTCTGATCTCGACGGCGACGGCGACGGCGACGACGGCGACGGTCATCGTTACCGGCCGCCACATCTCGCCACATCCCGCCGGCTCTCGCCGCATGAGCCGGTCGCGGGGCGCATGGAACGGCCGGCGGCGGACACACGTAACTCAACTGGCCCGGGTGCAGGAGAAGTCGGGCCGCCCGTACCTACGCGCACCGAGGAGCGAGACGTCATGCCGCTGACATTCCGCAAGAGTTTCAGGATCCTGCCCGGCGTCCGGCTCAACATCAACCGCAAGTCCTGGTCGATCACCACCGGCGGCGGCAAACACGGTCCCCGCCACACCCACAGCAGCACCGGACGTCGTACCACCTCCGTGGACCTGCCCGGCCCCTTCGGCTGGCGCAAGACCAGCCGCGGCTGATCCACGGGGTGCGCGCCCCGCCCACGACCCCCCGGCCGGACAGGCCGGGGGGTCGTTCTGCCGTACGGGCTGCCGCAGGGGCTGTCGTGCGGGTCCGGGCGCGGACGCGACCCGTCACGCTCCGGCTCGTCCTGAAGGCGCGCCGAAGCGAGATGGGCCAGGTCAGTGGCGGTGCATGGTGTGGAGGGCCTCGACCAGGACCTTCGGGTCGTGCCGACCCTTGTAGACGGGCGGAGGCTGCTTGTCGAGCTTGAGGAGGGTGGCCACGGCGGTCCAGGCGGTGCGCACGGAGTACTCGACGGTGAAGACGACGTCGTCGGGAAGTCGGCGATGAAGGAGTCGAACACCTTCGGGTTCCCCAGTCCCCGCCGCTTGGCTCCCCGGCGTCCCCCGGTACCTCGCCTCGTGCCTGAACGCGGTTCAAGGCCGTCGGCCGAGCGACCCGGGCTCTGCGGCCCGCATCTGTCGACGTGACCGGGCGGGGACGGCGCGTCGTGTGATCGATTGGTAACAGTGACGAGCGGCGTGCAACGAGCGGGTCGGCGGGTCTGTCTGGTTGGTCGGCGAGGCGCACCGGGTCATGGGAGCTCCACGGAGGGAAGCCCATGACCAGGACGAAGGAGACAAGGAAGCGCCGAGCCTGACGAACCCGAGATGAAGGAATGACTCTCTTGACCACTCGCTTACGACGAGACACCCGCCGCCCGCGGATGATACTGGCGCTGATGGCTGCCCTGTTCGGGATCATCAGTGTCACCGCGCTGACCACGACCCCCGCGGCAGCGGCCGACCAGCGTCAGGCGATCTACGCCATCGCGCACCGGGTCAACACCCTGGACGGCGTGGACACCGCGCTCAAGCACGGCGCCAACGGCATCGAGATCGATGTCTGTGCCTGGTGGAACCCGAACGAATGGCGGGCCTACCACGACTGTTCCTCGGCCGGTGACAACCGGCGGGGCCCCAGCGTCGACAGCATGATCGACCGGATCCTCTCCAACGCCAATGCCGGACGCCGGCTGTCGCTGGTCTGGCTGGACATCAAGGACCCGAACTACTGCGGCGAGGAACCGAACCGCGGATGCAGCGTCGCCGGCCTGCGTGACAAGGCGCAGAGGCTGACGGCCGCCGGGATCCAAGTGCTCTACGGCTTCTACGAGTACCACGGCGGCAGCACCCCGGACGTCGGCGGCAGGGGCTGGAAGAGCCTGGAAGGCAGGCTCGGCAGCCTCGAGGGCATCACATCCACCGGTACCCGCGACCAGGTCGTCGGCGCCTTCAACCGCTCCGGTTCCGGATTCCCGGCAGGTCGCCGGGTCATGGACTACGGCGACTCCGACATCACCAAGGGGTTCGGCAACTGCACCGAAGCCACCTGGAACACGTGCGCGGAGCTGAAGAAGGGCGCCGGGGACCGTGCCGCCGGACGACTGGCCGCCACGATGTCCTGGACGACCACCTACAACGACCCTTGGTACATCGACAAACTGCTGGGTGACGCCCGTGTGGACGGCATCATCGCCGGCTACGGCGCCTTCACCGGGGTACGCGAGTACGACGACAGCTGGCAGTGCGCGAACTCCATCAACCTCATCCGCGACTGGGTGAACCGCCACGGTTCCACCCACCGCATGGCCAACAGCGCGGATCGTCTCTTCAGGTAGCGGACGACCGGGGCCGCGGCCGGTAACCGCCCCTAGGCCCATGGACCCGTGCACCCCATGGAGCCCTTGAGACGGTCGGCCGGGAGCCCGGCCGACCGTCTTCGCGGCGGCGAGGCGCCGGCATGTGCACCACCCCTGCGCCCAGGGAAGCGCACACGGTCGGTCGGGCCCTCCCGCTCGGATGTCCGGTCACGCCACCAGGCGCAGCCAGGCCTTCGCGAGCGCGGCGTGACCGGCCGGCGTCGGATGTACGCCGTCCGCGGCCCAATACTCCGGCCCGGTCGTCACGGCAAGCTCGGTGAACAGGCCGTCGGCATCGAGGAGTTGCGCGCCGTACTTGGCGGCGAGCCTGCGCACGGCCTGGATCTTCGGGTCCAGGTCGATGCGCCACTGCCTCCGTTCCTCCTCTCCGATGACCGCGGCGCCGGCCTCGACGAGGCCGTGGATCGGCAGGAGGAACGGCTCGATGAGAATCAGCCGCGTGCCCACCTCGGCGAGGGGCGCGAGCAGCCGGTCGTAACCGGCTTCGAACTCCTCCACGGGGATCACGTACCCCTCGGGATCCAGCGTGTGCCACCCCATGTCGTTGACGCCGACGAGGATCGACACCACGTCCGGGCGCGCGTCGAGTACGTCCTTCTCCCAGCGGGCTTCCAGGTCCATCACCTTGTCGCCGCCTATACCGGTGTTCATCCAGGTCACCGGCCGGTCGGGGTGGCGCAGGCCCCATTCGCCCGCGACGCGCAGCGGGTAGCCGAACCCGAGACCGTCTTCGCTCTCCCTCCGTTGGCAGTCGGTGATCGAATCGCCGGTGAACATCACGATGTCTCCCGGTCGGACAGTGATCGTCATGTGTGCTCCTTGGACTTGGACGTGGACTTGAACTCGGATGAGGCTCGCGGAGGCGGAGGTTCAGAGCCGGGCGGTGCCCGGCAGGACCATTCGAAAGGTGTCAGCCCCGACCGACACCGGACCGACAACTCCCGACAGGCCACCTACACCGGCCTGACGCGGCGTCGCCCATCTCCCGTACAGCGCAGACGCCGGGCTCGGCGATCTCGCCGCCGCCAACCCGGCCTCACCTCCGCGCGCCCGCCTTGTCCATGGGCGCCGATCCCGTCGAACTGGCACCGTGATCACTCCACCCGTGCGAGAGGCGAGGAAGATGATCGAGAACGTGATGCCGAACGAGACGACCATCCCGTTGATGCCGTGCGTGTCGGTGTCGGAAACCCTGGACTTCTACCGATGCCTCGGGTTCGAGGTCGTCCACGAGCAGACCCGGCCGTACGTCTACCTGGCCCTCTCCCACCGGGGCTTCCAGCTTCATTTCGGCAACGCCCCCGCGCACCTGGATCCGGTGCGGGAAGACGGTGGCGGCTGCCTGGTGATGGTCGACGAAGTCGCCCCCTACCACGCCGCTTTCACCGCCGCCATGCGTGCGACGCACGGCAAGGTCCTGGCCTCCGGACGCCCGCGGATCACTCGCTACCGGGCGGGAGCGAGCCGGTTCACACTGATCGACCCCTCGGGCAACTCCATCATCTTCATCCAGCGCGACGAGCCCACCACATTGGAGTACGGCGGATCGAAGTCCCTCCGAGGCCTGGCCCGGGCCGTGGACAACGCCCGCATCCTCATCGAGTTCAAGAACGACGACCACCTCGCCCACCGCGTCCTGACCACGGGCCTGGCCCGCCACGGCGAGAACGCCGACCCCCTCGACACGGCCAAGGCCCTCGCGATGCTGATCGAAACAGCCACCATCCTCGATCGCCCCGAGGAGACCGCCCCTTGGCGTGACCTGCTCGCCCGGATTCCCCTCGACGCCGAGCAGCGTGGCCAGGTCGAAGCCGTGTTGCGCAACGCCGCGCATGTCCCGCTCTCCGCTCGGCCACAAGCCGCAGAGGAGGAGGCCGTCTCCTGACGGTGCGGCTTTCCACACGGCCATGCCGAGGAGGAGGGGAGTGCCACGATGTCGGACCGGGACGGCTGGTCCGACCGGTACGACGTCAACCTGAGTGGGGCCGACTCCGGACTGGCGCCGGACGTTCCGGGGTGGGGTCGCACCTCACCCTTCCTGTTCGAGCACGTGGGAGCGGATGTCGTCGCGGACCGCGTCGGCGTCCCAGCGGGCGCTTCGCAGTAGCCGCTGCATGGTCCCAGGGCGGGCATGGCCGGCCTGCTCGGCCAGTCGCCGGCAGTTCTTCCGTTCGACGCCGGACAGTAGGGCGAGTACGAAGGCGCGAGCCGTGGTACGCGGTTCCACCCGCTTGAACCGGCTCGCGATCCGGGCCATGGCCTGGTCGAACATGGCATGCCAACGGGCGGCTTCCATGGTGGGGTCCGCGGTCACAGTACGATCTTCAGGAGTCCACACAGCCCTTGATGATCACGCGGTGTCCGCTCCAGATCTACCGGGTGTGACAGGCTGCTTCAGCCAGTGGGTTCCGGGCACAGGACGAGGCTCGGGATCGACCGCCGATGCGACATGCCGTCAGCGGCCCGCCCGGATGTTCAGCCAGTGGTTCCGACCTGAGGGCGGCGGGACGGACTTGGCCGACGGCGTTTCTCCCGCCCGGCGGCTGCCTGTCTGGGTCGGTGATCGAGTGCAGCAAGGGGTTGGGGCATGGGCGAGGGTCCACTCATCACGGCGGTGCGGAGCGGGGACGAGAACGCGGTCAGAGTGCTGCTGGAGGACGGGGCGGATCCCGACGCCGTCGACGAGCAGGGTACCCCCGCACTCTGCCTGGCCATCTCGGCATTCAACTCGACGATCGTCGGCCACCTGGTGCAGGACGGCGCGGATCCGGACCGCCAACTGCCCGACGGGACCACCCCCCGACTGCGGGCCGTCGACAGCGGTTCCATCGGTCTCGCCCACTGCCTGCTCGGTGAAGCGGCCCTGCTCAGTGAGGCCACCCGCGTGGAACTGCTGGCACGCGCCCGGCAGTGGCATGAGATGGGCCCGGTCGCCATGCTGCGGGAGCGGGCCGGCGCCTCGGACTCGGTCGAGCGGCTCCGGATCCGGGACAGGGAATGGTTCACCGAGTACCACGAGCTCCGGCTCGGCGGAATCACCGTCCGCGACGGCCACACAGGGATCCTCACTCTCCTCGAGAAGCACTTCGGACTCCACCCGGGCTTTGACGAGTTGGCCGCCCGCGCGTGCGCACTTGAGTGCCCCGACCGGGAGCACGCCGCCTGGTGGGAGATCACCAGCACCCTTGCCGAGAGGCAGAATGACGAGACCTGGGAGGCTGCGGCGGCACTGCGGGCCCACCCCGATCCCCTGCACCGCCGCTTCGGCGCGGAAGTCCTGATCTCCCTCAACTTCGGAGATCCCATGTCCGACGACCCGAGCCCGTTCGAACAGCGCACGCTGGAGTTCTTCCTCGACTGGGCGGAGGAGGAGGAACACCCGGACGTCCTGGCCGAGGCCCTGTCCGGCCTTGGCCATCATGAGGATCCGAGGATCGAGCCACTGGGGCTTTCCTTCCTCGCCCACTCCGCCCCGAAGGTACGTGCGGTGCTGCCCTCGACCCTGAGAATCGTGGACTCGGAGAGGTCCGGGCGGCAGACGTTCACCTCCGAGGGACTGAACGCCCTCCTCGCGCTGGCCCGGGACACCGACGCCTCCGTTCGCAAGGTCGCCGCCCACCGGCTCGCGCACAGCCTGAATCCGGAACCCGCCGTCGGGCACATTCTGGCCGGCCTGCTCGACGACGAGGACCAGCAGACCCGCATCTGGGCCGTCCATGGGCTGGCCGAGCGGGACGATCCGCGCTGCGTCGACGGCAGCGGCCGGGTGGGGCCCGTCGACGAGTACGAGGCCTGGTCCTGGATCCTCGGCGCGCCCGCACGGTACGAGCAGCGCCAGAAGGAACAGTGCGCGCCGGCCAGGGCCGAGTAGCGAATGCCTACGTCTCACCGCATGCCCGCAGAGGTGACCCTCGGAGACGAGACCGCCCCCGACGCGATACGCGATGCGGCCAACCGCATGGTCGCGAAGCTGACCGGCCCCCCGCCCAACGACGACGCACCCGGTCACATCCGGCCCAGCGCAAGATCACCAAGTCGCACTGGAATATCAGTCGCGGGTGACGGTGAAGCCGGTGTCGTTCAGTGCGGCGGTCCACACATCGCGGTCGAACCACTTGGCGATGTCAGGCTTCAGCGTCGAGATGCCGTCCATCCTCGCCTGCCAGTCGGTACCGGCCTGCCCCCGCTTGTCCCGGCATCCGGTACAGCCGTCCTCGCCGTGGATGTGGCCGGCCATCCACGCGTTGACGGCGACGCTGAGGACGACCAGGTAGAGGTCCCCGCCGTTCTCCTCCAAGGCGGTGGGGACACCCGCGAGGATGAGTGCGAGTTCCGGGTTGTCGATCGGCGGCGTCGGCGGCTGCCCGATCTCCCACTCGGGAGTCCTGTCCTCTTCTGTCCGTCCCCGCCGTTCGGTGGCGCGGTCCAGGTGGCGGTCGAGGCCGAAGGGCTTCCGGCCGGGCCGGGTCTGGATCCCGAGCCGTTCGGCCATGAGACGCATGCTGTCTCTGACGGTGCCGGCGATCGTGCCGCGGCGGAACGCAAGGCCTCGGCGGGTCAGTTCGGAGAGTGTCACGGCGACCGCGTCCTTGAACGCCTTCGTGTTCCTCATGGACGACATACTCCCGGATTCCCCAAGGACTCTGACCCGTTTCGCACCTGTTCGCTCAGCCTTGTGCGTGCGCCGTCATGGTGCGTCCGTGGTCCGCTGTCGGCTCCCACCTGTGCGTTCCGGATGCCGGGCGGCACCTCAAGAACCGTTCCTGCCCGGGTCATCTCACCGTGACCCGGGCCAGGTCGTGGTGGGCCGCACGGCCGGTGGCACCGATTCGCGCGAGGTCACGCTTGATGTTCCGCGCCGGGTGCGGTCAATGCCTCCCCCGCGCCGTGGTTTGGATGACAAGCGCGGCACCGGAGGCCTCTGGCGTATCGGCAACCTCAGAAGTGGTTCGAACCATCGCCGAACCGAGAATTTACCCATCGACATTTCGAGTCAGTTTCGAGCGATCACCCCTGACTGGGTTCATCGTTGAACGTCTTTGGTGAGCACAGATCAGGGTGCTGATCGCGGCCGTGTCGAGATTTCGGATCATGCCCCTTCGCCGGTTGGAGTTGTGGCGGAATCGAACTCCTCCTCACGGCCCGATGAGAGGGGGCCTGTACGGGGGCAGTCCCGCGCTATAGCGTTCGCCGTTGTCACGCACCAGCTCGCACCCAACCCGCCACTCGATCGAAATGAGGTGCCGGCCGATGGAGAAGTCGAAAACGGCGCTCATTCGCATCGAACGCACAAAGGGCCTGTTGGGGGAGCCGGAGTCAGGGTATCGCCGTGATCTTCCCGAATCGATGTCACCAGGCTCTCCGTGAAGAATCACAACGAACAATCAGGTCTGTCTTTCTCGCGAACATAGGCGGCCATTTCATCGAACAGGCGGTGCATTAACGCCCCGTCAACGCCCGTGCGCCGCCATTCACGCCGGACCACGCCATCCATCGTCGCAATACCCCTGTGCGCTCGCCGAACCAAGTGACGTTCATCGGGGGGAGGTTGTACGTTTCTTACCGAAGGCATATTCCAACCAGCGGTTCTCACCGTTGAGAGGGACACGCATGACGAGCCACGCAACCGAAGTCGACCTCGAAAGTCTGCTACGCCAGGCGCTACTGATCACGGATAACGGCAAGCGTTGGACAGCCGACGCGGACGATATGTGGTGCCGCCTCACACACCACCGAGGCATACGACGCCGGCAGGGCTGGAAACTGCACGTGTCCGCCACCGCCGCCTCCGCACCGGAAGTCCTCGTGAAGTCCCTGGACGTGTTGCTGCGCGAGGAGGCGGCATTCAAATTCGTCCGGTCACTCGACCAGGTGAGCGCGCTCAACTCCCGTGCCACGCCGCGAGGGAGTTCGGGCAAGTTCATCACCATCTACCCGCCCTCCGACGAGGACGCGGCCCGAATGGCACTTGAGCTGCACAAGGCCACGGCGGGACTGGCCGGCCCCCGGATCCTGTCCGACCAGCCGTACGCTCCACACAGCCTGGTGCACTACCGCTACGGCGCTTTCGTCGGCCGGCGGCGACTGTCGGAGCAGGGTCTGCTGGTGTGGTTCATCGAGGACCCCGACGGCAACCCCGTGGAGGACAGGCGCACCGGTCAGTATTCCCCACCCTCCTGGGCGGTCAGCCCCTTCCCGGCCTCGGTACCGCTGCCACCTCAGCAGGAGAAGGCGGCGAGCAACCCGGTGGTGCTCGGCGGCCGATTCTCGGTACGGGAGGCGATCCGGCACACCAACAAGGGCGGCGTCTACCGGGGAACCGACGTCACCACCGGCGCACCCGTGGTGATCAAGGAAGCCCGGCCACACGTCGAGGGCGACTCGTCCGGCTCCGACGTACGCGACTGGCTGAGGGCCGAGGCCAGGACGCTGGAGAAGCTCAAGGGCACGGGACTCGCACCGGAACCGCTCGCGATGTTCGAAACGGCCGGGCACCTCTTCCTCGCCCAGGAGGAAGTGCCGGGCGTACCCCTGCGCACCTGGGTCGCCGAGCGCTTCCGCGACGTCGGGAGCGAACGCTACCGAGCGGACGCACTCGCGCAGGTTCGACGCCTGGTGGACCTCGTCGCGGCGGCCCACGCCCACGGCTGCGTACTGAGGGACTTCACGCCCGGCAACGTCATGGTGCGCCCGGACGGCGAACTGCGCCTCATCGACCTGGAGCTCGCCGCCCTGGAGGGCGACGTCACGCTCCCCACCCAAGTGGGAACCCCCGGCTTCAGCGCCCCCGAGCGTCTGCACGACGCTCCCGTCTCCCCGACCGCCGACTACTACGGCCTCGGCGCCACCGTGTGCTTCGTGCTCGGCGGGAAGGTGCCGAACCTGCTGCCCGAGGAGCCGGCCACGAGACCCGCGGAGCAGCGGTTCGCCGAGTGGCTGACCGCCTGCGCCGGAACACTGCGCATGCCGGACGGCCTGCCGGAGATGATCCTCGGGCTGATGAAGGACGATCCCGGCGAGCGCTGGGACCCTGCCAGGGCGAGTGAGGCACTCCGCGAGATGGACCCGACGCGGCGGCCCGCGCACCCCGCCACCGGACCGGTACGGACGGACGAACCACACGCCGCGACGCGGGTCGCGGTAAGCGGGATGGTGAACCACCTCATCGATTCGATGACCCCGGGCGACGATCGACGGCTGTGGCCCGTGTCCACCCTGGCCGGGGAGACCGATCCCTGCACCGTGCAGCAAGGCGCGGCGGGTGCGCTGGCGGTCCTGACGCGGTACTTCGAGCTCACCGGCGACCCGCGACTGCCCGAGCTGATCGCCACCGCCGGCCACTGGATCGCCGCCCGTACCGACACCCGCTCCATACGCCCGGGCCTGCACTTCGGAGGACGCGGCATCGCCTGGGCGCTGTACGACGCCGGACGTGCCATCGACGACCGCGCGCTCACGGACCACGCGTTGGCCCTGGCGTTGGCCCCGCTGGAGTCGACGCCCAGTCACGACATCACCCACGGCTCCGCGGGCAGCGGACTCGCCGCCGCCCACCTGTGGAACCGTACCGGTGACCCACGCCTGGCCGAGCTGGTCGTCGACGCGGCCGACCGGCTGGCCGCCGCCGCGCAACCCGAGCCGTCCGGCGTGAGCTGGCCGGTTCCCGCGGAGGCGGTTTCCACGGAGGCCGGCAAACGTTATCTCGGCTTCGCCCACGGAACGTCCGGCATTGGCTGCTTCCTCCTCACCGCCGCGGCCATCACCGACCGCTCCGAGCACATGGAACTGGCCGTGGCGGCGGGAGAACACCTGGTGGCCAACGCCGTGATGGTCGGCCAGGCGGCCCAGTGGCCGGCCCAGGCCACGGACGTGCCCACGGCGCCGTACTGGTGCCACGGTTCGGCGGGCATCGGTTCCTTCCTGGTCCGACTCTGGCAGCGGACCGGGGACAAACGGTTCGGCGACCTCGCCCGCGGCGCCACACACGCCGTCATGGAACGCGCCTCTCGCGCCGCTCTGGCCCAGTGCCACGGGCTGGCGGGGAACGGAGACTTCCTCCTCGACATGGCCGAGGCCACCGGGGATCCCGCCTACCGCGCGATGGCCGACGACCTGGCCCGTCTCCTCGTCTCCGAACGGGCCCACCGCGAAAACCACGTCGTCTTCCCCAACGAGTACGGGGACGTCTCGACGAGTTGGAGCGACGGATCCGCAGGAATCCTGGCCTTCCTCCTGCGAACCCGCCACACAGACCCCCGGCACTGGATGATCCGGCAGCCGGGCTGAGCGACAGGGACCCCTGTCGCCACCGCACAGAGAAGGAGAATGTCATGGAGAACCAGGACCTCAGCCTGCTTGCCCACCTGCACGCCCTTCCGGAGACCGACCCGGTCGGCGTCGACGGCGCGCCGTTCGCCGCGACCTGCGAGTGCGTCGGCCTGCTGACGCTTCTCAACACCATCTGTATCGGCATCAGCTGCGCCTAGCCGAGAACCTCCGTCCGGTGGCCGCCCGCGGGCAGCCACCGGACGGAGCCAAGGCCGCTGTGGCCGGCAGGCCCGCCGGAGACACCCCCGTGGACGAGGACCCGACCATGCAGCCACCTGCCGGAGACGACGCTCGCACCCGGGCGAACCTCGTGACCACCGCCCCCACGCACCCGGACACCGCCGGGCCCACCGCCCCGCCGGCGTACGCCATCAGCACGCGCGGTCTGTTCAAGAGCTACGCGGGTCCGGACGGCACCACCACCCACGCCGTTCGCGGCCTGGACCTGGACGTGCTCCAAGGCGAGACCTACGCCTTCCTCGGCCCCAACGGCGCGGGCAAGTCCACCACCCTCGCGCTGTTGTGCGCCCTGGCCCGCCCCACCGCCGGACAGGCCACGGTGGCGGGCGTCGACGTACTCCGCCGACCGGAGCAGGTACGAAGACTCGTCGGGATGCTCTTCCAACACAGCGCCCTGGATCCGGACCTGACAGCCGAACAGAACCTGCACATCCACGCACGCCTCTACGGACTGCGCCGCCGCCACGCCCGCCTGCGCGCCGCCGAGACGCTGGAGATGGTCGGATTGACCGACCGGCGACGTGCCCTGGTCCGCACCCTGTCCGGAGGGATGCGCCGCCGCCTGGAACTCGCCCGCGGGCTGCTCCACTCACCCAGGGTCCTGTTCCTCGACGAGCCGACCACCGGACTCGACCCGCACGCCCGCGTCCAGGTGTGGGAACACCTGCGCGCACTGCGCGACCAGCACGGCAGCACGCTCTTCGTCACCACCCATTACCTGGAAGAGGCGGAGAACTGCGACCGCCTCGGCATCATCGACCACGGCCGACTCGTGACACAAGGCACGCCCCTCGCACTGAAGACCGCGATCGGAGACGACCGGGTGGTGCTGCGCACCAGCGACGACGCGGCGGCACGACAGGTCGTGGGCCGCACCGCCCCGTCGGGTCTCGCCGTCACCCTGGACGCCGAAGGGGTGACCCTGAGGGTCCCCGACGGCAGCGCCTGGATCCCCCGCCTGTGCGCGGCACTCGAAGCCCACGGCATCGCGGTGCACGCCGCGTCCGCGACCCCGCCGACACTCGACGACGTCTTCTTCCACCACACCGGCCGCAGCATCCACGCCCCCCGGCCGACACCGGCCACCCCGAGCGCAACCACGGCAGCAACCGAGGAGGCCCCATGACCGCACCCGCCCTCCCGGCCTCAGACGCCTCCCGCACCCCTGATGCCCCGGGCGCCTCCACCGACACCGGCCGGGAGTCGGGGGCCCCTCTGCGCCACGAACTGCGCGCGGTACACGCCCTGATCTACCGCGATCTGCTGCGCTTGTCCGCCCAACCCACCCACACCGCCCTGATGCTGCTCCAGCCGGTGCTCTACCTCTTCATCCTGGGAGGCGGTCTCGCCGCGCTGATCCCCAACTCCTCGCTGGGCGTGGGCTATCAGACCTACCTCTTCCCGGGCATGCTGATGATGACGGTACAGACGCCGGCCATCATGGTCGGCATCCGCCTGATCACCGACCGACAGAGCGGCTACCTGCGCGAACTCCTGATGGCCCCGGTCCGCCGGTCCACCCTGCTCCTCGGGAGCTGCGCGGGCGGCACCATCGTCTCCACGGTCCAGGGCGCCGTCCTGCTCGCCCTGGCCGGAACCGTCGGGCTGCCCTACGACCCGCTCCTCATGGCGCTGCTCCTCGCCGGCATGATCCTCACCTCCTTCACCATCACGGCCCTGTCCCTGGCCCTGGCCGTGACCCTCAACCGGCCCGAGATCTTCCACATGCTGCTCGGCCTGGTGATGATGCCGTTGCTCTTCCTCTCCGGCGGCTTCTTCCCGATCGAGAACCTGCCGGGCTGGGCCCACACGCTGGCCGCCGTCAACCCGCTCGCCTACGGGGTGGACCTGCTCCGCCGCTGCATCGCGCTGCGGGTACCCGACCAGGCGGCCGCCGCGGGCATCGAGTGGTCGAACTGGCAACCTCCCCTGCTCCTGGAGGGCGCCATCCTGCTGACCGGCGGAGTCCTGGCCCTGCTCTGGGCCGCCCACCGCTTCAGCCGCCCCGAATGACACGCGGACGGGGCACCGAAGCGAGTCCAGGTCCACCTCGCGCCCGCGCGCCGGCCCCGCACCCGGAGCGGGAACGCCGACGAGGGTGGGTCTCCAGGCCGGAGCCGCCCCCGTTCTCAGCCCGAGAGGGCTTTGTCCCAGCCGCGGTTGACGACGCGTCGAGCATTCTCCGTCTGCGCCTCCGTCGGGAACGTCGGTGTGCCCTCGACCGTCGGCAGTTTCTCCGCGGCCGCCTTGTCGAGGGTGCCGTTCTTCCGCATCGCGTCCATGAGGACGGGGCGCGCATAGGCGCCGAGCCGGAGGTTCTGGCCTTCCGGGCTGAAGAGGTACTCCTGCCACAGACGTGCCGCCGCGGGGTGCGGGGCGTCCTTGTTGACCCCGTTCGCGTAGTACTGGGCGAAGCTGCCGTCGAAGGGGATGGCGGTCCGCCAGTCGACATCCGCGCCCTTCCTCCGGAATTCGTCCGCATATCCGAGATTGAGGAAGTCCCAGTCGATGCTGATCGGGGTCTGGCCCTTGGCGATCGTGGCCACCGAGGATTCGACCGGGATGAAGTTGCCGTTCTTGCGGAGCTCGGCGAAGAAGTCGATACCGGGTTGGATGTTGTCGAAGGAACCCCCGTTCGCCAGGGCCGCCGCGTACACCCCGGCGAAGGCGGAGCCGGATTTGGTGGGGTCGCCGTTGAGTGCGACCTTTCCCTTGTACTCGGGCTTGCGCAGATCGGCGAATGTCGAAGGGCAGGTCTTGACGCGCTTGGCGTCACAGCCGATCGAGATGTAGCCGCCGTAGTTGTTGTACCAGCGGGCTCGCGGGTCCTTCTGCTCCTCGGGGATCTCGTCGTAGTCGGCGACCTCGTACGGGGCGAGCAGACCCTGCCGGGCCGCGGACTGCGCGAACGAGCCCCCCACGTCGATCACGTCGGGGGCGAGGCCCGCGCCCCTGTGCTCCTTCAGGGCGTTGATCTCGTCCTGGCTGGTCCCCTCCGGATTCTCCACGGCGACCTTGATCCCGTACTTCTTCTCGAAGCCTTCGATCAGCGCGCCGTAGTTGGCCCAGTCGCTCGGCAGCGCGATCGTGTTGAGCGAGCCCTCCTTCTTCGCCGCCGCGATCAGTGCCGCCATCCCGCCGGTGTCCGCGGCCGAGGTGGCCACCGCGGGCGCTCGGGGTGTGGCGGGGGGCTTGTCTCCACAGGCGCCGAGGGGCGCTGCCGCGAGGGCCAGGCAGGCGGCGACGGAGACTGTCCGGAGACGGGATGCGGGCACAAAGGCTCCATAACGGGCGATCGTCCACTGATCGAGGCCAGCGTACGTTCGGCGGCCCCGCCGCGCAGTCCCAGAGGGTGGTGTCCGCCGCCGTCCTCGTGCCCGCCGTCCTCGTGCCTGCGGTCCTCGTGTCTGCCGTCCTCGTGCCTGTCGTACCGGCTGATGCTCAGAACCCGTCCTCGCCCCACCCGGCCAGAAGCGCCTCCGCGAGATCCATCGCGGGCGGTGCGGTCTCTTCCTGGAGGGTCTGCTCGCTCCAGATGATCTTGCCGCGAGCGGTGTAGCGGGTGCCCCAGCGCTCGGCGAACTGCGCCACGAGGAACAGGCCGCGGCCGCCCTCGTCGGTGTCCTCGGCCCGACGCAGGTGCGGGGAGGTGCTGGACCCGTCGGAGACCTCGCAGACCAGGCTCCGGTCGTACAGCAGCCTCACCCGGATGGGCTCGGTGCCGTAGCGGATGGCGTTGGTCAACAGCTCGCTGAGGATGAGTTCCGTGGTGAAGGCGATGTCCTCCAGGCCCCAGTCCGCCAGTCTGCGGGCGCAGGCGTTGCGCACCGGGGACACCGCGGCGGGGTCGGGGGACACGTCCCACTCGGCGATCCGCGCGGGGTCCAGCCGGCGGGTGCGGGCCACCAGCAGCGCGACGTCGTCGACGGGCCGGGTGGGCAGCATCGCGTCGATCACCGCGGTGCAGGTTTCCTCGGGGCTGCGGGCAGGCCCTGCCAGGGCGGCGCGCAGCGCCGCGTGGGCCGCGTCCGGATCGCGGCCCCGGCTCTCGACCAGCCCGTTGGTGAAGAGGGCCAGCCGGGAGCCCTCGGGCAGCGTGATCGTCATGGTCTCCATGGGCAGACCCGCGCCCAGACCCAGCGGCGGGGAGACGGGAACGTCGGGGAAGGACACGGTTCCGTCGGGGTGGACCAGGGCGGGGCCGGGATGCCCGGCGGTGGCGGCCGTCACCTGCCCCGAGACGGGGTCGTAGATGGCACACAGACAGGTGGCCCCGGTGATCCCCTGCCACTCCTGCTCGTCGGTGTCGATGTGGGCGACCAACTCGTCCAGGTGGCTCAGCAACTCGTCCGGAGGCAGGTCGAGGGTGGAGAAGTTGTACACGGCGGTGCGCAGGCGGCCCATGGTCGCGGCGGCGTGCAGACCGTGGCCGACGACGTCGCCGACCACCAGGGCCACTCGGGCGCCGGGCAGCGGGATGACGTCGAACCAGTCACCGCCCACCCCGGCACGGGCGGCCAGGTAACGGTGCGCGACCTCGACGGCGGACTGCTCCGGTACGCGCCGGGGAAGCAGGCTGCGCTGCAGGGTGACGGCCATGGTGTGCTCGCGGGTGTAGCGGCGGGCATTGTCGATGGACAGCGCCGCCCTCGCGGTCAGCTCCTCCGCGAAGGACACGTCCTCCTCGTCGAACGGCGGGGAGTCCTCGCCCCGCCAGTAGCAGGTCATGCCCAGCAGCACGCCCCGCGCCCGCAGGGGCACGGAGATCAGGGAGTGGATGCCGCGGTCCAGGATCTGCCGGGCATTCGCCTCGTGCTGGGCCCGCCAGCGCTGGGAGGCCCGCAGGTCCGCCTCCAGGACCGCGTGGCCGCCTGCCGCCCCGGGGGCCATGGGGCCGGTGGGAGCGAACCGGATCAGCTCGCCGACGGGGGACAGCGGGTGGTTGCCGTCAAGGCCGACGACGGCGGTGCGGCGCATCTCGGTGCTCGCCTCGGGCGGCTCCTCGCCGCGCAGTACCGGGTCCAGCAGGTCGACGGTGACCACGTCGGCGAACCGGGGGACCGCCGCCTCCGCCAGTTCCTCGGCGGTGCGCTCCAGGTTCAGCGTCGTTCCGACCTGCACCCCCGCGTCGTACAGCAGGTTCAGCCGCTCGCGGGCCATCTCGGCCCGCCCGGACAGCGCCCGCAGTTCGGTGGTGTCCCGCAGCGTGACGACGGTCCCGGCCTTGCCGTAGGGGGCGGTGCGCCGGATGTTCACCGCCAGCAGCCGATCGGCCGCCACCTGCAGCTCGTCGGTCGCGGAACGGCCCGAGGCGATCGACTCGGCGATGCCCTCCTCCAGACCCAGGTCCGTGACGGGGAGTCCCTCCGCGTGCACCGGCAGGTCCAGGAGTCTGCGCGCCTCGTCATTGGCCAGCAGCAGCCGCCCGTCACCGCCGACGATCAGCACGCCCTCGCGTACCGCGTGGAGCACCGCGTCGTGGTGTTCGTACATTCTGGTCATCTCGGCGGGTCCCAGGCCGTGGGTCCGCCGCAGCAGCCGACGGCTCACCAGGGCCGTCCCACCCGCGGAGAGGATCAGTACCACGGCCGCACTGCCCAGGACGACCGGCAGCTGCCGGTTGACCATGCTCTGTACGTTCTGGACCGTGACCGGGGAGGTGACGACGGCGATGACGCGCCCGTCGGGGTCCTTGACGGGAACCACCGAGACCACGGACCGGCCGAGGGACCCTTCGAACGTCTCGGTGAAGGACTTGCCTGCCGCCGCCTTGGAGAAGGGGCCGACGACGTGCTTCCCGATCTGCCGCGGATCACTGTGGGTGAGCGTGACGCCGTCGAGCGTGTACACGTTGATGCCGTCGACCTCGGCGATCCTCCGGGCCGCCTCCGCGCTCGGCTGGAGCACCGCGCTCGGATGGGCGCTGCGCAGGGCCGGGACGATTCCCGGGGACTCCGCGAAGGTTCCGGCGGCGGCGAGCGTCCGGTGTCGGGCGTCCAGCATCGCGGAGCTACGGGCCTGCACCACGAGCGCCCCCACCGCGGCGGCGACGAGAAGCATCACGACGGCCAGCTGGAGCAGGAACACCTCGCCGGCCACGCTGCGCACGCTCAGCAGGGAGGACAGACGCTGCGGTCTGCGGACCCTTCCCTTGGGGGGCCGGACGTGCTCCTGATCCACCGGGCGGTGTCCTGACCGGGGACGGCGCGGGGATGCGGAAAAGATCGCGGTGAAGCCGAGGAGTCGGCGCCGGAGATCTCCCAGGAAAACGCCCATGCTTCAGTTTCCAACCTCTTCGGGTCGTCGGCAGCGGGGAGCGAAGGTCGCCGAGCCGCGGCGATCTTGGTACTACCGCGCAGAGGCGGGGTGCGGCGGCGCCTCGCGCCGGGGATCCGGGCCGCCACCACGGCGGCGACCGGGCCCCCCACGAGGCCGGTCGACCTGAGTGGCGGCCATGCGTCCGGGCAAGGCAGGCTGTACTCATGAGAGCGCCCTTGCGCTCGCCCCCGGGACCGGGAGCCGGCGGCCACCACCAGGTCCTTTTCGCCCTCGCGGAGTGCCTGCCCTTCGCACTCGCCCTGCTGGTGCTCCTCGTCGAGCTCACGCCCGCGCACGTCCTGTACACCGGACCCCTGCTGGTCGCGACACCCGCTCTGGCGGCGGTGACCATGGGCCCCAAGGGCACGCTCGCGGCGACGGGAGTGGCCGTCGGGGTCAGCGTGGCCACCGCCACGCACAACCATGCCTGGGGTGGCCAGCAGGTCTACACGAACTTTCTCGCCCTGTTCCTGGTCTCGGTGGCGAGCTTCATGACGAGCCGCACCGCCCGCACGCGCCGGGAGAACGAGCTCAACCAGGTCCGCCGGATCGCCACGGCCGCCCAAGAGGTCCTGCTGCGGCCGGTGCCGGCAAGGCTCGGCGCCGTAAGGGCGGCCAGCCTGTACCTGGCGGCCGAGAAGGGCGCGCAGATCGGCGGTGACCTGTACGAAGTGGTCCAGACCCGGTACGGGGTCCGGATGATCGTCGGGGACGTCCGGGGCAAGGGACTGCCCGCCGTACGGGCCGCCGCGATCGTGCTGGGTGCGTTCCGGGAGTCCGTGCACTACGAGGAAGACCTGGTGGAGGTCGTCAACCACTGCGATGCGGCCCTGCGGCGCGATGCCGCCGTCGCGGGCGCGGCCGGGGCCGACGGCGACGACATCCTCCTCGAGGGGTTCGTCACCGCCCTCGTGGCCCAGGTCCCGGACAGCCCCCACGTCGAGGTGATCAACCGCGGCCATCCGCCGCCGTTGGTGCTGCGCGACGGCACGGTCCGGTCCTTGATGCCCACCGAACCCTTGCCGCCGTTGGGGCTCGCGGAGTTCATCGGCGGACCTCCCGGGCGAGTGGACAGCCATCCGTTCGCACCGGGGGACAGGCTGCTGCTGTACACCGACGGCGTCATCGAGGCCCGTGACCCGGGCGGCACTTTCTTCGACCTGCCCGAGGCCGTGGTGGGCATGCGCGACGACACCCGGGAGGAGTTCCTGGAGGGGCTGCGCCAGGCATTGCTCCGCCACACAAAGGGTCGCCTCGCGGACGACGTGGCGGTCATCCTCGTCGACCGGCGCGAAGCCGAGGGGCAGGGGTAGCCGAGGGGCAGGGGTAGGGGCCGGGGTTCGCCCAACGGGCTCGGAACCAGGTGCTGTTCGTGGACCGACAGGAGATCACTCGCCGCAGCGATCACCAGGGGCTATGGTGATCGTCGCGCGCATGTGACGAGTGCCTTCACACCTTCGTCATGACATGTGCGCGTCAGTCGGCGGCCGGGGGGAACGGCGCTGCCAGGGGGAGGGATGGTTCTGTCATGCCGCGATACCGGCTCGTTGTGAACGCCGCTTTCGTCGCCGCTGCCCGCTGCCCGCTGTCCCCGTCCCCGCGCCGGGACGCCCGACTGACCCGCTCGTACCTCCACCCCTTCGGGCAGTCACCTCCGCCTGCCCTCGCTCACGATGAAGGAATCCCCTTTGCGTTCCCGACCAGGGTTGTTCAGACCCAGATCACGAACAACATCAGCCACTCTCACCTCTTTCGTCACATCGGTCGCGGTCCTTTCCGTCGTCGTCGGTGTGGCCGTGCAGCCCGGAGCCCTCGACCAGCTCACCGGACAGCGCATGGCCAAGGCGGGGGACGACTACGACTGGTACACGGACACCGCTGCCGAACAGTTGCGGCAGGACCAGTGCCTGATGGCCGATGTGCTCCGCCTGGGTGGGCCGTCCATGGCCACCACCGCGCAGGACGGCCTCAACCAGCCGCAGGACAAGCTGCACGAGCTGGCCAACCGACAGCACTGGCAGGACACCCCGCTCGCGCAGGCCTACAAGAAGGACCGGGACGCGGCGTCCAAGGAGTTGGACGCCCTCAACGCCGTCCGGGACACCTGGAAGAAGCCGCTCGACGGCCTTGAGACCCCCGGTGGCTTCACGGTGACCGGCTTCCACTGGCCGCCGGGTACGAGTGACGGCAAGGAGGACTTCTACGGTCAGACCGGTCTGACCACGTGGGTCGCCGATCGGTTCTGGAAGAACGACAGCGACTTCTACGAGGACCCCACGCCCAAGGCCGACGCCGCGACGGTCAAGGCCCTCAAGGACATCGGCGCGCCGCTGTACGGCGCGGACCCCAGCACGCAACTGCCCGAGTGGGAGCGGCAGCGCGCGGAACACGGCGCGTACGAGCACCTGTCGGACTGGTCCCTGGAGCCGACGGGAGCGGACAACGCCCGCCTCTTCCTGGCCTCCGGCGGCTTCGCGCGTACCGCGCCGCAGCCGGGCACGGCGGAACACCGCATCGCGGTGGAGGACCTGAAGACGCGGTTCGCGTCCTGTGCGTGGCGGGACCCGATCGACCCGAACAAGGTCCGGGGCGACGTCTCCACGACGGCCGCCGCGGAGTGGCAGCAGGAGATCGCCTCCCAGACGACGCAGCGCAACCAGATCCTGGCCGCGAACAAGAGCGCGACCACGTCGCTGGCCACCGGCTCCAAGGCGCTGGGAGACCTGCTGGGCCACTCCTGGGTGAGTGACCGTCTGGTTCGCTGGCAGGACTACTGGTCCGCGGGCGGACTGGGGTGGATCGGTGACAGCCCGGTGGCCATTCAGGTACCGGGTGCGCCGGGCAGTTGCCTGGACGTCCAGGGTGGTGCCAAGACCAACGGCACCCCGGTCCAGGTCTACACCTGCAACAACGGCGCGGCGCAGCAGTGGACGCTCGAAGGTGGCGAGGACGATCTCCACATTCGCAACGTCGGCTCGTCCAAATGCCTGGACGTGGCCGGCAACAAGTCCGCGAACGGGACGAAGATCCAGATCACGGACTGCTACAGCACTCCCGGACAGTCGTGGAAGGGAGACGCACGGGCGTCTTCGCCGCTGAAGAGCGTGTCCACGGGCAAGTGCCTGGACCTGAGCGCGTTCACCAAGAGCACGGACACGCGGCTGTGGGACTGCAAGGACGCCAGTGCGCAGAAGTTCCTGATCAAGCCGTCCGGTCACAAGGGCACGGACAGCCTCTCCTACCCGGACAAGGCACAGTTCGACAAGGCGAAGAAGGGTGTCACCGACACCCAGGCGGCGGCGAAGAAGCAGCTGGCCGCGCTCAAGGTGCAGCTGGAGAGCGCCAAGAAGTCGGCCACCGCTTCCGACGCCGCCGAGCAGGCCGCCTACGGGATCGCGGACGCGGCCGGCGCTCCGCGCGGCCGTGGTCTGCTGGTGGGTCAGCAGAAGGCTCAGGTCACCAAGGGCGCCGTTGCCGCGCTGACGGCGATGGTGAAGGCCGGTGAGACCGCCGAGGCGGCCACCCGCGCCGCGGTCGGTGACAGCGACACGATCGCGCAGCGCGCGCTGGCGCAGGCCGCGCAGGTCAACGCGGAGTTCCGCAAGGAGGCCGCGCACATCGCCGAGTTGCAGGCGAAGGCCGCGGCGGACGCGGCGAAGGCGCACCGGGACAACGCCAAGAAGGACAAGGAGACGGCGGAGGCCAAGCTCGCCGTCACGCTGAAGGCGGAGGCGGACGCGAAGGCGGCCGCTGCCGACGCGCACGCCAAGAGGCTCGCGGCGGAGGCCGAGGAGAAGACGGCCAAGGCGGAGAAGGACACCGCCGCCGCCAAGCAGGCCGAGGCGAGCCAGTACAAGCAGACCGCGCAGGCCGAGGCCGCGAACGCCCAGGACGCCAAGGGCAAGGCGGAAGCGGCCGAGGCGACCGCCGTCGCGCGGAAGAACGACGCGGTCACGGCCCGGGACAACGCCAAGGCCAAGCGGGATGACGCCTGGGACGCCGAGCAGAAGGCCGACGCCGCCCGCGCCAAGGCGGACGCGAAGGACGCCTACGCCCACTCCCTGAAGGCGGGCGAAGCCGCGGACGCCGCCCGCGCTTCCGCCAATGAGGCGGACAAGCACGCCGACGACGCCGAGGCGGCCGCCGGCCGGGCCCGTACCGCGGCGGATGCCGCCACCCAGGCGGCGGCTCAGGCGGACGCCGCCGCGACCCGCGCCGAGGCGGCGGCCAAGCGCTCCCGTGCGAACGCGGACGCCGCCCAGGCCGCCAAGCTGAAGGCCGACGCCGCCGTGCGGACCGCCACCAGCGCCGCCGCCGACGCCATCAAGGCGTCCGAACACGCCTCCGCGGAGGCCAGGACGGCCGTTGCCCTGGCCGCGGAGGCCGAGAAGCTGGCCAAGACCGCCAAGACCCAGGCGGACGCGGCCGGCAAGGAGGCCGTCAAGGCAGTGCTCGCCTCGGCCAAGGCCGCCGGCTACGCCCATGTCACCGCGCAGGCCGCGGTGGACGCCGGCAACGCCGCGGCCCAGGTCGCCAAGCCCGCCAACGACGCCATCCAGCTCGGCTCGCCCTACGTCACCACCGACTCGGCCGCGAGCCTCGTCGTGCTGACCGGGCAGGCGTCGAAGACGATCGCCGAGCAGCAGAAGGCCGTTGCCGACGCCCACGCCAAGAACGCGCAGGACGAGGCCGCGGCCGCCAAGAACATCGCCGACCAGGCAACCGGCGACGCGAAGATCGCCTACCAGTACGCGGCCAACGCCGCCACCCACGCGGCCAACGCCCGCACCTACGCCAAGGAGGCCCTGGGCTACGCGGCCGACGCCGCGGCGGCAGCCGCCAAGGCATCGGCGTCACTGGCCCGCACCGTCGAATACGACCAGAAGGCGACCGAGGACGCCGCCGCCGCGGACAAGGCCGCGGGCCGTGCCGAGGGCTACGCCAAGCAGGCCCGCGAGTCGGCGGACCAGGCGGCACTCGACGCGTCGGCAGCCCGCGCGGCCGCGGCTCAGGCGGAACAGGACGCCAAGGACGCCCGTGCGGCGGCCGACCGCGCCGCCGTCGCCGCCACCGAAGCCGAACAGGCCGCGAAGGACGCCGACAAGTACGCCAAGGAAGCACAGGAATCCGCAGACAGGGCCGAGAAGGCTTCCAAGGGGAAGCAGATCGAGACCGGAACCGTCCCCGACGGAGCCGGCGGGTCCATCGGCAACACCTTCTACGTCATCGACCACACCGAGCGGATCGGCAAGCCCAAGACGCTGAAGCAGACGGCCGGATGCGAAGGCGTGATCGACGCGCTCTTCTACCGGGGCGACTGCACGATGACGGTCGAGATCAGGTACAAGGCGTACCTCGACGTGTACCTGTGCGCCGCGAAGATCTCGAACCCGTCGAGGTTCACGTGTCCCGCGAGCGAGACGCTGTATCTGGGGCTGTTCCCGAGCGAGGAAATGACCCAGGAGGCCACGCACACCATCACGATGGCCGAGTACCAGGCGGGCATCGATCCGGTCGACATCCTCTTCGGGAGCTGGATCCAGTGCTTCGAGAAGTTCGCGTCCGGATTCGAGCGCGGTAGTTGGGGCGGTTGTGCCTGGGCGGCCCTGGACGTCGGGCTCCTGTTCGCGGGCAAGATCCTCGGCCCCATCGCGACCGCGGCCCGGGCGGCCGATGCCGCCGTCATGACGGGCATCGGATTCGCGGACGCCTACAAGGCCCTGCGGACTCTCGGTGTGTCCGAAACGGCGATATCGGGTATCACCAGCAGGGCTTTCAAGAAACTGCGCGAAGCCTGCGAGAAGGCCGGCCGGCCCGCTGCGAAGAGTGCGTTCCGAGCGAGCGCGAAGAGCAGCCAATCCGCCAACCCCGGTTGCACCGAGTGGGCGAACGACTATGGCAGTAAGAGCCATGGGATCATGGGTTCAATCGACAGCGACGGGATCCTGAATCTCATTGTTCTCGCTGAAGAGGACTTGACCCCGACCGGCAGTGTGATGATCGCCGAAGTGATGGAGAAGATCGGCGGAAACGCAAAGGGGATACGCGGTACCTGGTTGGGGGGTGGTGACATGAAGGACAACCTGGACAGCTTCAACGCTGGTATACAGAGCCTCATGTTGAGCCCGGAGGAAGCGGCACGACTGACCTTCACGGGTAAGATGGCCGCCAAGTACGGATTCACCGGGAAGGTTGACATCGTGAAGACGGTGGGAACTCCCGGGAATTACACCAAGGTTGAGGTTGTGTTCTGGAAATGAAAGACCCCAAGTCGATTGCGCTCGGCGTTCGCGAACGTGCGATACGCGGTGACGACGCGGTTGACATCGCACTGTGGGTGAAGGCGGAGCTGGGGAACGAAACCACCTTCTTCGCTTTCGTGAGCTGCTTCTTCCACGGACTGGGAGTTCCTGTCCACGCGATCAGGGAACTCGAGGGGTGGAATGGCGTGGGGGGTGATCGGGACGTGTCGGACGCGGACGTGAGGGCGAGTCTCGATCCCTACCTGGTGCCACTCAGGCAGCAGCGGTAGATGCAACCGGGGCATCGGGTCTGGGATCAGGCCCTTCGCCCGCACTGCGGCCATGGGCCGCAACAGACGTGGGCCGCATCGATACGGTGCGGCCCACAGCCGTCCTCCGGTTGCGCGGCCGGGAGCGCCCCGATGGCGTTCCGGTCCGCGGGAAGCCCGATGTCACCGACCGGACGCGGCGCGGCTACCGTGCGCGTTCCCCCGCGGTCCGAGCCATCGGTGAGTCGTCGCCGGGGCGCGAGACGGTGGCACGTACGACCAGCACGGCTGCCGTGTCGTCGTCCAGTCCTTGCGCGCTGAACCGGTGAAGGTCGGCCGCGAGCCGGGGCAGCACCTCGCGGTCCGCCACCTCCCGCCAGGCCGATACGCGTTCGACGAGCGGGTAGAAGGCCCCGGAGGCATCGCGGGTTTCGCTGACGCCGTCGGTGTACATCAACACGCGGTCACCGACATCGAAGGGGACTTCCTCGACGATGTGGTCGTCCTCGACGCTGACCGGGAGGTGGACGGGCAGGGACGGCTGGGGGAAGTCGACATACCGAGCCGCCTGGGTGCGCCCCTGGCGGACGGGCGGCGGGTGACCGCAGCTGAGCAACCTCATCACGGGACGGTCGGAGGGGATCTCGGCGAGGATCACCGTGGCGAAGCGGTCGGCGTCGTCGATCCCGACGCGTGACTCGTGGTTGCGCATGCTGGCCTCAAGCTTGCGCGCGATGGCCGCCAGGTCGGGTTCCGTGTAGGCGGACTCCCTGAAGGAGCCGAGGAGCACAGCCGCGGCCTCGACCGCCCCCAGCCCCTTGCCCTGCACGTCTCCGATCATCACCCGCACCGCGCCTTCCACTTGCAGCGCCTTGTAGAAGTCGCCGCCCAGGTGGGCGCCCGCCACCGACGTCTCGTACAAGAGGTGGAGGTCGACGCAGCCCAGATGTTCGGGCAGCGGGTGTTGGACGGCGCGCTGGGCCACGTCCGCGACCCTTTGGAGGTGCCGCAGCTCCTTCTCTCGCCGCTGTCGGACACTGCTGGACCAGGCTGCCACCACACTGATCATCCCGACCAGGACGGTGAACGACAGGGCGGCCCGAACGACGGGCTCTCCTCGGTCGGCCTCCAGGGCGGTCAGCACCACGATGGAGGCCGCCCCGAACGCCATGGTCCCCCAGACCCCCCAGCCCACCGCGGCCAGTCCGGGCACCACGTAGAGGAACGCGCCGTAGTGATCCTCTCGGGGCGTCGCGAAGTCGGTGACCGCCGCTGCCACGATCATGACTCCGGGGAGCAGGCGGACCGCGCGGTACCGGGTTCTCGTGTTGCGAAGAAGCTCCACCATCTGATCTTGAGCGCCGCCGCAGGCGTGTGCCGCCCGCCACGCCGCCGGGGAGGCGGCGGGCCGGGCCTCGGGAAGCGGGTGGCGTGCCGGCGATGCGCAGCGCCGAGCCGTACACGGCCGACCGCATTCGATCGCACGTTCGACCCAAGAGGGGAGTGGTGGACCGCCTCACTTCCGCGAGCCGTGTTCGTCAGAGCGCTGTGCCATGATTACGCGGATATTGTGGGAAACGTGACCGAATCTGGGCGGCCGTGGGTCCGCCGGCGCGACGGCCGGGGGTGGTTCGTGCGGCTGTCGCCGGTCATCCTGACCGTGGTGATCGCGAGCCTGGCTTACGCCACTCCACCGGAAATGGCCTTCAGCCGCCTCCTGCCCGCGGCGCCGGCCCTGGCTGCCGCCATGTGGCCGGTCCTGCCCACCGTCCTGCTCGGGACGGTCTGCCTCCTCCTGATGATCGGCCTCGGCCTCGTCTTCCCCGATCTGGGAACGTGGTGGACAGCCGCGGGGATCATCGCGGTCACCGTGGCCGCCGCGTACGGAAGCCACGTCCGGCTCCAGCGCGAGCGCACCCTCTTCCAGGTGCGACTCGTCGCCGACGCGGCGCAGCAAGTGGTGCTGAGCCCCATGCCACGGCGCATCGCGAGCATGGAGATCGAGTCGCTGTACCTCGCCGCCGCGGCGGAGGCCCGCATCGGCGGGGACTTCTACGAGGTGGTCGACACGCCGTACGGGGTCCGGCTGCTCATCGGTGACGTGCGGGGCAAGGGCCTGCCGGCAGTGGGAGCGGCCGCGGCGATCGTCAACGCCTTCCGCGAGGCGGCCTTCGACGAGACCGACATGATCAACGTCGCACGCAGGCTGGACGCCAGCAGCACCCGCTACAACGCCGCCTTTCCACCCGAAGGGCCGATGGAGCGCTTCGCCACCGCCCTTCTCGTGCAGATCCCGCACGCGGGCAGACGTATCGACATCCTCAACTGCGGACACCCCCCGCCACTGCTCCTTCACAGCGGGAGCCTCCGCGTCCTCGAGTCAGCCACCCCCTCGCCGCTGCTCAGCCTCGCGGAGCTCATCGGCGAGCACTACAACGTCGACACCTTCGACTTCGACCCCGGCGACCTGCTGCTCCTCTATACCGACGGGATCGCCGAGGCCCGCGCCCGCGACGGCGAGTTCTTCCCGCTGGCATCCTGGATGCGTCGACAACCCCCGACGCCGCCCCGCGAACTGCTCACGGCTCTTCACCGCGACCTCCTGCACTACAGCAGAGGACGTCTGGACGACGACATCGCCGCCCTCGCCGTACGCCTGCGCGGGTGAGGCGAGGCCGCGTTTCGCTGTCCGTCGGGGTACCCACCCGGGGCTAGGCTCGGGACGTGGGACAGCCTGAGCAGCGCGCCGAAGGCGCGGGACCCTTCACCACCCGGCGCACCTGGCACCGCTCCGACGGGGGAACCGTCGTGTGGGAGTCGCGGGCCGCCCGCAGGCGTGGGGTGCTCTCGGTGCGGGGCCCGGGAGACACGGCCTCCGTGTCCGCGAGTGCCGATGCCGCGGCCCTCGGGCGCCTTCGGAGGCTGAACGCCCTCGCCTCGGGCGCGTTCGTCATCGGAGGGGCGCTCTTCGCCCTCGGAGCCGCAGTGGCCCAGTTCGGATCGGGCGACGCGGCCGAGAGCGCCACCATCTACTTCGCCGGCGGTCTGTTCTTCAATCTCGGGGGCTACACCTCCCTCCTGCAGACCCTGAACGCGCCTCGCCACTCCGAGGAGGACGGTCGACTGGTCACCGCCGACTGGAGGTGGTGGGGGTACGAGCCGATGCGGTTGGCCTGGCTGAGCACGTTCGTACTGTTCGTGGGGACGCTCGTGTTCGGCGTCAACCTGCTGGACTCCTTCCTCCAAGGACTCACCGCTCAGCAGACCAACCGGCTCATCTGGGCTCCTGACGTGGTCGGATGCGTGCTCTTCCTGGTCTCGGGTCATCTCGCGTTCGTCGAGATCTGCCACAGGTCCCGGCCATGTCTGCGTTCGCGGAGTCTGGGCTGGTGGATCGTCGCCGTGAACCAGCTGGGGTCGGTGCTCTTCATGCTCTCCGCACTGGCCGCGTTCACCCGGCCGGCCACCGGAAGCCTCGTCAACGCCGACATCGCGAACTGGGGGACGTTGTCCGGAGCCCTGTGCTTCTCGTTCGGCGGAATGCTCCAGGCCATCGAACGACCGTAGGAGACGGGTGCACGGCCGAACCGACGGTACGAGCCGGAAGCGATGGACGGCCGCAGGTGACCGACGGGCCGGGCCATGGAGATCGCCGCACGGGCGTCGGCGTCCCCCGGCCCTGGCGGGCAGCCCGGCAACGAACCGGTCGAGGTGCACGCGATCCCCGCGGACCCCACCGAGGCCTGAGGCGCCCGGACCCGGGTAGGGGAACCGGGGGAGCCCGCACCGGCCGGACGAGAGCGAGGCCCGTCATGACGCAGCGCGTCACGGTGAGTGAGTTGCAGTCCGAACACTGGCGGACCCATGCCGAGGAGGCGGGAATCCGTCTGGGGAACACACCCATGCCGCTGTACCAACTGCTGACGCTCTGCGTGCTGTTCTCCGTGCGCATCAAGGCGGACATCGCGGTGGCCGCGGCCCGCGAGGTGTTCGCCGCAGGGTGGCGCACGCCTCGGGCCATGGCCGCCTCCTCCTGGCAGGACCGGGTGGACGCGCTGGGTCGCGCCCACTACCGCCGCTACGACGAAAGCACCGCGACGGCGCTGGGAGAGGGCGCCGAACTCGTCCGCGACCGGTACGCCGGAGACCTGCGCCGACTGCGCGGGACGGCCCGCGAGGACCCCGGCCGCATCCGTGAGCTGCTGCGGGAAGTCCCGCGGATCGGTCCGGTGGGCGCCGACATCTTCTGCCGCGAGGCGCAGGGCGTCTGGCCCGAGCTGCGCCCCGCCTTCGACCGACGTGCTCTGCGCGCCGCTGCCGGGCTGGGACTCCCTCGCACACCCGAGGGCCTGGCGCGTCTCGTGGGCGCCGAGGACCTGCCCAGACTCGCGGCCGCCCTGGTCCGCTCCGACCTCTCCACACCCCGGTCCTGACCGGTCGCGCACGGCGCATGACCCGAGTGGACCCGGCCCGCTCGCGGCCGACGCCGGGGCCCATCACGCTGCCTGTACGTGCGCGCCTCGGGCCGGATCGCCCCCTCGGAGACGGTGTGATTCGCCCTCGCCCGGGCAGACGCAATGCGCCTCCGGTGGATCCGCCGCCGGAGCGGTACGTGACGAGTCGAGGAGTGGCCATGCCCCGCGGATCCAGCCCGAAGCGCGAACGTCAGTACGAGCACATCAAGGAGAGTGCCGAGCAGCGTGGCGAGAGCACCAAGCGCGCCGAGGAGATCGCCGCGCGCACGGTCAACAAGGAACGAGCCCGCGCCGGCGAATCGAAGACCGCGAGCCGTTCGTCCACACACGACATGTCCTCCTCGAAGCGCGGCGGCCGGCGTTCCCACAGCGGATCGCAGGGCCCGACGAAGGAGCAGCTGTACAACGAGGCGAGGCAGCGGAACATCGAGGGCCGCTCCAAGATGGACAAGGCCGAACTCAAGCGGGCCCTCGGCACATGAGCACGGGCGAGTCCGAACCACGGCCCTGATGGCGCGCCGAGGGCTCCAGCGGCCCGGCGATGAGTGCCCAGGTCCTCACGTGCCCAAAACGCACCCGTCTCGTTGATCTTGGAGCGGTCCGGGGTTTCCGGCCTGCGGGTTCGAGTCCCGGGCCGTGGTCCCGGGCGGAGGAGGGTCGTGATGGGCATGGAGACGTCGGGCTGCCGCGGTGGGCGTACGGGCGCGCGGGCCGTGGTGCTGGGTGCGGTGGTCGGGGCGGCGCTGCTGCCCGTCGCGGCCGCGGAGGCGAGTGTCGTGGGGATCGGGAACGCCACGTTCGGCAACGCGTGCGTCAACCAGGGCGGTTCTCAGGCCGCGGGTTCGGCCGTGGCGGGCAGCGGAGCCGTGGCCGGCAATCACGGTGCTCTGCCGCTGGATCTGACCCGAAACCACTGCGGCAGCAGTGGCATCGTCTGCACGGCCTTGTTCCGGCCGAGCGTGTGACGAGGCAGTAGCAGCGGGGGCGGGTGGCGTGGGTTCGGTCGGGCGGAGGACACGGTGGCGTTGACGAGTACCCGGCTACAGGACCGGGCGGTGGTCGAGCTGTTGTCCCTGAGCGGCCGCGCCCTGCCCATGCTGGAGGGGTGGGTGGCCGCAGATCCCGACTGTGGTCTGGCGCGGGCGTTGTTGACACTGGTGACCGCCGACAGTCTGGACGACGCCCGGCTGAAGGAACAGCTGGTGATCGCCCACCGCGACGCGCAATCGGCCGGTGAGCGGGAGACGAGCCTCGTGTACGGGGTGTACCTCCATACCCATCGGCAGTACCGGATGACGGCCGACCACCTGACCGGGCACTTCGAGCGCTGGCCCGCCGACGAGCCGGCGGTACTGATGCTCGATGCCTTCGCTTCCTGCGGCGACGCGGTCTACCGGGCGCACGGCGAGGACCTGGTGGAGCGGCAGCAGGCACTGGCCGGCCCGGACAACTGGCCGTGGACGGGCTGGCTGGCCGCGACCCGAGCCGAGCAGGGACGGGTACGGGAGGCGCACGAGCTGGCCGAGCGCGCGCTGGCCCTCCACCCCCGCTCGGGAGTGGCCGCGCACGCGCTCACCCACGCCGAACACGAACTCGGCGTCGGCCACACCACCAACGAGTTCCTGGACCAGTGGCTCGCGGCTGATCCGGACGCGGTCCAGACACGTCACCTGAACTGGCACGCGGCCCTCCGGTCCATCGCCCGAGGAGACTTCTCCGACGCCCGCCGACGAGCCGACACGGCACTGGCACGCACCGACGTCGGCATGCGCGCCGCGACCAACTGGCGCCTGCTCCTCGCCGGCCGGACGCCCGCCGGCCGAAGCGATCCCGCACACGTACGCGAACTCCTCGCCGCACCCGGCGGGATGGCGGAGATCTTCCACACGTTCAACCTGGCCCTGGCCCTGGCCGTGGAGGCCGCGACCGAGGACCTGCACGTGCTGGCCCGCAGGGCAGCCGCCGACGCGCGTGGCGACTACCGTGAAGTACTCGCCCCCGTCGTCCAGGCTCTGGCGGAGATCACCGCGGGGCGACCTCGTGTGGCAGCGGATCTCCTGACCGCCTTGGGCGAGAAGGCCGAGAGGATCGGGGGTGTGCGGGTGGAGCGAGAGATCATCCAGGACACTCTCGCCCGGGCCCTCGTCGACGCGGGCGACCCCGCCCGGGCCGCCCGCCTGCTGCACCACCGCACCACCCACCGCCATCACCACGCCTACGAGACCCTCCTCCTGACCCGGCACCCGGCGGGCGTCCCCTGGCCACGTACACCCAGCGCATGAGGGTCCCCGCCGCCGCTCCGGGATCACCGGCGCCGCCGGGGAAAGCGACGGGTACACCCGCGCCCTGACCGCGGCCGGGACGCTCGACCGGTGAGGACCGTCCGGCCGCCGACTGAACCGGAGACGTTGCTCTGTTCGAGTGCGCTGATGGTTCGCAACCGGGTGGTTCACGGACGTCTGGTCGGTCGACATCGTCACGCCGGACTGGAACAAGACCACGTACGACGTCGACGCTGTTGGGCCTTGGGCAGCGTCCCCGCCCCCCGGACATCCCGCCACCCGATGCCGACGCGTCACCGACTCGGGTCACCGGCAGTATCCCGCCCGCAGGAAGCCGCGTTGGCCCGGAGTCCCCAGGTCCAGCGGGATGTCGACACGGCTCGGCAGGTCGGTGAACCGCGCGTTCGGCAGGATGAACTCGCGGCCGGTGTACCTTTCCCGCACGCTCTGCCGGTCGGCGGGCCGACAGACGAACGGATTGGCGTACGTGTTGTACCCCAGCCCCACACCCGTGTTGAGGAACCCGGCGTCCTGGCACTGGTACAGCGCGCCCCGCAGTGCCGAGGCGTCCCGGTCGCCCCGGTAGCGCGTCTGGAAGTTCGCGAAGCACGTCCTGGAGTCGGCGCCGTCGTACGGGGACGGGCCGGCGGCCGCCAGTGCTCCGAGGAAGGAGCGGTTGCAGCCGATCTCCGCCGAGGGAGCCTCACCCGCGAGCAGCGCGTCACGACGGCAGCCGGTGACGTCCTCGAACGCCCCGACCACGTCCTTGTCCCGGTTCAGCCGGGAGTACGCGACGACCAGGTCGCGCTGGGCGGCGAGCGGGTACGCCCTCGTCGTACCGAACTCCTCGTCGAGCAGCCGGAACCAGGTCTCGAAGGCCGGCACCTGCGCACGGACGCCGTCCGGCAGCGTGTAGACCTCCAGATCGGTGGGCGTCGACCAGTCCTCCAGTCCCGGGTAGCCGACGTAGGACAGGACCCCGATTCCGACCTTGGCGGGCTGGTCGCCGTACCGCGCACGCAGCTTCAGGTACTGCTCGAGGTTGGTGCTGGAGCCGGCCCAGGCATAGCGGAAGCCACTCGGGTACAAGGAGGTCTGGTCCCGGGCGTGCGTGGTCCCGAAGAGGGAGGGTGCCACGCACCGGACCTCTCGCGCCTCCCAGGCGGCCCGGTACTCGGCCGGTGTGGAGACGCACGGGGCGGCGGGGTCGCTCGCGCCGTCGCGGGAGAGCGAGAACGCGTTCGGCGCGCCCAGGAGGAGTACTCCCGTCACGAGGGCGGCCAGCGAACGGGCACGCGATCCGAGGGATCGTTGTCTCTTCATGGGGCTCAGTCTCGAAACGGGCGAGAGGTTCCGCCGGCCAACTGCTCCACCCAGCCCAACCGGCCATATCACCAGGTCCGACGCGCGGGCGGACGAACCCACGGGCCGTCAGGCGAACACGTTCACGGCGCGGGCCACGACGAGGCCGAGGATGAGCAGGGAGACGAGGGCCTGGAGGCCCATGGCGATCTTTGCCCAGGAGGCCAGCGGCATGACATCGGTGGGGCTGAAGGCAGTGGCGTTGGTGAGTGCGAGGTAGAGGTAGTCGACGTAGCGCGGTCGCCAGTGCGTGGCATTCAGTTCGGGGCTGAGCTGTTGAGGAAAGGCGAGCTGCGGGGTGACCGGCATGCGGTGTGCGCGAGCGGCGGCACCGCCACTGTCGAGCTCGAAATACATCAGCGAGAACGCGAGAATCGTGCAGGCCCAGACCGTACCGCCCGCCTGCAGCAGGCTGGCCGCGGAATCGGTCTCCTTTCCGCCGTGGATCAGGTCGTCGACCAGCCGGATCGTCGACCACACGGCACTGCACGCCAGCACGCCGACCAACGCGATCGAGGCGGCGCGCAGAGCGGTCGAGCGCCGGCTGATCCGGCCGGGGTCGCCCGCGATCAGCGCCACCAGAAGCAGTCCCTCGACCACCGGAAGCACCCAGCCCGGCGCGAGACGCAGGTCGTCGGGCAGCAACAACGTCAGCACGATCGCCGCCACGACGGCGCCGGCCATGGGCCAGCGGGACTCACCTGCCACCACGTGGGTGTGCTGCTCCGCGTATGAACCACGAGCACCCTCTCGAGTCACCTGGGGCGCTCCTGACGGTTGCCGCGGTACGGCGCGCGGAGCGGAACCGCGCCGCGTCCTCCCCGAGGGCGCGGAAGCGGGACGGCTGGACGACTGACCGGTAGCGGACCGGAACGTCGGCGGTTTCGAGCGGCGAGCCACGGCATGGACAGATGGTCGCGCAGATCGCGCACCCGGCGGTGACGACGCGCCCCTACCCGCCCCCACTCGACGCAAGTCCGCTCGCCTTGCCCGGTGGCGTTGCCCCGGCGGCCGTCGTGCCGCCCACGGCCTCCGCGGACCCACTCCTTCACACCTGCGGCCCTCATGGCTCCGACCGGGCGAAGCGATCCACCGGCCGGCCGTACGGCCGCCCTTCCCGCATGCCATCCGACGCTTCGGGTGATTGCCTGGCCCCCTCCGCCGGTCCGACCGGGGTCAGGCGGACCGATGGCGCGCGGCAAGGAGGCAGCATGGTGGCTCGCACCATGGCCGCGCCGCGGCGCGGGGCGCCGCCGTGACCGATGACCAGATCCTCCTCGGGCTCACGCTCACCGTGCTGCTCGCGGTCGGCTCCCAGATCCTGGCCGCCCGGTTGCGCGTCCCCGCCCTGATCGTGCTCCTGCCGGTCGGCTTCGCAGCCGGAGCCCTCACGGATGTCATCCATCCGGCACGGCTGATGGGGGCCAACTTCTCGGCCCTGGTCTCGCTGGCCGTCGCCGTGATCCTCTACGACGCCGGTCTCGGGCTCAACGTGCGCAACCTGACCGGCCGGACCCGCTGGATCGTGGGGAGGCTGTTGCTGATCGGCATCCTCCTGACGTTCTTCGTCACCTCCGCGGTGGCACCGGCCATGTTCGACATGCCCCTCAGGGTGGCGTCGATGCTCGGAACGATCCTCGTCGTCTCGGGGCCGACCGTCGTGGGACCGCTGCTGGAGTTCGTGCGACCGACCGACAAGGTGCGGCGCATCCTGATCTGGGAGGGGACGCTGACCGACCCGATCGGCGGCATCCTCGGCGCCCTCGTCTTCCACGCCATCGCCACCACACACCAGGTCGACATCGGCCGGGGCTACCAACTGGGCCAGTTCGGCATCAGCATGGCGGTCGGTCTGGCCGGAGGGGCGGTGGGCACCGCCCTGCTGTGGCTGACCCTGCGTACCCTGCGGCTCGGCGGGGTGCTCGGTACGCTCGCGCAACTGGCCACCGTGATCACCGTCTCGGCGGGCTGCGACATCGTGCGCGACGACACCGGACTGATCGCCGCGATCGTCACGGGCCTGGCGGTCACGAACATCCGCGGCTTCGACATGCCGGCACGGCGTCCCTTCTTCGAGACGCTGATCCAACTGATCATCGGGCTGCTGTTCGTCTCCATCTCCGCTACCGTCACTCCGGCATCACTGGTCCCCGTGCTGCTTCCCTCACTCGCCCTCATCGCGATCCTCGTCCTGGTGGTGCGCCCGCTCGTGGCCCTCGCCGCCACGAAGGGCTCGGGCCTGACCTGGGGCGAGCGGGCCTTCATCGGCTGGATGGCCCCACGCGGCATCGTCGCCGCGGCCACGGCGTCCGCCTTCGCGGCCGGCCTCGTCGAACGGGGGGTCGCGGGAGCGGCCAGGATCCTTCCGGTGACCTTCCTGGTGATCGTGGGCACCGTCCTGCTGTACTCGCTGACGGCGGCGCCCGCGGCCCGTCGCCTGGGCGTCGTCAAGCCGACGGGCACGCGTCTGCTCCTGGTGGGCGGGGAACCATGGGTGGTCGACATGGGAAGGGCTCTGCGTACCGCCGGACTCGACGTGCTGATGTGGGCGGGGCTCGACGAGGAGAGGCGCCGCATCAAAGAAGCGGGGATCGATCTCGCGAAGGGGGAACTGCTGGCCACGGCCACCAACCCCGGGGCACGCCTGGAAGGGGTGACGGCCGTGCTCCTGGCCACCGACGACGACGACTTCAACGCGCTCGCCTCCGTCGTGATGGAGAGCAACGTCGAAGGACACGTCTACCGCGTCGGTCCGCCGCACGGCAGCCACGGTGTCGTCGCCCCCTACACCGGCGGTGACATCCTCTTCGGCACGGCGCTCGTCCGTCACGTGCTCGCACAGCGCTACGAGGAAGGAGCCCGCTTCGTGGTGCGCCCCGCGTCCTCGCCGCGCCCGCCGGCTTCCGAGACCCTCTTCGTGATCCGGGCCGACCGCCGGTTGGAACCGATCACCGAGCAGCAGCGCGTCACACCGCACGAGGGCGACAGCGTGGTCCTGCTCGTCCCCGGACTCTCCGCCGAGCCCGCCGGAGGCGCACCGCCGCCTCCCGCTCTACCGTGACCGTGAAGGTCGAGAAGTGTCCGTACAGGTCCGGATCCGGAGGATGCCCCGTGCGTGACGGCCGAGCACCGGTTCCACCGTCCGGAAGGGCAGGCGCAATGGCCGTCGTGAGCACACCGTGATCTCCTGGGCGTTCACGTTCAGGATGCGGCAGTACGTCAAGGCGAGCCTGTGGATCGTCCCCCTGTTCGGCATCATCCTGGGCGTCGTCCTCGCCGAATGCGCCATCGCCGCCGACAGGGCCGACTGGCAGCCGAACGGCTGGCGCTACTCGGCCACCACGGCGAGCGGCGTACTCAGCGCCATCGTCGGGGCGATGGTCGCGCTGCTCGGATTCGTCGTCACCATCGGTGTTCTGGTGGTCCAGCAGGCGACCGGCACCCTGTCCCCGCGCTACATGCGCCTGTGGTACCGGGACCGGCTACAGAAGGCGGTGCTGGCCACCTTCACGGGAACGTTCGCCTTCGCGTTCTCCCTTCTGCGCAGCATCGAGTCGAACTCCGTACCCGACCTCGGCGTCACCCTCGCCGGCGCGGCGGTCGCCGTCAGCCTGCTGCTCCTGCTCGTCTACCTCAACCGGTTCACCCACAACCTCAGGCCGGTGGCCATCGCCGACCTGGTCGGACGCCTGGGGGAGAACGTCCTGACGCACGGGGCCGCGGTCATCCGCGACGCCGAGCCACGCGCCGACGCCCCCCTACCGTCGGACGATCCGGTGATGAGCATCAGCTCCGAACGGGGCGGCGCCATCCAGGCCTTCAACGTGGCCGCGCTGGTGGCGGAGGCGACACGACACGACTGCACCTTCGTCGTACGACACCTGATCGGCGACTTCGTACCGCCCGGCACCGTCCTCGTGGAGGTCCACGGGGGCGAGCCGTCGCCCGATCCCGAGCACGTCGCCGGGCTCATCGCCCTCGGCGCCGAACGAACCATCGAACAGGACCCCGCCTTCGCCCTCCGGATCCTCGTGGACATCGCCATCCGGGCGTTGTCGCCCGCGGTGAACGACCCCACCACCGCGGTGCAGCTGCTCAACCACATCGAGTCGTTCCTGCACACGACGGGGAACAGCGAGCTTCCCGGCCGTTACGTGCTGGCCGACGACCAAGGCCGGCCGCGGCTCGTACTGCGGGGGCGCGACTGGGAGGACTACCTCCAGCTCGCCGTCTGCGAGATCCGGGAGTACGGCGCCTCGTCCGTCCAGGTCTGCCGGCGGCTCCGTGCCCTGCTCGAAGGCCTTCTCGACAGCCTGCCCCCGGCGCACCGGCCCGCTGTACGCGCGGAACTGGAACTCCTACGGGAAGCGGTGGACCGGAAGTTCGCCGATCCGGTCCGCCGCGCCCTCGCACACACGGCGGACAGCCAGGGCATCGGCGGCCGTCACCGGCCCGGGGAACGGACTCCGCGGGGCGATCAGTGATGCCGGGACGTGTCACCGCGGGGGCGCGAGCGGCCATGTCGGTGACCTCGTGGTGCGCCTGCCGCGTGACGGCAGGCGCGGCGGAGAGCTTGAGGGCGGGGTCAGTCGCACGCGTCGCGGTCCGGGTGGAGTGGTGAACGGGAACTCGGATGGTCACCGCCGGCAACTGCTGTTCGCCTGCGTGCGCTCGCTGGGCGCGGTCGCACTCCTGACGGCGGCCTACTACCTGCTGCCCATGGATTCGACGTTCACGACCACCACGGTTCTCGTGCTCGTCGGCGGCATCGCCGCTGTGGCGGCACTCCTGATGTGGCAGATCCAGACGATCGCGCGATCACCGTGGCCCGGGCTCAAAGCCATGGAGGGCATGGCGATCACCGTGCCGCTCTTCGTCCTGATGTACGCCGCGGCCTGCTTCCTGATGGAGCACAGCGCGCGGGGGAGCTTCAGTGAACCGCTGACGCGCACGGACGCGCTGTACTTCGCGATGACGGTGTTCAGCACGGTCGGATTCGGTGACATCACTGCGCGCAGTGAGCCGGCCCGGCTGCTGACCACGGGACAGATCGCCGTGAACCTGCTCCTGCTGGGCGTGGCGGCCCGGCTCCTCGCCAACGCGGTCCAGCGGGGGCGGCTACGCCGCGACCGATCGGCCGCCGCCGGCGAGAACGACGGCATGCCGCCCGCCTCCTGACCGCACGGGCGTGGTCGCAGCGCCGGCCACACACCGGACGAGCAGACGATCTGCGGCGGGCCGGAGCGCGCGCGGAGCGTTGCCACCCGCTGCCGGCGAGCGGCGCGACGTCACCCGTACGGCCCGGTTCGGGGCCTGGGGGGCGGGTAGGGGACGGCCCGTCCTTCCCCAGCGTCACAGACGGAGGCATCCGTGCCCGACATGAACGGCCCCTACAAGCCCGGCACCCCGTGCTGGATCGACCTGATGGTTCCCGACCAGCAGGCGGCCATCGACTTCTACCGCGACCTCTTCGGCTGGCAGGGCGAGGTCGGACCCGCCGAGCAGGGCGGGTATGCCGTCTGCACCCTCAAGGGCAAGCCGGTCGCCGGGATCATGAAGGCCATGAACCCGGACGGCAGCGTCCCCGACCCGCTGCCGCCGACGGTGTGGACCACCTACCTGTCCACCGACGACATCGACGGCACCCTCAAGTCGGTCGGCGACGCGGGCGGCACGGTCATGGTGGGCCCGATGGGCGTCATGGACCTCGGCCGGATGGCCGTGATCGCCGACCCGACGGGCGCGGTCGTCGGCCTGTGGCAGCCGGGCAGCTTCGACGGCGCGGGCATCGTCAACGAGCACGGTGCGCTCATCTGGAACGAGCTGACCACCGCCGATCTCCCGGCCGCCTCCGCGTTCTACTCCTCCGTCCTGCCCGTCACCACGGCCCGCTCCGAGATGCCCGGCGCCGAGGGGTACATCGAGTTCAAGGTCGACGACCGCGCGGTCGGGGGGATGATGGACTTGTCGAAGCTCCCGCCGGGTGTTCCCCCGCACTGGCAGCCGTACTTCCACGTGGACAGCGTCGACGAGGTCCAGGCCGCGGCCGTCCGCGCCGGCGGCAGCGTCCTCGCCCCCGCCTTCGACATGGCGGCCGGCCGGATGGCCGTGATCGCCGACCCGCAGGGCGGAGCCTTCTCGGTGATCACCGCGTCCGCCCCCGACCGGCCCTGATCCTCGAAGGTCACACCGCCCCGCCGTGTCCCGGAGCACCGTCACGGCCCCGGACCCGGCGGGGCGTCACCGCCCTGCCGTCACCCGCGGCGAGTACCGCCGCTGTCAGGGGCAGTTGACCATGGTGTCGCCGGAGTCGCGGGTGCAGGAGTCGACCGCGAGACCGCCGTCGAGGTTGTCGTTGGCGTTGACGCCGTCGACGGCGTCGAGGGTGTCGGTGCCCTCGTCGCCGTTCAAGGTGTCGTTGCCGGCTTCCCCGATCAGGGTGTCGTTCCCGGCGTTGCCGTTGAGGGTGTCATTGCCCTCGTTCCCGTTCAGCGTGTCGTTCCCCGGGCCACCGCTGATGGTGTCGTTGCCGCCCAGCCCGAAGATGGTGTCGTTGCCCGGCCCGCCGTTGATGGTGTCGTTGCCCGGAGTCGCGGACGCGGAGCCGAGTGCGCCGGCCGGTGCGTCGCCGATGAGGCGATCGGCCTGCGGGCCGCCGTTGAGCTGGTCCTTGCCGCTGCCCCCGTAGAGGGTCGCGGGGGCGTCGAGGTTCGGGGAGACGGTGATGGCGTCGTCGCCGTCCTGGCCGTCGACCTGTACGGCCGTGGGGACGGGGCACTCCGCGCCGCCCTGTGAGCTCGGCTTGCAGGGGGCCGCCGCCCGTAACTCCGCCGCCGTGTCCGACACGAGGACGACGCTGCCCTGACGGCGGACGGTGATGTCATTGGCCACACCCTGGCCGGCGGTGACGAGCAGTGTTCCGCCGGACATCTCGACCACCGTGGCGCTCGCGAGGTCTCGGGGTCCGGCCGTGAGCGGCGCGGCCGAGGCCGAGGTGCCGCTCAGTGCGGCCCCGAGGAGGACTCCCGCCGCAAGCAGCGTGCGGATGTGTCGCATCGTCATGTGAGGTGTCTCCTTCGTCGTGGGCACGTGCGTGGCGGGCAGGTCCCCGCATGGATCCTGGCTGTGGGTCACGGGCAGTCGGTGACGCTGTCGCCCAGGTCGGCCCGGCAGGTGTCGTCCTGGGCGCCCCCCAGGACGTAGTCGTTGCCACTGACTTCGTCGACGGCGTCGAGGTCGTCCCGACCCGGGCCGCCGTCCACATAGTCGTTGCCGGTGCCCGCGATCACGTGGTCGTTGCCGTTGCCGCCGCTCACCACGTCGTTTCCCGCACCGGCGTTGATGATGTCGGAGCCGCCCCGGCCCTCGATCGAGTCGTTGCCCGGGCCGCCGAAGAGCCGGTCCGGTCCACTGGAGCCGGTGAGCGTGTCGTTGCCGCCTCCCCCGGAGAGGAAGTCGGATCCCTCGTCGCCTTCCAGGGTGTCGTTGGCACTCCCGCCGTAGAGAGTGTCGTTCCCGGCGCCGCCGACGAGGGTCACTCCGGGACTCGCGAGGAAGGACGTGACGTCGTCGTCCTGATCACCGGCGTTGACGACGAGTTCGGTGAGGCCGCCGGCTCCCGGACAGGCGGCTTCGTTGGCGCTGATCGGGGTGCAACCGCCGAGTGCGGTGACGGTGTCGCCGGTGTCCCTCACCCGGATCGTGTCGCCGACCTGCCACACGGAGATGGTGTTGCTCAGGCCCACGCCTGCGGTGACGGTGACGGACGTGCCCGCCTTGCTCACCAACGTCCCGGACGCCGACGTGCCCGTCGCCGAGGTGCCGGAAGCCGGGCTGTTGGCCGGCCTGGTGTCAGGGGTCGCGCCGGCCGGGCCGGCGAAGCCGAGGGTGAGACTGAGTGCTGTTGCCGTGAGTGCGAGGGTGCGAGGTAACGCCTTGTCCATGATCTGCCTCCTGGAAAGAGTGCGGGGACATCGGGCCGGCCGAGCAGGGGGAGACGCAAGGATTCTCAGAAACACTCAGAATCCAACTCATCCCCACAGAATCAATCAGCGCTGGAAGGTTGCGCGTTCGGGGGCCTGGTGTCAAGGGCCCCCTACGGCCCACGCGACCCTGTGGGAGCCCCGACCTGCGCGAAACCGCACTCCACCGAGCACGTACACCACCGACTTCGGCCACATGTCGGCTCGATCGCATGGGTCCGTCGGTCGAAAGGGAGCTCACTCGTGATCGGAGGACCGTGCTGCCCGCGCTGCCGGTGCTGGTTGTGCTGCCGGTACCGCCTGCGCCGCCCGTACCGCCTTGCGCCTGCGACGAAGGACCGTCAGTCCGACGGCTGACAGGAGCGCCAGGCATCCCGTGAGGAACCACGGCACTTCCAGGAAGCCGTCGGATCCGGAGCCGCGGGAGTCGTCCGCGGTCGCCGTCACGCTCACATCGCCCCAGCCGACGAGGGGTGCGCCGGGCCAGGACGCGGAGAGCCGCACCTTCTGTCCCGGGAGGAGTTCGGCGGGCACGTTCGTCAATCGGCGCTCGGCGGGCCCTCCCAGGTAGACCCCGCCCACGTGGACGGAGACCCGGGGATCGAGGCTCACATTGCCCGTGTTGCGCAGGGTGTAGGAGACGGTGGACTCGGCGGCGCCGGTCCACGGTATCGAGGGGTTCCGTGCGGTGAACCGTACGTCCTCGACGGTGACGCCGGGCCGTTCCGGTCCGTCGACGCGCAGGTAGATCCTGGCTCCTACGCCGCGCTGGACGCCGAGGTGGGAGCCGGTTCCGGGCTGCACGCGGTCATCCACGGCCACCAGGGCTCCGACGTGGTCGCCGGGCGAGGCGTCCTGCGGAATACGCAACGTGATGCCGACCGTCACCGCCGAACGCGGCGGAACCGTGATGACGTCCCGCTCGGGCTTTCCCCAGGCGCCGACGTCCCGCTGGGTCTCCTCGACGCCGCGCACGGCCAGTCCGCCGTCGCGTTCCGTGTTGTGGGCGTCGGCGACGTACAGGCGGAACGTCATGGCCCTGTCCGTGGTGTTGCTGACGACGGCACGGTCGGAGAGTGTCGTGCCGGGGCGGGCCGGGAGCTGGAACGCGGCCCGCGGCGTGATCGCGGAGTCCGCGGGCTTGACCGACCATTCGCCGTTGTCCGCCGCGCCGGCCGGTGCGGGGGAGAGGGCCGTCAGGACAAGGAGGAGGAGGGCGACGGAGGCTGCGCGCATGGCTCTTCAGCTTTCTGGGCGTCGCGTGCCGGACGCGTGGCGTCCGGCACGCGGGCGCGGTCAGAGGAGGGTGAGGGTGAGGGTTCCGGCGTACTCGCCGACGGGCGTGTACTTCGGGACGTCAAGGGACACGGCGGCGTCGGCGGTGAACTCTCCGCCGGTCACGTCACCGTCGGGCGAGGAAGCCAGGGTCGCACCGTCCTTTCCGACGGTTCCCGGACTTCCCGCGGTGCACGTGCCGGGGCTGTCGGCCTTCGTGGTGCACGTGGGCGTCCAGGTGAGCCGGTTGGCGTCGATCTTTCCGCGCGACCCGGCGAAGTCGGTGACCTTGCCGGTGAGTGACCAGCCGGCCTTGCCGCCGCGGAAGTCCTTGACGCCCACCGTGTTGAGGTGTCCGGTCGAGGTGCCTCCGGCACCGAAGTCGACCGGGGGCAACCGGACGGGGTCCGCCGTGGTGGACATGGTGAGCATGCCGGCCTTGACCGAGGTGGTGAGCTGTTGGTCGGCCGTGCCGGGAGTCGGGGGTTGGGTCGGGTCCGTGGGGTCGGTCGGATTCGTGGCGGCGTTGACCTTCCACGCCTGACCGGCTGATCCGTCGCACTCCGACTGGACGACCTTGGCCCCCGCCGCGTCGGACCCGCCCTGGGTGTCCAGGCACTTGCCGCTGTGCCGGGCGACGATTTGGACGAAGCCGTCGGGGAGGGTCTCGAAGCGCCAGCGCTGGTTGTCCCCCCACCCGCAGTCGTACTGTTTGACCTCCGCCCCGTCAGCGGTCGACTTGTCCGCGACGTCGAGGCACTTCCCGCTGTGTTGGGCGAGGACGCGGACATGCCCGTTGTTGTTGTCCGTGAACCGCCACTGGCTGTTCAGGCCGCCGGCGCACTTCTCCCGGGTCACCGGAGCCTGGTTGTCGGAGAGGCTGTCGGGCACGGTCACACAGGCGCCGCCCTGCCGGCCGGTGATCGTGTGCAGGGGGTCGCCCCCGGAGCCGGAGACCCGGCCCGTCCCCGTGTCGATCGCGACCTGGGGGTACCAGGGAAGAGTCATGCTGGTGGCCGTCGGGAATTCCAACGGGAGCCACACGTAGGTCGAGTCGTTGACCCGCTTGGGGTCGGCTCCCACACCCGCCCACCGGTCTCCCATGTAGAGGAAGGAGGTGGTGTCGCTGCCTTCCACCGGCAGGACGAACGCCGTCTGCGAGTGGTGGCCGTCGTGGCTCCCGACGTCCCTCATCGGCGACCACGGTCCGGTGATGCTGGTCGCGGTGGCGTACTTCTGTTGGTTCGGATTCCAGTAGCTGGTTCCGGAGGTGAGCATGAAGTAGACGTCCCCGCGCTTGAACAGGGCGGGAGATTCACGGTGTTGGCCGGGCCATGGGTTCGCCACCAGCTGCTTCACCTGCGTGTAGTCGTCGCTGAGTTCGTAGATGTGGAGGTCGGCGTTGTGGTTGGCGGAGGAGATCATGTAGGCCTTGCCGGCGGCCTTGTCCTCGTACACCGTGATGTCGCGGGACATGTGCTCGGCCCCGGAGGCGTCCTTCGGGCGGAAGGAGCCCTTCCATTCGTACGGGCCTTCCACCGTGGAGGACACCGCCACCGCGGCCCGTGCCTCGGCGTAGGAGTCATCCGCCTCCTTGTGCATCCACATCACGTACTGCTTGGTCTTCTCGTTGTAGAGGACCTTGGGGCGCTCGATCACCGCGGAACGGACCTCGGGGTCGGCCTCCTGGGTCAGGGCATGGCCGCGGGGTTCCCAGGTCTTGAGGTCTTTGGAACGGTACGTCGACACGAAGCGGAACTTGTTGTCCTCGCCCCGGTCCTCGCCGAACCAGTAGTAGTAGTCGCCGACTTTGAGCACTCCACCGCCGTGTGCCTGCACCCCTGCCCCCGAGGTGTCCGGGAACTGGGTGCCGGATTCGGAGGTGACGGGTGCGGCCAGCGCCGTGGGCGCTCCGCCCAGGACGGGGAGGAGCAGGCTCAGGCCCACGAGGAGGGATCTCACTCTTCGCATGCAGATCCTTGATGTCACCGCGCGGTCATGGCACCTGCGTGAGTGGAAGGTCCCGCCCCCCACTCACACAGGAACCAACATTTCTGCGCGTAAATCAACATTTGTGTCCAGAGAGTGGCCCGCTCGTTGCCTGAATGTCAACAGCTCGTAAACACTGATGACTTCTCGTGTATGGCGCCGGAGCGGAGAGTCACCCCTCCTGGGCGTGCCGGCTTCTGCGCGCACCTCTTGCCCAAGTCGCCCTGACCGTAGAGGGGTTCGCCTCCTGTGTGATGCCGGCGGTCAGGTCTGCGGTGCTCGGGGAAGGAGATGCGCACGCGCGCCCGAAGGTTGCCCGCGGCCCGCGGGCACCTCGTCAGATCCTGGCGGCCAGGGGGACGGAGATCTGCTTCAGCCAGCGCCCTGCCGCGAAGTCGCGGGCCTTGACGACGACGCGATCCCGGTGCACCTCGACCTGGAGGCCCTGGTTGAAGACGCCGGGAACGGTGTGCTCACCGCCCTGCCCGTTGTCGGTGAAACCGGTCTGCACCGCACCCGTGTTGAAAACGGAGAATCCGTCCAGGTTCGCGGTGCCGGGCACCACGCGCCGTACGTGCCAGTCGGACAGGGCCAGGTTCCAGTGCGTGTGCCCGCTGAAGAGGAACACGTCCCGGTGGCGCCCCAGCAGGCCGAGCAGTGCGTCGGCCTGGAGGTAGTCGCTCATGTAGAGCTTGTTGCGCGTACCCGAGACCGTGTCCGGCAGCGGGTGGTGGGCGATCACCATGACCGGCTTGCGACGTCCGGACCAATAGCGCAGCCGCTCCTCCAGCCACAGCAACTGCGCCTCGCTCAGCCACACCTCGTCCCAGAGCTCGGGGTTGTGGTAGTGCATGTAGCGCTCGGTTCCGATGCTGAGGACCGGTATCCCGTCGAACGTCGTCTCGTCGTACACCCTGCCGCGTCCGGCGAAGCGGTGGAAGCTGCGGAACAGGGAGTCCTCGGTGGTGCCGTTGGGCCAGGTCGACAGGGCGAGTGTCTGCGGATCGGAGTACTTGGGGACGTAGAACTCGTGGTTGCCGATGGCCCAGGCGACCTTGCGCGGGCTTGGGCCGCGCTCCAACACCTGCCGCACCGCCGCGTACTCGAAGTCGTAGCCGCGCGGGGTGATGTCGCCGGCGACGGCCAGTCCCGCGCTGTGCGGGGCGGTGGCGGCCATGTCCTTCAGGGCGACGGTCAGGTCGCCCAGGTCGCCCTGGATGTCGCTGATGACGTTGAAGGTGCTGAGGGGTGTGGCGGCCCGGTCGGGTGTCCGCGCTTGCGCGGTCATCGGCGTTGCCGCGCCGAGGGCGACGGCGCCGGCCGTCGCGGTGAGCAGAGATCTGCGCTTCATGGAGGGGTCCTTCCGCTGTCGGAGACGCGGGCTCGGATGAGACCCGCAGTTGGGTCTAGACCCGTTATGTCTACGCAACCAAGGAGGCCGACAGGTGAATGCCGCGCGACGTCTTGCCTGATCGCGGACGGAGTCGACGTCGAGGTTGCACGGGCCCACAGGAGGGGCTCCTCCCCGTATCCGCACCGCACTACAGGGGAACACCCGTGCTCCGCACCGGGAAGAGGTCCATCCGCGCGCGTCCTGGTTACGCAAACACACGCGGGCTCGGGGCGAGTGTCGAAGCGGTGGGGGGCCGTGTCAAGGAAACCGGCGAGTAGCCGGCGCGAGCCCGGTCACCGCTTGGGGTCCGATCCGCGTTGTCGACGTCGTCCTTCGCTGAATCCCGGTGGCCTGCCCGTCCCCGGGTGGGTAGCGCTAACATCCGTACGGAGTGCACGCAGTTCCCTTGGAAGCCCCGGTTCGGAGGTCCGGTTCACATGCCGCGCGAAGTCGGATCACGATCACCCAGGTCCCGTCCGCTGCGCCAGTCGCCCTCCATGGCCGACGTGGCCGCCATGGCGGGAGTCTCCTCGCAGACGGTCTCCCGTGTGGCCAACAACCGGGAGAACGTGGACGCGTCCACCCGCGAGCGGGTGCTGGCCGCGATGAAGATGCTCGGCTACCGGCCCAACACGGCCGCGCGGGCGCTGGTCACGGGCAGGTTCGGGACGCTGGGCGTCATCAGCTTCGACATCAGTGCCTACGGCAACGCCAGGACCTTCGCCGCCATCACCGACGCCGCGCGTGAAGCGGACCTCTTCGTGAACTTCATGGGAGCCCGGGCGCAGACCGGCGCCGCCGTGCGCCAGGCGTTCCAGCAGCTGATGGTGCAGTCGGTGGACGGCATCATCCTGATCGAGTCGCAGATCCTCGACACCCCCGAACTGCGGCTGCCGTCCGCCGTCCCCGTGGTCTTCGCCGACGGGGACACCGGCCACCGCTACGCCAACGTCGACATCGACCAGGCCGAGGGGACCCGCGGCGTCGTGGCCCACCTGCTGGGTCTCGGCCACCGAACGGTCTGGCACGTCGCGGGACCGCGCGACTCCTACGCGGCGCGCCGCAGGGCCGAGGCGTGGCACCGCTCGCTCAAGGACGCGGGCGCCGTCGCGCCGCCCCTTCTGTACGGGGACTGGTCCGCGGCCTCGGGGTACCGCGCCGGACGTGAACTGGCCACCCGTCCGGAGGTGACGGCGATCTTCGCAGCGAACGACCAGATGGCCCTCGGCGTCATGCGTGCCCTGCACGAGGCCGGGCGGCGCGTGCCGGACGACGTCAGCGTGGCCGGATTCGACGACGTCCCCGAGGCCGCGTTCTTCCCCGCCCCTCTCACCACCGTCCGGCAGGACTTCGACGCCGTCGGCCGGCACTGCGTCGAACTGCTCCTGGAACAGATCGGCGGCGAGGGCGGAACCCCGCGCCAGGCCTCGGTGGCGCCCGTCCTGGTGGTGCGCGAGAGCACGGCGGCCCCGGCCGGCTGAGCCGGCCGGGCGCCGGTCCGCCTCAGGGCGTCCGTTCCCTCGCCGCTCTGGCTGCGCGACGTCCTGCCGCCACGGTGCCGAAGGTCTCGCGGTCGTCGAGGAAGCCCTCCAGGGCGAAGGTGGCCGCCCCCAGGGTCACGGGGTTGTCCGCGACGGTGCTCAACCGGCAGGTGAGCGCCTGCAGCGTCGCCGGGAGGGCGTGTTCCGCGATGACGTCGCGGGTCTGCCGTAGCAGCGGCTCGCCGAGCCGATCCGCCACCCGTCCGCCGAGCACCAGGGCCTGCGGATTGAACAGGTTGAGGAGATCGGCGGCGGCCGTCCCCAGATAGTGGGCGGTCCGCGCCACGGTCTCGGCGGCCACGGCGTCTCCGCGCGCGCAGGCGTCGGCGACCTTCGCGACGACGACGTCCTCGTCGGCGTCCAAGAGTGGACTGTTCTCGTCCAGTTCCCGGACGGTCCGGGCGATGCCGCGCGTGCTGACGTAGGCCTCCACGCATCCCCGCCTGCCGCACCGGCACTCCCGGCCGCCGGGGACCAGGCAGGTGTGACCCCATTCGCCGGCGCTGTTGGTCGCGCCCCGGTACAGCGCTCCGTCGATCGCGATGCCCGCGCCGACGCCGGCCCGGAGGGTCACCACGACGAGGTCGTCGACCTCGCGTCCGGCCCCGAACCACATCTCCGCGACGGTGCCGGCCTTGAGCGGGTTGTCCAGGTACAAGGGCATCGGCAGACGCTCGGCGAGGAGCGAACGCAGCGGTACGTCGCGCCAGGACCAGTACGGCGAGAAGACCGACACGCCGCCCTCGCGCTCCACGTGGCCGGGAACGCTGACACCCGCGCCGAGGATGTGCGTGGACGTGCCCGCGGTGTCCGTCAGGCCCTCCACCCCGGCCACGATGGCCTCGACCACGTCCTCCGGCCGCACATCGGCTTGCGGAAGGGGCAGCCGCACGCTCCGCAGCACCGTGAGCGCCAGGTCGAACAGCTCCACCTGTACGGACGTCTCCGCGACATCGATCCCGATCAGGGTCCCGCGCTCCGCGTTGACGGCCAGGCGCGCCCTCGGGCGCCCGCCCTTCGAGTCCTCGTGGCCGGCCTCCGCCAGGACGCCCGCCTCCAGCAACTCCGCCACGAGGTTGGCCACGGTCGCGAAGGACAGCCCGGTCGCGGCGGCGATCTCCTGCCGGCTCACCGGGCCGGCGGCGGCGAAGACGCACCTCAGTGCGTCGAACCGATTGCGGCGGCGGATGTCCTGTGCCGTGCGTTTGGCCATGGGGCGGCGTCCTCTCACCCTGCCGGCGGGCAGAGACGGTAGTACTGACGCCCGAGCTTATTCCAGACGTTGGACGATTACTATGTACAAGGGTTAGAGGAAGTCCTAGAGTTTCGCCGTCGGAAGTGAGGAGCGACATCATGCAACTGACCGCACTGCCGTGCGCACCCGTGCCCGGACTGTTGACCGAAGGACCGGTATGGCACGCCGGGCACGGTGACGTGCTGTGGGTGGACATTCCCGCGGGCCTCGTCCACCGGGCCCCGTTGGTGGCCCGCGACGACGACAGCGGCCTGCCGGACCTGGGGCCCGGAACCACCGTGAGCCTCGACCGGCCCGTCGGAGCGGTCGCGCTCCGCGCGTCCGGCGGGCTCCTCGTGGCGGCGGGAACGGCCTTCCTGTACGTCGACGACGCCGGGGTGGCCACGGAGTTCGCCGCTCCGGACGTACCCGACGACGGAACGCCGCGTCGCATGAACGACGCCAAGTGCGACCCCGGCGGGCGACTGCTCGCCGGCACCATGTCCTACGACGGTACGCCCGGCGCGGGCAGCCTCTACCGCCTGGACCCCGACGGCACCGTGACGACCCTGCTCGACTCGGTCACCATCTCCAACGGCCTCGGCTGGAGCCCGAACGGCCGACTGCTCTACTACGCGGACAGCCCGACGCGCCGCGTCGACGTCTTCGACCACGACCCCGTCACCGGCGCGCTCACGGCCCGCCGCCCCTTCGCCGACACCGGCGCCGCCGGGGTGCCGGACGGCCTGGCCGTCGACACCGAGGGCAGGGTCTGGGTGGCGGTGTGGGGAGCCGGCCAGGTCCGGGCGTACACCCCCGACGGCGCCCTCCACGCCGTCGTGACCGTCCCCGTCTCGCAGGTCTCCAGTTGTGCCTTCGTCGGCCCCGACCTGGACCTCCTGGTGATCACCACCGCGGCCGACGGCCTGACCCCGCAGCAGCTCTCGGCGGAGCCGCTCGCCGGCCGGATCTTCATCTGCCGGCCCGGGGTCACCGGTCTGCCCGTCCCGCCCTTCGCCGACGATCCGACGCGCCTCCCCGCCCCCACCACCACCCCTCACCACTCCCGAGGTTCCGCATCATGACCGACCTGGCCCCCGCACTCGCCGCGGCCCCCGCGATAGCGATCCTGCGCTCGCACTCCCCGCGCCACTTCGCCGCCACCGCCGACGCCCTCCACGACGCGGGCATCAGAGCCGTCGAGTTCACGCTCACCACACCGGGCGTCCTGGACGCGCTGCGCGAGTACGCCGGGTCCAAGCCCGCCGGACTGGCCCTCGGCGCGGGGACCGTCATGACACCCTCCGACGCCGAGCGCGCCGTGGAGGCCGGCGCCACCTACCTCATCACCCCGGCCGTCTGCCTGGACGTCATCAGGGAGGCGCGCAGCCTGGGCGTCCCCGTGCTCCCCGGAGCCCTGACCCCGAGCGAGATCGTGGCCGCTTGGACGGAGGGCGCCACCATGGTCAAGCTCTTCCCCGCATCCACCGGAGGGCCGGAGTACCTGCGGGCCATCCGTGCCCCGCTGCCGCACATCCCGCTCATCCCCACGGGAGGCATCGCACTCGACCAGGCCCCCGCCTACCTGGCGGCTGGGGCGAGCGCCCTGGGGATGGGAAGCCCGCTGGTCGGAGACGCCTGCGAAGGCGGCGACCTGGACGCGCTGCGCGAACGGGCGGCCACGCTGCTGGACGGCATCCGCTCATGAGCGCGCTCGTCACACTGGGGGAGACCATGGCCGTCCTGGCTCCCGATCGGCCCGGCCCGCTCGCCACCGGCACCCCGCTCCGCCTGGGATTCGCCGGCGCGGAAGCCACGGTCGCCATCGGAGTCAGCCGCCTCGGACACCAGGCGTCCTGGACCGGCCGGGTCGGGGCCGACAGCGCCGGCACGATGATCCTCGACGGACTGCGCGGCGAAGCCGTGGACGTCACCCGCGCCCGTGTCGACCACACCGCGCCGACCGGGCTCATGCTGCGCGAGCGCCGCACACCGGACCACACCCGCGTCACCTACTACCGGCGCGGACTCGCCGGCTCCCGCCTCGCTCCCGAGGACATCGACCCCGAACTCGTCACCCGGGCCCGCGTACTGCACGTCACCGGCATCACCCCCGCCCTCGGCGACGCCCCTCGCGCCGCGGTCCGGCGCGCCGTCGACCTCGCCCGCACAGCCGGCGTCACCGTCTCCCTGGACCTCAACTACCGGGCCCGGCTGTGGACCCGGCAGGAGGCCGCGGCAGAGCTCTCCGACCTCGTCCACCTCGCCGACATCGTCTTCGCCGGCCCCGACGAGGCCGCCCTGGTCGTCCCCGAGGCCGAGCCCGGCACCATGGCGCGCACCCTCCTCGGACTCGGCCCGCGCGAGGCCGTCCTGAAGCTCGGCGCCCGAGGAGCCATCGCGGCCACCGGCAGCGGGGAGGCCGTCCAGGACATCGTCCCGGTCACTCTGGTGGACCCGATCGGCGCCGGGGACGCCTTCGTCGCCGGATACCTCGCCGGATACCTCGACGGCGCATCCCTCTCCGACCGCCTCCGCCTCGCCGCGACATGCGGGGCCTTCGCCGTGGCCTCGCCCGGCGACTGGGAGGGCCTGCCCCGACGCGCCGAACTCGACCTCCTCCACGGCGAAGACGTCACCCGCTGACCGGAGGTGCCCCGACACCCCGGCCCACGAGAACACAGGAAAGCAACCCATGAACCGATTCACAGGGCGAACCGTCGTCGTCACCGGCGCCTCGTCCGGCATCGGCGCGGCAAGCGCGGTGCGCCTGGCCACCGAAGGAGCGACTGTCGTCCTCGCCGACATCGCCGAGGAGACGGGTACCGCACTCGCCCGGAAGATCCGCGCCGCAGGCGGTCGCGCCGAGTTCATACGGTGCGATGTCTCCTCCGAGGATGATTGGAGCCACTTGAAGGACCGCACCCACGCGCTGTTCGGTCCGGTGGCCGTCGTACACAGCAACGCCTTCATCCACACCGACGCGCCCGCCCACGAGCTGACCGGAAGCGGCTGGGACCGTGAGCTGGCCGTCAACCTCAAGGCGCCCTACCTGGCCGTGCGGACGTTCCTGGACGACCTGCGCGCCGCCCGCGGATCCTTCATCGCCACGTCCAGCGTGCACGCGCTGTGCAGCCTGCCGGGCTACCCGGCCTACGCGGCGGCCAAGGGCGGCATCTGCGCGCTCATCCGGCAGCTCGCCGTCGAATACGGGCCCGAGGTGCGCTTCAACGCCGTGCTCCCCGGACCCATCCTCACCGAGAACTGGGAGGACGTGGACGAGGAGGGCCGCCTGCTCTCCGCCCGGGCCACGGCCCTCGGGCGGCTGGGCCACCCCGACGAAGTGGCCGCCGCCGTCGCCTTCCTGGCGTCCGACGACGCCTCGTACATCACCGGCACGAACCTGACCGTGGACGGCGGCTGGGCCGTGAAGAAGGAGTCCAAGTGAAGATCACATCCCTGCGCACCTACCTGGTCGCCCCCCGCTGGTGCTTCCTGCGCGTGGACACCGACGAGGGCATCACCGGCTGGGGCGAACCGGTCGTCGAGGGCCGCGCGCACACCGTCGCGGCAGCCGTCGAGGAACTCTCGGACTACCTCGTCGGCCAGGACCCGATGCGCATCGAGGACCACTGGCAGGTCCTCACCAAGGGCGGCTTCTACCGTGGCGGCCCCGTCCTGTCCAGCGCCGTCGCCGGCATCGACCAGGCGTTGTGGGACATCGCGGGCAAGGCCCTGGGGGTCCCCGTCTGGCAGCTGCTCGGCGGGAACGTCCGGGACCGGGCCCGGGTGTACAGCTGGATCGGCGGCGACCGCCCGAACGATGTCGCGGAACAGGCCGCGGCCCGCAAGGCCGAGGGCTTCACGGCCATCAAGATGAACGCCTCGCCCCAGCTGGAGCTCATCGACACGCCCCGGGCCGTCCGCGACATCGTCGAACGGGTGGAGAGCGTCCGTTCGGAGGTCGGCGACGGTTTCGACATCGCCGTGGACTTCCACGGACGGCTCACCCTCCCCATGGCACGTCGAGTGCTGCCGCTGCTGGAGCCGTACCTGCCGTTCTTCGTCGAGGAACCCGTGGTACCCGAGATGAGCGCCCACATCGGCGAGGTCGTCCGTTCCACCAGCATTCCCATCGCCACCGGAGAACGGCTCTACTCCCGTTGGGACTTCAAGCCGGTACTCCAGCAGGGGATCGCCGTCGCCCAGCCCGACCTGTCGCATGCCGGCGGGATCTCCGAGGTGCGTCGCATAGCGGCGATGGCGGAGGCGCACGACGTCTCGCTGGCCCCTCACTGCCCCCTCGGGCCGATCGCGCTGGCCGCCTGCCTCCAGGTCGGCTTCGCCACTCCCAACCTGCTGATCCAGGAGCAGAGCCTCGGCATTCACTACAACGCGGGATCGGACCTGTTGGACTACCTCACCGACCGGTCCGTCTTCCGGTACCAGGACGGTCACGTCGCCCTGCTCACCGCACCCGGACTCGGTATCGACGTGGACGAGAAGGCCGTCGAGCGGGCCGCCGAGACCGGCCATCGCTGGCGCAACCCGGTGTGGCGACGGGCGGACGGCTCACTCGCCGAATGGTGACCTGAGCGGGAGCCGCCGAGGCGCGTCCGCCCCCCGTTGGGCGGACGCGCCTTGCGGGCCTTGCGGGCCTCGCCGGCCTTGCGGGGCGCCGGTCGCCGGTCCGCCTGTTGTCCTTCGTCCCGCGCTCGTCAGGGCGTGAGGGATTCGAGCAGCCGTCGCGTGGTCGGGCCATAGACCCCGGGCGGGTCGCCGTGGATGCCGTGCGTGGCCTGGAACCGCGCGACCTCGTCCTGGAGATGGCGGTCGTAGCGACCACGCTGGGGCATGTCCCAGGACCCGATCCGGGTGAGACGGCGTTGTAGATCCACGACGTCGGGCCCCGTGTCGTGGCGGCGCAGCGTCGGCCCCTCGACGGGAGTCACCGGCGTGCCGGAAGGCGGCATCGTGCCCGGACCGTCGTCCGGCAGCGGCCCGTTGGGCGTCGCGGAACTCGGGGCCGTGGTACCGGCCGCGGGTGTCGTGGGAGCGGATGGCGCAATCGAGGGCGTGGTGGCCGGCAGACCGCGCCCGGCTGCCGGAGCGTTCCGCCGCTCACCGCTCGGGAGCGAGCCGGAGGGCCCGGGTCGCTCGGGCGTCTCGTCGGGCGTCGCGTCCGGTGTCTCGTCCTCGTCGACCACGTCGAGCCTGCTCGCGGGAGGGGGCGCCGTCACATCCTGGGTGTCGTGACCCCGTACGAGCGCGTACGCACCCGCGATGGCCGCGGAGCCGATCAGGGTGGCGAGCGCCGCGGTGATGGGGAGCGGACGCCGCCGCCGCTCGGGTTTCCGCGCCCGGTGGCCTCCCGTCCTGACAATGACCGCGGGCGGGCCGAACCTCTCGCTGCCGGGCGGTAGTTCGCTCTCGTGGACCACCTGCGGTATGACCCACGACACCGTGGTGGCGGTCGGCCCGTCACCCCGCGCGGGTTCGTGCAGGGAGAGGTACGGCCGCACCCACTCCTGGTCGAACTGAGCCGGAACGCCGGCGGCCGCGGTGTCGTGGGCCGCGACGCAGGCGCACCGCGGAAGCTCACCGCATCGAGGGCAAAAGGGGGTGCTCACGGGACTCCAGTCGGATTTCCGGGACATGCCGCAACAGCCCCTCGGCGCGCGGCGCCGCGCAACCCGGGAATTGTCGGTCCTGCATCGGGACGGGTAATTGACACCGCGTTCAACACGGGAAGATCGTTCGGCGGGGGAGGGGGTAACGGTGAATTCGAGGAGGGGGTGAACGGTGAACTTACTGGGTGTGAAGCGGGAAGATCCAGTCCAGTGGGGTCCCGGTTGATAACGATCCGCTAAATGTGCCCGCAGGGTCGCCTGACCCGCCCCCGGGGAATTGCCTCCGCTGGCAAGTGGAGCGGGAGAGGGTGTCCGAGGAAGGGGACGGCCGCGGAGCCGGGGGTCCACGGCGACCCGCCAGGATGTGTGGGCGGCGTGACGCCCGGTGTTCTGAAGTGCTCGATCTGGTGTCGTCGGCCGGCGGCCCATCCACGCGATCGCCGCCGGGGGAGAAGCCTGGGTGATTCGGTGCCTGGGGCTCCTAAGCCCGCCGGGCACCGCGCTGCCGAGCTTCAATGCACACGGTCATGCGGTTCGGGCGAAGAGGAGATCCTGGTGTTGACTTCCTTGCGTGTGTGTCTGATTCTGTTCGGTGTGAGGTCGTTGTCGAGCGGCCTCGTGTGTCCGACCCGGGCACGCCCGACCCTCCGGTGAGGGCAGGGCTCCGGCTCCCCGGGACGCGGCGCCAAACGCGCCGGTCATCTCGGTTCCTCGCCATACGGACACGCCGGCATGGCCCTGTGAAACCGGACCTCTCAGCGAGGGGAATCCCGGCATCGCGCCCTGCGTGTGAAGTGGAATCCGGCCCGAATTCTCTTGGGGCGGATATCCCGAATCGGCACCTGAAACAACTATCGGCAGGGGCGCCATGTCCTGAACAATGGGGCGACTTTCCACTCCCACCCAGGACGTTCCCCACGTGTCGACGAATCATCACTCCGCCGTGAGTCGGATGACCGACCAGCAACTGTGCGACGTCATCCGCACAGCGGACCAGGCCGCACCCTCGGCCGAGACCGAACTGCGACGGCGTCACCGGCCACAGGTCGCGGCCTTCGCCCAGGCGATCGGAAACGATCCCCTGCCCGCCACCCGAGCCGCCGACCGTGCGATGGCCCGGTTCATACGCACGCTGCTCTCCTCCACCGCCGAGTCCCTCGATCGACCACCTCGCCTGATGCTGCTGACGATCGTGTCTCCAAACGCGGAAGGAGCCGGACACCCCGCCGGATCCACGTCACCGGCGTCCACCGGCCACGTCGAGGAGAAGGCGACGTGGAACCCGGCCCTCCCGTCGGTCGTCCAGCGGGCATTCGCCAAGTTGCCCGCCCGTACCCAGGCGGTCCTCTGGCACTCCGTGGTCGAGGAGGAGCCGGACGACCGCGTCGCGGTGATCACCGGGGACCGGTCCGACCGCGTACCCGACCTGGCGCAAAGGGCGTTGGCCGCATGCCGTGACGCCTTCCTGGGAGTCCACGCGACGACGGCGCCCGCCCCGCACTGCCCCGCCTACGCCCGATTGTTGGCTGCGGCTGCCGAGCGGGCGGATGTGCGCGGGAATCCGGACCTGACGCGCCACGTCGACGCATGTCCCGGCTGCGCGAGCGCCCTCCGCGGCCTCGTGGCTCTCCGTGACACCCCCCGCACCCTGCTGGCCAGTGCGCTGCTCGGCCCCATCGGCTCCTTCCACCTGCTCGGGGGCGCCCGCATGGGAGCGGGCGTCGATTCCGGGCCGCCACTCCCGGCCGCGGTGGCACCGGCCAGGGGTCGGCTTGATCCGGACGACGACGGCCGAGGTCTGGCTGCCTTCCTTCGGAAACCGGCCGGGCGGGTCACCCTCGGCGTCGCGACGGTCCTCGTCACGACGGTGGCGCTCGCCGTGGTCGCTCGTCCGGCTTGGGGGCCCTCGGCGACCGGTACGGCGCCGCCGCGACCGCAGGCCGACGCAGGCAACGGCGCTGGATCCCCGGCACCGTCGCGGACCGCGCCGTCGCCCTCCTCGTCCGCCTCGCCGAGGCGATCCCCCCGGGCGTCACCGTCCGCCGAGGTGTCGGCCGGCGGTCCGTCCTCATCCAGCCCTTCGCCGACGGAGAGCTCCGCCGCCGGGCCCGCGCAGCCGTTTCGTGCCGTGGGATACGTATCGGCCGTCAACTCCGCCACCGGTCTGTGTCTGGACGTCCGTGGCGGTGCCTTCGCGAACGGCGTCGACGTGATCACCGCCCGGTGTCACGCCGGGGCGCCGGCGCAGCAGTGGCGGCTCGACGAGAAGGGACTTCTGCACAATGCCGCCAACCCGGGCTTCTGCATGGACGCGCGCGGTAGCACTGGGGACGGCGTGGGCGTCTGGTCGTGCTCGGCCCTCGGCAAGGTCACCGGAAACAACCTTGTGTTCTCCACCGACGCGGCGGGGCGCATCAAGCCCCGTATCGCACCGGGCTACGCCGTGACTTCGGGGAGCAGCGCGCCCGGCGCTCCTGCCGTCTTCGGCCCCACGAGCCCGGCGGCCGAGCAGCGCTGGAACGAATCCTCGGGGAGCGAAACCCCGAACGGGACACGTTAGCGAACATAGTCAAACATGAATCAGCGAATATCAACATGCCTTTGGAGTCGACGCGCGGCGTGCTCGGCGGGCGTCGTTCCGGCTCGGTCGTGCGCTCCGGGGGACGTGAGAGGGCCGCAGTTCAAGGTTAGGCAGGACGGAGAGCCGAGTGTGTCGTAGAAGGTCACGGGGGTGCATCGATCAGAAACCGCAGGTTCACACTGTTGACTTATGAAGGAAACAGCGCTTTTCTCTGTTGCATCAAGTTTGAAAGAGGCCGACCGTGAAGGATTCCTTCCTCCGTGCGGGAGTCGGTCCCTCGGTTGGTTCATCGTCGAGCGAGGCCGGAACGGCACTCCCTCGAACAACCTCGCCCGGCCCCACATCCTCGGGTGGCGAACGCGACGACAGCCGACCCCCATACCCACCCCCTCGCACGTGCCCCACTGGCCGCTTCTGTGCGACCCGTCCAAGCAAAGGGAACGACATGTTCACTCACCACCACCGCCGACCGGTAGCCGTCGTGGCTCTGGGTCTGGCTTCGATGCTCGTCTTGTCCGCGTGTTCCAGCGGTCAGGAGGCGACGGGCGGGAGCTCGGACGTGGGGAAGGTCGAGGGGAAGATCTCCCTGACCTATCTGCAGAAGCAGGGCGATCAGGAGTACTTCATCGGTGAGGCCGCCGGTGCGAAGGCGAAGGCGGCTCAACTCGGGATCGATCTGAAGATCGTGAACCTGGGCAATGACGCGAACAAGACGGTGAGTGAGGCGCAGGCGGCGATCTCGCAGAAGAGCAACGGGTTGATCGTCGTGGTTCCCGATCCGGCCGTGGGGCCGCAGGTCGTGCAGCTGGCGAAGGATGCCAAGGTGGCGTTGTTGACGTCGGACGACCAGATTTGCAGCACCGGCCCCGATCCGTCCTCCTGTGGTGCCGACGCGTTGGTGCCTCGTATCGGCTTCAGTGGTCAGCAGATGGGAGGCGAGGTCGGCAAGCGGGCGGCCGAGGAGTTCAAGAAGGCCGGCTGGAATGCCGCGGAGACCCGGACGATCTCGGCCTGGAAGCAGGACGTCACCGTGTGCACGGACCGGGTGAACGCCTCGAAGAAGGCGTTCACCGAGGGTGCCGGCGCGCCGGTCCAGAACATCGACGTGCCGACGGACAACTCGCCGACGGGGGCGCAGGACAAGATCGCGGCGACGATCACCGCGAATCCGGCGGTGAAGCACTGGGTGGTGTGGGGCTGCAACGACGAGAACGTCCAGGGTGGGGTCACCGCGCTGGAGAACGCCGGTTTCAAGGCGGACAACGTGATCGGTGTGGGTCTCGGTGCCTACCTGGCCTGCAAGAACTGGAGCTCTGACAAGCCCTCCGGGATGAAGGCCGCGCTCTTCATCAACGGCAAGGACGTCGGCGCCCTGGCCGTACAGACCATGTACGACAAGTTGAAGGACGGCAAGGACTTCCCGAAGGAAGCCTTCGCCCCGACCAAGATGGTCGACGCCTCCAACTGGAAGGACGCGGGAGTCACCTGCGGCTGAGCCCGCCCCGAGGCCAGGACGGGTACGGACCCGCCGCGGCGGCGCCGTACCCGCCACCCGTCCCGACCACCGCCGACCAGCAGCGCCGCTGAGCCGGCACACGTTCCCCCAGCATGTGAGGCCCCTCATGACCACAGCCGGCACAGAACCACCGACTGCCGCCCCCTCCGCCCAGAACCTCGGCGAAGAGATCTCTGTGGAGAACATCACCAAACGCTTCGGCGCGGTACAGGCGCTCAGCGGCGTCACGCTCACCTTCCCCCGGGGCCAGGTGACCGCCCTCATGGGCGAGAACGGCGCGGGCAAGTCGACCCTGTTGAAGATCCTCACGGGTGACCACCAGCCCACCGAGGGAACCATCCTCTGGGACGGACGTCCGAGGACCCTGTCCTCACCGCACGACGCCCACAAGGCCGGGATCCGCATCATCCCGCAGGAACCCGAGATCATTCCGCACGTCTCGGTCGCCGAGAACGTGTACGCCGGCGCCCTGCCGCGCGGCGCGGGACGCCGTCTCGATCGGGCCGAGCTGCGCCGCCGCATCACCGCGGACCTGGCCCGACTCGGCTTCGAGAAGGTCATCCACCCCGATCAGCTGGGCTCCGAACTCACCGCCGCACAACGCCAACTGGTGGAGATCCTGCGGGCACTGACCGGCGACGCGAAGGTCATCGCCTTCGACGAGCCCACCTCCTCCCTCTCCGAGAACGAGGTCGAGGCCCTCTTCGCCCTGATCGGCCGGCTCCGGGACCAGGGCATCGCCGTCATCTACGTATCCCACCGCATGAAGGAGATCTTCCACCTCGCCGACCGCATAGCCGTCCTGCGCGACGGCGCGGTCGCCGGAGTGCTGGAGGCCCGCGACACCAACGAGGGCGAGGTCGTCCGCCTGATGGTCGGCCGTGACCTCTCCTCCCTCTTCGTGCGGCAGGACGTCGCCCGCGAGGAGGTGGTGCTGCGGCTGGAGGGCGTCACCACGGACGACGTCACCGACATCGACCTCCACGTCCGCGCCGGAGAGGTGGTCGCCCTGGCCGGCCTCATGGGAGCCGGACGGTCCGAACTGGCCCTCGCCCTGGCCGGCGACCAACCCATCCGGTCGGGCCGTGTCTCCGTGAACGGCCAACCCCTGCGCCTGCGCAGCCCCAAGGACGCGATCCGCGCAAGCATCGGACTCGCCCCCGAGGAGCGCAAGGCCCAGGCGTTGTTCCTCCATCGCTCCATCCGCGACAACACGTCCCTGGTGAGCCTGGACCGGCTGCGCCGCTGGCGCTTCGTCCAGAGCCGACAGGAGAAGGCCGTGGCGCAGGACTTCTCCGACCGGCTGCGGGTGCGCACGCCCTCGATCGAGCACGAAGTGCGCAAACTGTCGGGCGGCAACCAGCAGAAGGTCGTCCTCGCCCGATGGCTGCTGCGCAAGCCCAAGGTCCTCATCCTCGACGAGCCCACGCGCGGCATCGACATCGGGGCCAAGGCGGAGATCTACCGCATCATCGCCGACCTCGCCCGGGAAGGGGTCGCCCTGCTGGTGATCTCCTCCGAACTACCTGAAGTCCTCGGGCTTGCCGACCGGATCGTCGTGATGCAGAACGGACGCATCACCGGCGAACTCAACCGCTCGGAAGCCACCGAGGAAGCCATCCTCAACCTCGCCATGGCCGACGACCTGGCTCCCGTCGCATCCGACCGACCGCTCACAGACTCCGCCGATGGAGACGCTCGATGACCACCACCCAGACGCCGGCCACCACCGAGAACATCCCCGCTCCGGCGCGGAAGACCAGGGGAGCACTGCTCTCCTCGCTCGGCGGTCAGAACCTCAGCCTGATCGGCGCCCTCGTACTCGTCCTCGCCCTGTTCGGGTTCCTCAACGACAACTACCTCAGCCTCTCCAACATCCAGGTCATCGGAGAAGCGGCGACGATCACAGGACTGCTCGCCATCGTGCAGACCGTCGTGATCATCTGCGGGGGACTCGACATCTCCGTCGGCTCCCAAGCCGGACTGGCCTCCGTCGTGAGCGCCATGGTCTTCACCTCCGCCGGATCCAATCCCTACCTCGGCATGGCCGCAGCGATCGGCGTCGGAATCCTCGTCGGCGTGATCAACGGCGTCGCCATCGTCTACGGACGCGTCAACCCCACGATCGCCACGCTCGCCGGCCTGGCCGCCTACAAGGGCGTGGCACAGCTCGTCTCCGGCGGCCGCGCGCAGGGCTACGTCCTCAACGATCCCTTCTTCGTGTTCCTCGGTCGCGGCAAGATCGCCGGCATCCCGGTGATGATCTGGATCCTGGTGGTCGTGGCGCTGGCCGTGCACGTCCTGCTCAAGTACACGGACATCGGTCGCAACATCTACGCGATCGGCGGCAACGACACTGCGGCGCGCCTGGCGGGCATCAACATCAACAAGTACCTGGTCGCGGTCTACGCGCTCATCGGCGTGATCGCCGCGGTCGCGGGAATCCTGCTGACCGCGCGAACCGGCTCCGGACAGCCCGTCTCCGGCAGTGAGGGGCTGGAACTGAAGGCCATCACCGCGGCGGCCCTGGGCGGGTGCGCGCTCAAGGGCGGCAAGGGCGGCATCGGCGGCACCCTGCTGGCCGTCGCCCTGCTCGGCGCTTTGGAGAACGGCCTCACCGTCGAGGGCATCAACACCTTCTGGCAGAACGTCGCCCAGGGCGCCCTCCTCGTCGCCGCCGTCGTCATCCAGCAGCGCCGCAGCGGCGAACGCGCCGTCGGATTGCCCCACTGACACGACGCCACGACGAGGCCCGCTTCGACAGGAGCCGGGCCTCGTCGTGGCACGTGCCGACGGATCACGGCAGAGAGGGAGACGGAGGACGATCGACGATTCCGGCCCGAACGCATTCGCCCGCAGGGGGCGTGAGGCAGGAGCGGTCGTTGCATTTCGGTACGGGCACACCGCATTCTTCGTCATAAAGCACCCGAGGTGGAACGAAGGTGCTGCAACGGCCTCAGGAGGCTCCGGACGCGGCCCTGTTGGAACAGTCAGGCGGATAGTCGAGCGGATGCGCCGAGCGGCTTATCCGCGCTTCGGTGTGAAAGTTCTGCGCAGGCCATCCCCGAACCCCTTGCACCACGTTATTGGATGCAGTGTACAATTGATCTCTGTCTGGAATTCGCTAGAGATCATCGGGTGGGATTGTGACAGAGCCGGCACCGCTAGCGGCCCAGCGGAGAGAACTGATCCTCGACACCGTGCGCCGCAAGGGAGCGGTGCGCGTCGCCGTGCTCGTGGAGCAGCTCGGGGTGTCCGACATGACCATCCGCCGCGATCTGGACGTGCTGGCCAAGGCGGGGTCGGTCGAGAAGGTGCACGGCGGGGCGGTGAGCACGTCCGGCACCACGTCCGACGAGCCCGGCTTCGAGACCAAGTTCACCCTCAAGTCCGCGGCCAAGGCGGCGGTCGCGGACGCGGCCGCCCAACTGGTGCGGCCGGGCAGTGTCGTGGCGATCTCCGGAGGGACGACGACGTACGCCGTTGCCCACCGGCTGCGCGACATCGCCGGCCTGACCGTGGTGACCAACTCCCTGCCCGTGGCGGACCTGTTGCGGCCGTCCGGCGCCGACGACGGTTCCACGGGCCCGACCCTGCTGGTCACGGGCGGGGCCCCCACGAAGTCCGCGTCGCTGGTCGGACCGCTGGCGGATCAGGCGATCCGCTCCCTCCAGGTCGACCTCCTGATCGTGGGTGCTCACGGCGTCTCCGAACGTGCCGGGGTGACCACTCCGAACCTCGCGGAGGCGGAGACCAACCGCGCCCTGATCTCGGCCGCCACCCAGCTGGCCGTCGTGGCCGATCACAGCAAGTGGGGCATCGTCGGCCTGAGCCGCTTCGCCGACCTGTCCGACATCGACTATTTCGTGTCCGACGAAGGACTCGGCGAGCAGGCCCGCACCGTCCTCGGCGAGCAGGTGGGACGGCTGATCCTGGCGGAGACCCAGGGGGCGTGAGCACCTCCCGCCGTACCGGGGGGAGTCGTCCCCGGGGCGTCGACGCCCCGGGGCAGTACATGCGAGCAGAGGGCTCTCGACCACCCCGGCGACGCCCCTGGTGCGGGGGCGGGCACCTGGCCAGTCAGGGCTCGAATCGGTAGCCGAACCCGCGCACGGTGATGATGTGCCCGCGGCCGATCTTGTGGCGCAGTCGCTGTACGTGTACGTCGACGAGCCGTTTGTCGTCACTCCGGGGGCAGTCCCACACGCACTCCAGCAAGGTGGCCCGGGACAGGACCACGGCGGGCCGCGCGGCGAACGTCAGGAGGAGTTTGAGTTCCGTCGGCGTGAGGTCGAGCAGCCGGCCGGACCGCCTGACCGTCAGGGCTGCCGGGTCGATCCGCAGGTCACCGAAGTCCATCGCGGATGTGGGGGACGAGGGGGCGGCGGTCGGGCAGTCGGTGACGCGACGCAGCGCGGACCGGATCCGTGCCACGAGGACCGGGATGTCGAACGGCTTCGTGACGTAGTCGTCGGCGCCCGCCTCAAGACCGAGGACGACATCCACCGGATCGGTCCGCGAGGAGATCAGCAACACCGGCGAACGGCTTTCCGCGCGGATGCGCCGCACCAGGCTCACCCCGTCGAGCCCGGGCAGCACCACGTCCACGACGGCCACATCGGGGCGGAGCTCCCTGAACCGCGCCAACCCGTCGTTCCCGTCGACGGCCGTGTGTACCTCGTACCCGTAGCGCCGGAGGGCGAGCGAGGTCACCTCGCGCCACAGCGCGTCCCCTTCGACCAGCAGGACAGACGTCATGGCCCGGCCTCCGCCGCGACGGCGAGGGCAGGGGCGGGGTCGCGGAACCGGGCGGTGGCTTTCACTGTGGCCCTGCGCATTGCCCGCCTTCGCCCGAATATCAAGGGCGCCGAGTGCGCCGTCGCCCCGCAGTCGTTCAAGGACGAAAGCAGCATTTCTGTGCTCATGTGTCGGGGTGCCGTTATTTTGACCATGCCTCAGGTCCGTGTCAAGCCATTGCCTGGGCGGGGGGATCCGGCCGAAATGCCTTATGCCGCAAACGACTTGTCCCGGTCGGGTGTGGTGCAATGCCACTGCCGAAGCGTCTTGGCCACCCATGCGAAGCGGAGATATCGTCCGAGTGACCGTCGACCAACACAAAACAGGGAACGGCGCCAGTGTCTGAACAAGGACGGCTTGTGGCCGGCCGATACCGGTTGATGCAGCGCGTCGGCCGCGGAGGCATGGGCACCGTCTGGCGTGCCGAGGACGAACTCCTCGGCCGGCAGGTGGCGGTGAAGAAGCTCCATGTCCCACCCCACGTGCCGGACGACACGGTCCGCACGCTCCACGAACGCGCCCGCCGCGAGGCGCGCAGCGCGGCCCGCATCGCCCATCCGCACGTGATCGTCGTGCACGATGTGGTCGATGACGACGGCCTGCCGTGCATCGTGATGGAGTACGTTCCCTCGATCACGTTGGACGAGGCGGTGAAGCGCCGGGGCGCGCTGCCCACCGCCGAAACAGCCCGGATCGGTTTGGCCGTGGTCGCCGCGCTCCGCGCCGCCCACGACATCGGGGTGCTGCACCGCGACGTCAAGCCGGCCAACATCCTCCTCGGCGAGGACGGCCGGATCGTCCTCACCGACTTCGGCATCGCCGCCGAGAGCGGCGCCGAGTCGCTCACCATGACCGGTGAACTGGTCGGTTCCATCGGCTACCTCGCTCCCGAACGCCTGCGAGGCACCGATGCCGGGCCCGCCGGTGACCTGTGGTCCCTCGGCGTCACGCTGTACCAGTCGATCGAGGGGCGCCACCCCTTCGTTCGGGACACGCCGATCGAGACGGCCTACGCCATCGTGAGCGAGGCGCACGCGCCACTGACCGGCGGGAACGCCCTGACACCGCTGATCGAGGGGTTGCTCGTGAAGGAGCCCGGGCAGCGGTCCGGCCTGACGGAGGCGGAGCGACTCCTGCGCGGGGCGACGGGGGACTCGGCCGACACGCCCGGTCCGTCGTCCACCCGGGCGCACCGAGCGGTACGGGCCGCCCGACGTGGACGCGGGATCGGACGCGGACGCCGTGGGGTCCTGTGGTCGGGTGCGGCAATCACGGTCGCGGCGTGTGGGGTGGCCGTCGCACTGTCCTGGCCCGACGCACTCTTCGGCGACGGGGTGGCCTCCGGTTCCGCAGGCCCCGCGAGCACGGCGATGCCCTCGCCTCCGGTCGGCTACGGGTACCAGGACGGCGGCGGCATCGCGATACCGGTGCCGCTCGGCTGGACACGGGAGGAACTGGCGGGAGGAGAAGTGGCGTTCGTCGATTCCGCCGGGCTCGTCGGACTGCGCGTCAAGGCCGCCGCCTTCGCGGGCTCCGACGCCCTGGAACACTGGCGCACGACCGAGGAGGCGCAGACGCGCCGTGACAATCCCGGCTACGAGCGCGTGCGGATGACGGCAGCCACGGTCCACGGCAGGCCCGCCGGGTACTGGGAGTTCACCTTCGAGGGCAAGGTGCGCAAGTTCCGGGCGGTCGAGGTGGCACTCGCGGACGCGGCGGGCACGCAGTACGTCGTCTACTTCTCGGCACCGGACGAGGAGTGGGCCCGGCACCGGCCCGTCTTCGACACCGCCGTAGAGGGACTTCGCCTGGCGAGCTGACACATCGAGGAGGCGCCTCGCTGTGGTCGCGGTTCGCGGGGAGCCTGTCGGGCGCCCGGGCGGCCCATGAAAGAAACAACAGCATCGACGTTGACTTACGTTGATTCATGTTTATTGTTGTCAGCGTGTGGCTCCCAGGGCCGCCGTACTTCGAGAGACGGGCACGCTCCGTGAAGAGAACCACGACGAAGCTCGCGGACGGCCGCGAGCTGATCTACTACGACCGTGACGGCGGCGCCGTCCGCGACACGGTCGACCGACGTCTGCTGGAGCCGGTGGACAGCCGGCCCGAACTGCGACTGGACCTGGCGACAGGCGACTGGGTCACCATCGCCTCACACCGTCAGGGGCGCGTCCACCATCCGCCCACCGATGCGTGTCCCCTGTGCCCCTCCTGGGACGGGAACCACAGCGAGATCCCGGCCGCGGACTACGATGTCGCCGTGTTCGAGAACCGCTTCCCCTCCCTGGCGGGACGCGTGGGCCGCTGCGAGGTCGTGTGCTTCACGCCCGAGCACGGGGCGAGCTTCGCCGATCTGACCGAGGACCGAGCCCGCCTCGTACTCGACGCCTGGACGGACCGCACCGAGAACCTGTCGTCCCTGCCCGGCGTGGAGCAGGTGTACTGCTTCGAGAACCGCGGTGCGGAGATCGGCGTCACCCTCGCGCACCCCCACGGACAGGTCTACGCCTTCCCCTTCGTACCGCCGCGCACCGCCAAGATGGTCGCCGTCGCGGATACACACCGGCGCGTCACCGGCGGAAACCTCTTCGAGGACCTGCTCGCCGAGGCCCGCGCCGCCGTGTCGCGGGTGGTCCTGGCGGGGGAGCACTGGACGGCGTTCGTCCCGTACGCCGCCCGCTGGCCCTACGAGGTGCACCTCTACCCCCACCGCCGTGTCCCCGACCTCACCCGCCTCACCGAGGCCGAGCGCGCGGAGTTCCCCGGCATCTACCTGGAACTGCTGCGCAGGTTCGACCGGCTGTTCCACCGCGAGGACGGCGCGCCGGCGACCCCCACCCCGTACATCTCCGCCTGGCACCAGGCGCCGAAGACCGGAGGGCAGGAACTGGCCCTGCACCTGGAGCTGTTCACGGTGCGACGATCGGCGGGCAAGCTCAAGTTCCTCGCCGGCGTCGAATCCGGCATGGACTCCTTCGTCAACGACGTCGCCCCGGAAGCCGCGGCCCGGCGACTGCGGGAGGTCGCGTCATGAGCAGGTACCTCGTCACCGGCGGCGCCGGATACATCGGCAGCGTGGTCGCGGCCCGTCTCCTCGCGGCCGGCCACCGCGTCACGGTGCTCGACGACCTGACCACCGGCATGTCGGAAGCCGTCCCCGAGGGCGCCGACTTCGTCCGGGGCGGAGTCGCACAGGCCGCCGCCCTGCTGGACACCGGCTATGCCGGGGTGTTGCACTTCGCCGCCTCCTCACAGGTGGCCGAGTCGGTGCGCGACCCGGAGAAGTACTGGCGCAACAACGTCGCCGGCTCGCTGGAACTGATCACCACCATGCGCAGGGCCGGCGTACGCACCCTGGTCTTCTCCTCCACCGCGGCCGTCTACGGCGAACCCGAACAGGTGCCCATCGCCGAGGACGCCCGGACCGCGCCGACCAGCCCCTACGGCGCCACCAAACTCGCCGTCGACCACCTCATCACCGGGGAGGCCGCCGCCCACGGGCTGGCCGCCGTGTCCCTGCGATACTTCAACGTCGCGGGCGCCCACGCGGGCCACGGCGAACGCCACGACCCCGAATCACACCTCATCCCGCTCATCCTCCAAGTGGCCCTGGGACAACGCCCACACATCGACGTCCACGGCGACGACTACCCCACGCGCGACGGCACCTGCGTCCGCGACTACATCCATGTCGCCGACCTCGCCGAGGCCCACCTCCTGGCCCTGGACGCCGCCCGCCCCGGCGAGCACCTGATCTGCAACCTGGGCAACGGCGAGGGCTTCACGGTCCGGGAGGTGATCGACTCCGTCCGACGGGTTACGGGCCGTGCGATCCCTGAACTCGTCGGCCCCCGGCGTCCCGGCGATCCGGCGGTGCTCGTCGCCTCCGCCGCCCGCGCGCACGACCGCTTGGGCTGGCGGCCGACCCGCACCGACCTGGACTCCATCGTGGCCGACGCCTGGGCCTTCGCACAGGGGGCGACCGCGTGAAGGAGGCCTTCCGGCACATCTACGGCGCCTCCCCGGACGGAATCTGGGCAGCGCCGGGCCGTGTCAACCTGATCGGCGAGCACACCGACTACAACGACGGCTTCGCCCTGCCCATCGCCATCCCCCAGAACACGCTGGTCGCGGCGCGACGGCGCGAGGACGGACGCCTGCGGCTGCACAGCGCCCAGGGCGACGGCCCGGTCATCGATCTCGACGTCGACGGCCTGACCCCCGGAGCCGTCACCACGTGGGGTGCGTACCCGGCGGGAGTCGTGTGGGCGCTCCGCGAGGCGGGACACGGGGTCGGCGGCGCCGACCTCCACGTCGACAGCACGGTGCCCACCGGCGCGGGCCTGTCGTCCTCCGCCGCGCTGGAGTGCGCGGTCGCCTTCGCCTACAACGAGCTGTACGGGCTCGGCCTCGGCGCACCCGCGCTCGCCCTGATCTCACAGCGGGCGGAGAACGGCTTCGCCGGCGTCCCGTGCGGGGTCATGGACCAGATGGCCTCAGCCTGCTGCACCGCCGGCGCCGCCCTGCACCTGGACATCCGCGCGGGGACCCACGAGCAGGTGCCATTCGCCCCGGAGTCGGAGGGTCTGCGCCTGCTCGTCATCGACACCCGCGTCAAACACGACCTCGGGGACGGCGCGTACGCCGCGCTGCGCGCCGGGTGCGAACAGGCCGCCCGGCTGCTCGGCGTCGCGGCGTTGCGGGACATCTCACCGGCGGATCTGCCCTCCACCGGCAAGATGCTCCCCACGCACCTGGTGCCCCTGGTCCAGCACATCGTGACCGAGAACGCGAGGGTCGCCGAATCGATCTCCCACCTGCGAGCGGGACGCGTCGCGGCGCTGGGACCGATCCTCTCGGCCGGACATGCCTCGCTGCGTGACGACTTTCGGATCTCGTGTGACGAGAGCGACCTCGTGGTGGACACGGCCCTGGCACACGGAGCGCTCGGGGCACGCATGACCGGAGGTGGTTTCGGCGGCTCCGTCATCGTCCTCGTGGACGAGGGCCGGGCGCAGGCGCTGGGCGCCGCCGTCACCGCCGCGTTCCGATCCGCCGGGTACCTGGCCCCGCACCTTTTCGCCGTGTCGCCGGCCTCCGGAGCACGGCGCATCGAGTGAGAAGTCGGTGAGGTCGGGATCCGTCGACGTAGACTGTTCGTTTGTGAGGATGGCCGTGTGTCTTTGACTCCACACACGGATGGCGCGCACAGGAGCGGGGACGACAACGTGACGGAAGCAGCACGCCTTGCACCCCAGCGCAGGGCCCTGATCCTCGACATCGTCCGCCGCGACGGTGCGGTGCGCGTCACCGAACTCGTGGAACAGCTGGGCGTCTCCGACATGACGATCCGCCGCGACCTCGATGTGCTCGCCCGCAGCGGTGCCCTGTCGAAGGTGCACGGCGGCGCCATCAGGTCTTCCGTCACGACCGCGGACGAACCCGCCTTCGAGACCAAGGCAGGTCTGGAGTCACAGGCCAAGGCGGCGGTCGCCGAGGCGGCCTCCGCCCTCGTGAAACCGGGCAGCGTCGTCGCCATCTCCGGAGGGACGACGTCCTACGCGGTGGCCAGCCGGCTCCGGGACGTGCCCGGACTGACCGTGGTGACCAACTCCCTGCCGGTCGCCGATTTGCTCCGGCCCACGGGAGCGGAGCTCGGCTCCCCGGAACGCACGCTGCTGCTGACGGGCGGTTCTCCCACGAAGTCGGCCTCCCTGGTCGGCCCCCTGGCGGATCAGGCGATCCGCTCCCTCCAGGTGGACCTGCTGATCATCGGCGCCCACGGCATCTCCGAACGCGCCGGCGCGACCACCCCGAACCTCGCCGAGGCCCAGACCAACCGCGCGCTGATCGACTGCGCCACTCAGGTCGCCGTGGTCGCGGACCACACCAAATGGGGAGTCGTGGGCCTGAGTCGGTTCATCACCCTCCCGGAGATCGACTACTTCGTATCGGACGACGGGCTCGATGCCCAGGCACGTACCGTCCTGAGCGATTCGGTGGGCCGGCTGATCCTGGGAACCACCCAGCCGTAGTCCGGGCGGAAGCCCCTGCCGCAGTCCCGGCCGCCGCCCCCGCTTCGGGTCGAGCCGCGCGCCGGTATGCCCCTGTATGTCCTAGCCTCCGGGTTCCTCGTGCGGGCCGCTCCCGAGATCACGCGTGAAGGGACTTGTCACGCCTCGCATGTTTACGTAAACATGCGGGGGTGGCGAGAGTCTCACGGTGCGCATCCCGCGTGCCTGTTCAGCTGAGGAGTACGCGTATGCCTCTTCTTCGGATCGACGATGACGGATTCCGGCTTGATGGAGAGCCCTTCCGCATTCTTTCGGGCGGATTGCACTACTTCCGTGTTCATCCCGGTCATTGGCGAGATCGGTTGCGCAAGGCTCGTCTGATGGGGTTGAACACGGTGGAGACGTATGTGCCGTGGAACCTTCACCAGCCGCGTCCCGACGAGTTCCGCATGGAAGGCGGCCTCGACCTGCCGGCCTTCCTCGACCTCGCCGCCGCGGAGGGGTTGTTCGTACTGCTGCGTCCGGGTCCGTACATCTGTGCCGAGTGGGAGGGTGGTGGCCTGCCGTCGTGGCTGCTGGCGGATCCGGACATCCAACTGCGCAGTCGGGACCCCCGGTTCCTCACCGCGGTCGACGACTACTTCCGCCGGCTCCTGCTCCCGCTGCGGAGTCGACTCGCCACCCGGGGCGGTCCGGTGCTCGCGGTGCAGGTGGAGAACGAGTACGGGGCCTACGGCGACGACACCGCCTATCTGGAGCACCTCGCCGACTCCCTGCGCCGCTGCGGTGTCGACGTGCCGCTCTTCACCTGCGATCAGCCGGCCGACCTGGAGCGGGGTGCGTTGCCGGGTGTTCTCGCGACCGTCAACTTCGGCAGCCGCTCCGCGCAGAACCTCTCCGCCCTGCGGGCTCTTAGGCCGTCAGGTCCGCTGCTTTGTGCGGAGTTCTGGATCGGCTGGTTCGACCGCTGGGGCGGTAACCACGTCGTCCGTGATGCCGAGCGGGCGGCGCAGGAGTTGGACGAACTGCTCGCCACCGGTGCCTCGGTCAATTTCTACATGTTCCACGGTGGTACGAACTTCGGTTTCATGAACGGCGCCAACGACAAGCACACCTACCGGCCGACCGTCACCTCCTACGACTACGACGCGCCCCTCGACGAAGCCGGTGACCCGACCGAGAAGTTCGCCGCCTTCCGCGAGGTCATCGCCAAGTACGCCCCCGTCCCGACGGAGCCCCTGCCCGCGCGCACAGCCAAGTTCAGTTGTGAGGAGGTGGCGCTGACCGAGAGCATCGGTCTGCTGGACGGAGCGCCCGTCCTCGGGGACGCGGTCGCGTCGAGCCGGCCCCTGACGATGGAAGAACTCGGGCAGGACTACGGCTTCGTGCTGTACGAAACGGACCTGCCGGACGCCGGTCCCGCACTGCTCGTACTGGAGCAGGTGCGCGACCGGGCCCAGGTCTTCCTCGACGGCCAGCCGGTGGGGGTACTGGAGCGGGAGTCCCACGAACACTCCCTCACCTTCTCGGTGCCGCGCCCCGGCAGTGTCCTCACCATCCTCGTGGAGAACCAGGGAAGGGTGAACTACGGACCGGGCATCCACGACCGCAAGGGGCTGCTCGGCCGCGTTCTGCTGAACGGGCTTCCGCTCGAAGGGTGGACCAGCCGACCGCTGCCGCTCGGCACGCTGGAAGACCTCCCGTTCGGTACCGCGCCGGTCACCCCGACCGGCCCGGCCTTCCACCGCGGCACCTTCGAGACGGACCGGACGGCCGACACCTTCCTCCACCTCGACGGTTGGACCAAGGGTGTGGCGTGGGTCAACGGGTTCGCCCTCGGCCGCTACTGGTCCCGCGGGCCCCAGCGGACGCTGTACGTACCCGGCCCGGTCCTGCGCACGGGAGCCAACGAGGTCGTCGTACTCGAACTGCACGCTCCCGACCGCGCCCGGACGGTGGCCTTCCGGGAGACACCCGACCTCGGCCCCGTCGAGGACTGACCGGCCCCGACGGACGCGTGCGGCCGTGTCCCGCGCCGGGGGCGGGACACGGCCACACCCCCGGTGGCGGGGCGAGAGCGGGAAGGTCAGACGGCCGAGCGGTGCCACTGCTGGTTGTCGCCGCCGTTGCACGTCCACTGGATGAGCGGCGCGCCGTCCGTCCGTGCCTGGTTGGTGACGTCGAGGCACTTGCCGCTGTGCTGGGCGACGAGCCGCATTCCGCTCGGGCCGGCCTGTGCTGCCTTCCACCTCTGGCCGGGTGCGTCTGCGCACGTGGTCTGTACGACGGCCGCGCCGTCCTCGGCGGACGCGTCCCGGACGGCGAGGCACTTGCCGCTGTGCCGCAGCATGATCCGTACCGTGCCCGCTCCCGCGCCCTGGAACCACACCTGCTGGTTGACGCTTCCGGCCGTGCAGGTCCACTGGACCAGGGCGGCGCCTTCCGCCACCGACCAGTCGGCGGCGTCGGCGCACTTGCCGCTGTGCGCGGCGGTCAAAGTGTCCCAGTCACCGGTGCCCCTGACGGTGCCGGCCTCCGCCGCGATGATGATCTGCGGGTAGTAGTCCATGGACAGGCTGGTCCTCGTCGGGAACTTCAACGGCAGCCAGATGTACTGGGAGTCGTTGACCGTGCCGCCCGTCGCGTTGCCCCAGCGGTCGCCCATGTACAGGTATCCGGTGGCACCGGTCACGCCCTCGACGGGCAGCACGTAGGCCGTCTGGGAACCGTAGGTCCTGCCGTCGCCCAGGTCCCGCAGCCCGCTCCAGGTTCCGGTGATGCTGTCGGCCGTGCCGTACTTCTGCTGGTTGGGGGACCAGCCGGTGGCGCCGGACGTCACCAGGAAGTAGACGCCGTCCCGCTTGAACAGTGCCGGAGCCTCGCGCGACTGGCCGGCCCACAACTTCTGCACCCGGGTCTCGACCGCGGTGTAGTCCGCGCTGAGCCGGTAGACGTGGAGGTCCGCGTTCTCGTTGGCGGCGGAGACCATGTAACCGGTGCCGTCGGTGTCGACGAAGGTGGTGATGTCCCGGGACATGTGTCCCAACGGTCGGAAGCTCCCGCGCCAGGAGTAGTCGCCGTCGACCGTGGAGGAGACGGCCACCGCGGCCCGGGCCTCGCTGTAGTCGGTGGCGCTGCCCTCCTTGTGCATCCACATGACGAACTGCCCGGTAGTGCGGTTGTACACAACCTTGGGGCGCTCGATGTTGGCCGTGGCCAGCTCCGGATCCGACGCCCGGGTCAGGACGTGGCGGCGGAACTCCCACGTCCTGAGGTCGGTGGAGCGGTACGCGGACACGTACCGGAAGCTGTTGTCGGCATTGCGGTTCTCGCCGAACCAGTAGTAGAACTCGTCCACCTTGACGACCCCTCCGCCATGGGCGTGAACGGGACTGCCGGCGGGGTCGGTGAACTGCGTCGCGTTGGTGACGACGACGGGGGCCGGTGAGGCCACGGCGGTGCCGAGACCGCCGAGGAAGCTCGCGATCAGGGCTGCCACGAGGGCGAACAGGGCAGCCAGGTATGGGGATTGACGTCGCATGGGTACCTCTCGCTGACCGGCGGGTGGGGGAGGGGATGCGGTGCGCGCTGGGTCCCGCGAGCCGGCGAGCCGACAGCGGGGCTGTGTGAAGCCGATGTGCCACCCTTGTTATGTTTGCGTAAACAGTGGGTGGCTGGCTGCGAGTGTGGGAGCCGCACCGGGGCCTGTCAAGCGTTGGCGCGCGAATCGTCACTCATGGGTCGCGGAGGGAAGTCCGCTCCGTGGTCACGGTTTCAGCCACCGGCTGCGCGATGCTTGACGCTCCTCGGCGGGAAGTGTCACCATCGCGCTACCGATGATTACGTAAACATTTCTCATCAGGTCCTGCCCCATGCGGCCATTTTCGGCCCGGAGGCCGTCTCTTCCCTCCGGTTGCGGACCTGTCGGTCACCGACACAAGGAACCACCATGACGCTCCTGCCGGCAGCGGCAAAAGCAGTCTCCCCACCCCGTTCTCGACCCCGTGTGCGCGCCCGCGGGAACGCCCTCGTCGGCTGGGGGTTCGCCGGCCCGTTCGCAGCGGTGTTCGTGCTGGTCTTCCTGGCACCCATCGGTTATGCCTTCCAGCTCAGTCTGATGCGCGACCGGCTCATCGGCGGTACCGACTTCGTCGGCGCGGACAACTACGTCCAAGCGCTGACCGATGCGCGGTTCTGGGAGGGATCCGCCCGGGTCGGGTTGTTCCTGCTCGTCCAGGTGCCGATCATGTTGGGGATCGCGTTGCTGGTCGCACTCGCCATCGACAGCGGCCGGTTGTACGGCAAGGCGTTCTTTCGTGTGGCGGTCTTCCTTCCCTACGCGGTCCCGGCCGTGGTGGCCGGTCTGATGTGGGGATTCATCTACGGACCCAGATTCGGCCTGGTGGGCAACCTCAACGAGGCGTTGGGCCTCTCCCTCCCGGATCCGCTCTCCCCCTCACTGATACTCGCCTCCATAGGCAACGTCGTGACGTGGGAGTTCGTCGGCTACAACACCTTGATCTTCTACTCCGCCCTGAAGGTGGTCCCGCGCTCCCTCTACGAAGCGGCCGCGATCGACGGCGCCGGAGAGTGGCGCGTCGTCACCGCGATCAAGTTGCCCGCCATCCGCAGCGCGCTGGTCATCGCGACGATCTTCTCGATCATCGGCAGCTTCCAACTGTTCAACGAGCCCAGCATCATGCAGAACCTCGCTCCCAACGCGATCACGACCAGCTACACCCCGAACCTCTACACCTACTCGCTGGCCTTCTCCGGACAGCAGCACAACTACGCGGCGACCGTCGCCATCGTGATGGGTGTCCTCACCGCGATCATCGCCTACGCGGTCCAGCTCCGCGGCATGCGGAAGGGCTGAGCACATGATCACGAATCCCGCCGACGCCCCTTCGGACACGGTGGAACGCGCCGTCCGCCCCCGGGCGGTACCGGACACCGCCGTCGAGCCCGGACGGACCCCGGTCGCCCGGCCCCCGAAGGCACGGCCCCGTCGCCCCAAGCGCCCCCACACACCGCTCAACCCCAGACCGAGCGTGCCGCTGACCCTGGTGACCGGGCTGGTCCTCGTCTACACCCTCCTTCCCCTCGTGTGGCTGGTCATCAACGCGACCAAGAACCAGCAGGACCTCTTCGACTCCTTCGGCCTGTGGCTCGGCAAGGACTTCCGACTCTGGGACAACATCTCCCGCACACTGACCTACGACGACGGCGCCTTCGTCCGCTGGACGCTCAACACCCTGCTGTACGTCGCCGCCGGCGCGGGCGGCGCGACACTGCTCGCCGTCCTCGGCGGATACGCCCTGGCCGTATACGAGTTCCCCGGCCGCCGCGCCGTGTTCGCCGTGGTCATCGGAGCCGTGGCCGTCCCCGGTACGGCACTGGCCGTGCCCACGTTCCTGATGTTCAGCGGCATGGGACTGGCCAACACCCCCTGGGCGGTGATCATCCCGTCCCTCGTCTCGCCGTTCGGGCTGTACCTGATGTGGGTGTTCGCCGCAGAGGCGGTACCTTCCGAACTACTCGAAGCCGCCCGCATCGACGGCGCCGGCGAACTGCGCATCTTCTTCACGATCGCCCTGCCCCTGCTGAGGCCGGGCACCGTGACGGTGCTGCTCTTCTCCATGGTCGCGACCTGGAACAACTACTTCCTGCCGCTGATCATGATCAAGGATCCGGACTGGTATCCGCTCACCCTGGGTCTCAACGCCTGGAGCGCCCAGGCCCGGACCGCGGGCGGCGAGCCGGTCTTCGACCTCATCATCACCGGATCCCTGCTCACCGTCGTGCCGATCGTCGTGATCTTCCTCCTGCTCCAGCGCCACTGGCAGTCGGGCCTGGCCGCGGGCAGCGTCAAGGAGTGACGCGCCCGGCATCGCCCTTCGTACCGACCCCCATTGCCCTTCGTACCGACCCTCCTCATCCGCACACCGAATCAGGAGCACCACCGATGAGAACGAACAGCCGCCGCCGGATCGTCGCCGCCGTCGCCGTGACGTGTGCCCTGGCCCTCGGCACCACCGCCTGCGGGGCCTCGGACCCGGCGGACGAGAGCGCCGTCAAGGACGTGGCGTCCGCACTCGAAGCCGGAGGCAAGGTGACGGTGTGGGCGTGGGAGCCCACGCTGAAGAAGGTGGCTGCCGACTTCGAGAAGAAGTACCCGAAGGTGGACGTCGAACTCGTCAACGCGGGGACGGGCGACAAGCAGTACACGGCGCTGCAGAACGCCGTCGCCGCAGGCTCGGGTGCCCCCGACGTGGCCCAGGTCGAGTACTACGCCGTCGGTCAGTTCGCCATCGGCAAGGCCCTGGAGGACCTCGCCCCCTACGGCGCGTCCTCCCACGACCAGACCTTCACCACCGGGCCCTGGAGCGCGGTGCGGTACGACAAGGGGATCTACGCCCTCCCCATGGACTCGGGGCCCATGGCGCTGTTCTACAACAAGAAGGTCTTCGACCGGCACGGCGTCGCCGTCCCCACCACCTGGGACGAGTACGTCGAGGCGGCGCGCGCCCTGCACAAGGCGGATCCGAAGCTCTACATCACCAACGACACCGGGGACGCCGGCGCCACGACCAGCCTGATCTGGCAGGCGGGTGGGCGCCCCTACAAGGTGGAGGGCACAAAGGTCGGCATCGACTTCGGCGACGCCGGCACCGCGCAGTACGCGCGCACCTGGCAGAAGTTGCTCGACGAGCGACTGCTCGCACCGGTCACCTCCTGGAGCGACGAGTGGTACAAGGGCCTGTCCGACGGCAGCATCGCGACGCTGTCCATAGGCGCCTGGATGCCCGCCAACTTCGCCTCGGGTGCTCCCGCCGCCTCGGGGGACTGGCGCGTGGCACCCCTTCCGCAGTGGACACGGGGCGCCAAGGCGGGTGCCGAGAACGGCGGCAGCTCCCTCGCCGTGCCCAAGGCATCCAAGAACAAGGCGCTGGCCTACGCCTTCATCGAGTACGCGACCACGGGGGCCGGCGCCACGGCCCGGGTCTCCGAAGGAGCCTTCCCCGCCACCCGGGCGGACCTCGAATCCAAGGCCTTCCTGGAGACGGCCTTCCCCTACTTCGGCGGCCAGCAGGCCAACCAGGTTCTGGCGGACGCGGCCCGAAACGTCGGCACGGGCTGGTCGTACCTGCCCTACCAGGTGTACGCGAACTCCATCTTCAACGACACCGTCGGCAAGGCGTACGTCTCGTCGACGACCCTCGCCCAGGGGCTGGACGCGTGGCGGAACGCGAGTGCCAAGTACGGTGCTGAGCAGGGGTTCAGCGTCGGGAAGTAGCCGGAATCGACAGTGAGGAGGGCGGCATGCGTGCGTGGCACGCGCCGCCCTCCTTTCGTGTGCTCTCCTCCCTGTGGCACGCCGGCCCGGACAAGGCGGCGCCACGAGGCAGCGGTGAGGGAGCTTTTACCTCGGCGCAACACGATGTTCGCGTAAACATGGGAGTCTGTTGGCGGCATCAGTGCCGCGGTTCGCATGGATTGTCATGGACATGAACCCTGGCGGTCCGTGTGAGCGGCTGCGAGCGCTGTGCCATTCCCCGGTGTGCACCACCCAGGAGGAGGACCCCTCTTATGTCAGTGATGCGTCACACCCGTCGACATTCAGTCGGCTTGGCCGCGACGGCTGTCGCGGCCCTCACGCTCGGCACGGCCTTCGCACTCCCCGCCTCGGCCGCCACAAGCAGCGCACAGGCGCAAGGCGTCATCGAGAACGCCGGAACCACGGGCACCGTCCCCGGCAGTTACATCGTCACCCTGAAGGACTCCGCCGCCCGCTCCACGACCGCCGCCGGCAAGGCCGTCGCCAAGCGGTACGGAGCGAAGATCGACCGGACCTACTCGGCCGCCCTCAACGGCTACTCCGCCCAACTCTCCGAGGCTCAGGCCAGGAAGTTGGCCGCCGATCCGGCGGTGAGGTCCGTGGTGCAGAACAGTGTCGTCACCCTCGACGGCGTCGCCACCACCCAGCCCGACCCTCCGTCGTGGGGCCTGGACCGCGTCGACCAACGGACGCTGCCCCTCGATCAGAGCTACAACCCCCCGGACCAGGCCGGTGAGGGTGTGACGGCGTACATCATCGACACCGGTGTGCGGATCAGCCACAGCGACTTCGGGGGCCGCGCCTCCGACGGCTTCGACGCCATCGACAACGACAACACCGCCCAGGACGGCAACGGCCACGGCACCCATGTCGCGGGCACGGTCGCGGGCTCCACCTACGGTGTGGCCAAGAAGGCCAAGGTCGTCGGCGTCCGCGTACTCGACGACTCCGGCTCCGGTACGGTCGCACAGGTCGTCGCCGGCATCGACTGGGTGACGGCGCATGCCGTCAAGCCGGCCGTGGCCAACATGTCACTCGGCGGCCGAGCCAACTCCGCACTCGACACCGCGGTGCGCAACTCCATAGCCTCCGGCATCACCTACGCCGTCGCGGCAGGCAACGAGTACACGGACGCGGGCACCAGGTCCCCGGCGCGCGTCGCCGAGGCCCTCACGGTCGGCGCCACCAACAGGAGTGACGTCAAGGCCCCCTACTCCAACTACGGCAGCAGCCTGGATCTCTTCGCGCCGGGCGCCTACATCGTCTCCGCGTGGAACAACGACGACCACGCCTCCAAGGAGATCTCGGGCACCTCGATGGCCGCCCCGCACGTCGCGGGCGCCGCCGCCCTCCACCTCTCGCAGCACCCGCAGAGCAGCCCGGCGGAAGTCGCCGCAGGCCTCGCGGCCGCCGCCACCAGGGACGTCGTGACCGACTCCGGCCCCGGCTCCCCGAACCTGCTCCTGTACGTCGGTGACGGCACCACGCCGCCGAACCCGGGCACCCGCTTCGAGAACACGGACGACTACCCGATCACGGACCACTCCACCGTCGAGTCGCCGATCACCGTCAGCGGAATCGCCGGCAACGCGCCGGCCGCGCTGCGCGTGCCGGTTGAGATCCGGCACACGTGGGTCGGTGACCTTCGGGTCGACCTTGTCGCCCCGAACGGCACCGTCTACGACCTGCGCACCAACACCGGGAGCAGCGACGACGACATCGTCCAGACGTACGGGGTGGACGCGTCCGCCGTGGTGGCCGACGGGGTGTGGAAGCTTCGGGTCACGGACCTCGCGGACGGCGACACCGGGAAGATCGACTCCTGGGCGCTCCTCTTCTGAGACATGGGGACGGGGGCCGGAACCGGCGGCGTCCGCCGAACCACGATGAGCTGGTGGGGGTGGCCGGTGCACCGGCCACCCCCTGCCGCGCGTGGGCAGCGGCCCGGCGAGAACAACGGCCCGCCCCCACGATCTGACATCAGGGGGCGGGGCGGCCTGGCGCCGATCCGAAGGAGACGGCCGAGCCGGGGGGCGGCCCCGTCTCCCGGCTCGGGAAGGGTGGCCGCCCACCCACTCGGCCGCTTCGGCCACCTCGGCGGGTTCGCCGCCGGAGGCGCCCGGGATCCTCAGTCGCCGTCCTCCGCGGGGTGACTTCCCTGGAGGAGGGTGGCGAGCATGTCGACAGCGCTGCCGTCGTGGTCGCTTCCCGCGGTGCCGCTGCCGCTTTGGAGGTTGGCGCTGCGGTCGACTTCCAGGATGGAGTCGGAGTGGGAGTTGTCGATGACCGTTATGAGGCTTCCTTCGGCTGCGGCGGACGGGGCGGCGGCGCCGAGGACCGCGACGGCGAGGTAGGCGGCGGCCCGTACTCGGGCGCGGGTCATACGATCACGTCCGCGTTGTTTCGTGTGGCCGGCAGGGTGTGGTGACGGCCGATGTTCTTGGCCACGAGGCGGGTGGACTCGGTGACCCCGATCTCCTGGCCGTCCTGGTTGGCGGGGAGGCGTCCGTCGGCGAGACGGAGTTCGGCGAGGGCGGTGTCCATCGCCCGATGGGCGGCGAACAGGCAGGGGGTGCTGTAGATCGCGACGTCGACGCCGAGGTCGGTGAGCTCGCTGAGGGAGAGGCGGGGCGACTTGCCGCCGGCGATCTGGTTGAACAGCAGTGGCTTGCCGCCGACCACCTTGCGGATCCGCTCGATCCATTCGATGCTGCGCACTCCGTCCACCAGGACGACGTCGGCGTCGGTGGAGGCCAGCACTTCCGCGCGGTGGAGGATGTCGGCCTCCTCGGTGGCGTCGGTGCGGGCGACGACGACCAGGTCCTTGCGGGTGGCGAGGACCATGGCGAGCTTGTCGAGGTACTCGTCGAGCGGCAGGACCTGCTTGCCGTCGGCGTGCCCGCACCGGCGGGGCCGCTTCTGGTCTTCGAGGATGACGCCGGAGGCGCCGGCCCGCTCAAGGCCCTCGACGACGTGACAGGCCACCTCGGGGTCCACGTACCCGTCGTCGATGTCGACCAGCAGGTGGTGCTGGGGGAAGGCGCCGCGCAGCCGCTGGACGAAGCCCATCATGTCGGGCCACGCGATGAATCCGATGTCGGGCAGGCCGTAGTAGGAGGCCGCGAACCCGAACCCGGAGACGAACATCCCGTCATAGTGCCCGGCGGCCACGGACGCCGAGTACATGTCGTACACGCCGATCAGCGGCGTCGTGCCCGGCTTCGCGATCTCTTTCCGCAGCAGGTTCCCGTAACTCATGGTCAGACTCCTTCGAGGGGGGCTATGGGCATCGAGGGGGCGCAAGCGGCGCGACATGGCGGCGCTTTACCCAACGCAGATCATTTCCTGACCTTTTACTGGGGAACGGTTACTGCGCCGAGCGCCTCACGCCAACGGCGTAGTGCTTTCATCACAGAAAGGTCCCTGCATCAGTCGGCTTGACCGCCACCGAGGGTCGGCCGTGCGCTGCCTCGGCTCCCGCGGTTCTGCAGCCGGAGCCTGCCGCTGACGGAGCGGCCGGGTCTATTGTCTGTCAAATCCGTTGGATATCTTGGCAGTTGTTCGCACCTCGGAAGTGGGGGCCGAAGGAATCCGCCTTGTCGGGGCGGGGGCCCGGTCGAGAGGGGTACGGGCATGAGTGATGACCAGCGGTCATCTCGCCGGAGTCGACCGGCTGTCGAGCTTGCGAAGCGGGTTGCCGCCGCACTGAGCGCACACGCTCTGTGGGCAGTGATCGTGGAGCTGGCGCGAGGCGAAGCCAACCCCGGCGGTGGAGGCTGGGGGGGGTGAGGCCCCCAGCGCTTCCCGGCCTCCGAGTCGCGAGATCGAAGCGCCCGCCCGCGACCGGGCGTCGCGCGGGCCGACCTGGTTCACGCGGCGGACTCTGGTCGTGGGAACGGAGCGCGGGCGGCTGCTTGATGGGCGTCGCCCCTGCCGCCGAAGTCCTGACCCGGTCACCTTTCACGCCCGGAAACGACTTGATGGTATGTGTTGAGACCTGTTGAAGCATGGTCGAGTTCGCAGGTAGTCTGGACTGCTGGTCGCCCCCAGCCGCGGTCACCTCCCTGCCCGCTCTTCGCGCCCATGCCCGCGCTCCTCGCATTGCCGTCGAGATCTGGGGCGATGTGTCTCCGCAACCACGAGGATGGTTCATGTCCCACCCTTACCGCCGTCGCCGTCCGATGGGCGTTGTCCTGGCCGAGGGGGTGGTGAGGGGAGCCGCGTCGATCGGGACCGCTGTCGCGAAGACACCTGGATCCGGTCCGTTGGCGAGTGGCTTCGAGTCTGGCGGGACGACGTCGTGACGGGGCCTTGCCACAGGCGCAGTCCTCGCGCCGGCGGCACGCTGGTGAGCCCGCCCGGCGGTCTCCATGATCGCCGGCAATGGCCAGGGAGGGATTTCAGTGAGCGCTGAACGCTGCCCGGATTGCGGGACTGTCGGCGCCGCCTGCCGGTGTGCACCGGCTGCGGGTTTCGACCCCATGCGGATCCGTCCTTACGTGACGTTGCCCGACCCCGGCGAGCCGGAGGTACCGACGTTCGCGGCATCGGAATCGGGCGCGATGGCGGCGCCGCACTGGGACACCCCGGCGTACGGAGTTCCGGTACCGCCGGTACACCTGTCGTGGTCGCAACCCGACCCGAGCGCCGCCGACCTGGTTCTCCTTCAGCCGGCCCGCCGGGTGCCTGCCCCCGGAGCGGGTGGGCCGATCGCGGGTAGGAGGGCGGGCCGCGGATCCGAGGAGCGCCCGCCCCGGGCTTTCCGGCGGCCGGCTCCACTTCTGCTCGCCGCCACCGTGGTGATCGCGGTGGGCGGGACGGCCGTGACCTTGTGGACACCAGCCTCCTCCGGAGAGGACGTCATGCTTCCGGATGCCAGGCCGTCGGCTCTCACGGCGAGCACGGTCCTGCCCGGGTCCTCCCCGACCCCCTCCGCGAGATCGTCCGGCTCTTCGATCTCCCCTTCGCGTTCCCCATCGCCGAGCGCCTCCCGCTCGGCGTCTTCGTCAGCCTCTCCCGACCCCTCCCGCTCGCCGTCCCCCTCTGCTTCGCCGAGCCCGTCACCGAGCGCGAGCCGTCCCCCCGGACCCAAGCCGCCGCCCCCCACACAGGCGCCGACCTTGCGGTACGGGGACTCTGGCCCGGAAGTGAAGAAGCTGCAGAGACTGCTGTCCGCACAGGGCCTGTACAAGGGCAAGTTCAACGGCCGGTTCGACTCGGGGGTCAAGCAGGCGGTGGCGGAGTTCCAGGTCGATCGGGGCGTCGATGACGACGGTCGGGGAACCTACGGGCCGGCGACCCGTCAGGTGCTGGAGGGATAGGGCCCACACCTTCGGAGGTGGCGTGGACCTCACCGGATGCTCGGCCGAGACCCTGGAACCAGGTCAGCCGTGCCCCAAGGCCTTCCTCAGAAGTGCTGCCGCGCCGACGAGACGCCCTTGAAACGCTGTCGGCGCAGACTGTCAGAGTGAAGAAGACCTCCGAGTGAAGAACACCTGAGAAGAGACCTGCGGCGATGACGCGGGGAGAAGGGGGAAGCGTAGCCATGCCGACCTGTCCGTACGGGCACCAGTCCGCCTCCGAGGACTGGTGCGAGGTCTGCGGCCACCGCATGGCTGCCGCCACGAGCGCCCCCGCGGCGCCTTCCTACGGCTACGGCTACCCTCCAACGGCCGGTGAGCCGACCGCGCAGGCGGAGCTGTGCCCGCAGTGTCGGACCCCGCGTGAGGCCATGGCCCCGTTCTGCGAGGAGTGCCGGTACAACTTCCCGACGAGTTCGGCGACTTCACATGTCAGCCGGCAAGCCGAGCCGCGCCCGCGCGAGGACGACTGGCTGCTGCCGTCCCGCCCGCACGAACAGCATCCGCACTACCAGCAGCTCCAGGAGCCTCACTACCAGGAGTCCTTCCAGCAGGAGTATTACCAGTACCAACCTCCACCGGAGCAGCAGGAGTACCAGCAGCCTCTGCCTCTGCAGTACCAGCAGCCGCAGTACCAGCAGCCGCACTACCCGATGGAGTACCAGCAGCCTGTGCAGCATCAGGCGCAGCAGCACTACGGGTCCCAGGGTCAGGCCCCGTCCCTCGGCAACGGTGCCTGGAGCGCGACGGTCGGTCCCGACCGGTCGTACTTCCTGGCGATGATGCGGCGCAGCGGCCCCGAGGCGGCCGGGTTGAACATGCCCGCGTACTCGCCCGAGCAGCACCTCGCGCTCTCCGGCGGTCAGATCACCATCGGCCGGCGGCGCGCCTCCTCGGGCGAGTCCCCGGACATCGACCTCTCGGTGCCCCCCGAGGACCCGGGCGTCTCCCACCAGCACGCGGTGCTCGTCCAGCAGCCCGACGGGAGCTGGGCGGTGGTGGACCAGAACTCCACCAACGGCACCACCATCAACGGCGGTGAGGAACCGATCCAGCCGTACGTCCCGATCCCCCTCGGCGACGGCGATCAGGTCCACGTCGGCGCCTGGACCACGATCACCGTCCGTCGGGGCGAGGCCGGGGGCGCCCCGCTGGGCAGCTCGGACTGGAGGGGAACGGATGCTCAAGACGCTGCTTGACCAGTGGACGGCGAATCAGGAGCAGAAACGGGAGATCGCTGCCCAGAAGTGGGAACAGGAGAAGCGCTGGCGGGAGGAAGACCGCGCGGAGAGGCGCAAGAAGGAAGCAGCGGAGAACCAGCTTCTGCTGCAGAGGCAAGCGGAGCAGAGGGCGGAAGCGGAGCGTCGCAAGGAGACGGACGCGGTCTTGACGCGCTGGCACCTGGACGTCATGAAGAGGGCTGCCGCGGTGTCCTACGTGTCGCTGGTCTGCCACGAGAACACCTGGACCTTCCTCGCTCACAAGTCCTTTGGCAACTGGGCACCGACGTGGACCACGAGCACCGTGCAGGAGCGTGCCGGACGTGGCGGACCGGGACCGAAGGACAAACCCTTCAGCAAGGATCCCAAGCTGTCCGTAGGCCGCATCACGAAGTTCGACAACGGCATACAGCGGATCGAGGTGTCCGGTGACAACCTGGTGAGGATCCTGGACAAGCTCTGGGACAGCTCGTTCGGATCCCACCTGTTCGTCGCCATGACGGACACCTCTCCCAACAGGGCCTGGTGCGGTCCGCTCTACAAGCGGTTCAGTGACTGGCTCGAAGAGGTGGAGGCCCTGCCGGCTGATGCTCTTGGACACAGCCTGGTGCTTGACGAGAGGGTTCCGCTCGCGGACCCGAGCTGAAGGGCACGGTTCTGCCGGAGGCGGACGACATCGACCGCGGTCCTGGACGGTTTCGCGGGGGGAGGGGCGGGCTCGGGAACTCGCCGCCACCCTCCACGCCGCCCGTACGGGGCGCGGTCCCGCCGTACCGCGCTGCGCCGGGTTCCCGACTGAACCCGGCCGCCCCACCGACCGACGCCCGAGGGCCGTACTCGTGCGGGCGAGTCGAAGCGACCGTCACTCCGCGGGCCGCTCTCGGCCGCGTCATCGGCGCGCGGCGGCACGGTCTGCCCTGGCCGGCGCGTCGATCAAGGGCTGTGGTGGGAGCCCTTGTCGAGAAGGTCGCCGGCCCTGCGTTCGAGGAGGACCGGCAGGTAGGCGCGCACCCGGGCGTACCGGAGCTCGTCGTAAGCCGTCTCCACGGCGCTGTGGACAGCTCCGGCGTCGAGGCAGGGATGAGCCCGCAGCAGACGCTCGGCGATGTGGTGGACCATGAGGGCGTCCTCGGTTTCCATCATTCGGCTCTTCTATCCCGGATACGGGTTCCTCATGGCCGCCTGATGACACACGGCTTGGACCGTGCCATACATGGCCAGTTGGCAGTCCTCCCGCACACGGGAGCGGCCGCGGAGGTCGCCGTCCTGCGGCCAACCCGCTCCGAACGGCCCTGAGGCGCGTCCGGAGCGGGGAAGGGGCCGGACCGCAGTGGGGGAAGGTCGGCCGACCCGGGGGAAGGTCAGTCGACCGTCCAGCGCTGCAGCGCCGTGCCGGTGGCCTTCTGCTGGGTCACCTTGGCGCCGTCGGTGGCCGAGGCGGCGGTGAGCACCAGGCCGCTTCGGGCGGAGGCGATGGTGTGCTCGCCGTCGGCGAGCGGTGTGACCTTCCAGCGCTGGCCGATCTCGCCCGTACACGTCCGCTGAACGGCGGCGGCGCCGGACGACCTGGAGCCGTTGGCCACATCCAGGCACATCCCGGATGTCTTGTTGATGATGGTGTAGGAGCCGTCCGACTGCTTGGTGAACGTCCACGTCTGATTGCGTCCGCTGTTCGGCGCCCACAGGACCATGGCGGCGCCGTCGGTCGTGGAACCGCCCGGGTTGTCCAGTGACTTGCCTCCTGTCTCGACGCTGTGCGCACCCTCCACGACCTTCGTGACACCGGGCCAGGGAATGCCCGGGGCGGGGTGGTAGCCGATACCGGCCGCGGTCCAGCGCGGTCCCTGCTGGGCCAGGCGCCGGCGGAAGTCCTGCCAGTCGCGGGCGGACTGCGGGGTCCAACCGACCTCGGCGAGGGCGGGCAGGCGGGGGAAACTCATATACTCGGCGTAGGCGTGGGGTTCGGGCCAGCGGGTGGTGGGGGTCGGCAGCGCGTCGCTGCCCTCGTAGGCGCGGTCCGCCCACAGCGCGGCCTCGACGCCGGCGATCTGCCCGGCGGGGACGATCGAGCCGGTGCCGTCCGGCTTGGCGGTGGCCTTCGCCGGGTCCCACTCGTAGGACTTCTGCACCGGCACGTAGCCGGACCAGCTCAGTCCGTAGGGGGTGGACACGTCGTACTTCATGTCCAGGTAGGCGTGGTCGGAGGGCGACATGACGAACTTGGCGCCCTGGGCCACCCCGCTGCGGACGAAGCCGATGGTCTCGGTCTCATCGGCCGTGCCGATGCTCTCCCGGTCACCCTCCTCACCCCAGTACTGCATCAGGCTGCCCGCGGGGATCGCGGCCTGACCGAGCTGGTGCCAGCCCATCACGGTCTTCTTCCGTGAGGTGGTGGTCGAGGTGGCCGCCTCGACGTAGGCGGCGTACTGGGACGGGGTCGCCTGCGGGGTCTCGTCACCGCCGAGGTGAATGTAGGGGCCGGGCGTGAGCTTGGCCACCGCCTTGATGACGGTGCGCAGGAAGCGGGTCGTCTCGGCCGTGTGCCGCTCGTCCTCCAGGCAGTAGAGGCTGATGCCGACGTCGAATCCGGAGTAGGGAGGCTTCGCCTTGTCGTCACAGTTCAGCCCGGGCACCGAGGCCAGCGCGGCCCGGGTGTGGCCGGGCCCGTCGATCTCCGGTACCACGGTCATGAAGCGGGACTGCGCGTAGGCGACGATCTCCTTGTAGTCCGCAGCCGAGTAGTACCAACCGCTGCCGTGGGTGAAGCCGCTCTGTGTACTGGCACCGACCTTCGTCAGCTCCGGAATCGCGTCGATGGCGATGCGCCAACCCTGGTCGTCGGTCAGGTGCAGATGCAGCGTGTTGATCTTGTACGCCGCGGCCTGGTCGATGTAGCGCTTGACCTGGGCCACGGGGTAGAAGCGGCGGGCGACGTCCAACATCACGCCTCGGTACGCGTACCGGGGCGAGTCGGAGATCCGTACCGGGGAGACGGTCCAGGGGCCGGGCGCTCGGGTGGGAGACTCCACTGCGGCCGGGAGGAGTTGGCGCAGCGTCTGCACACCGCGGAACAATCCCTCGGCTCCGTGGGCCCTCACCACGACTCCGTCCTTGTCGGACGACAGCGTGTATCCCTCGGCGCCGAGCTCCTCGGGGCCGTTGGGGTCCAGGACGACGGCCTGCTTCGGCGCCCGCGAGACCGCGACGACCGGCAGGGTGTGGCCCGTTGCCGGGGCGAGAACCTTGGCCAGGTAGGTGCCGACGCCGAGCGCAGCGGGCTTCTTCGACAGGACGGCGATGCGCGTCCGGGGGGTGAGGGTGAATCCCCTGCCCGCCATCGGCAGGTGGGACACGGGCTGTGGCACGAGGGCTGAGGGGGCGGCCGGGGGAGGAGCGGTCGCCGCCTCGGAAACCGTGGCCGACAACGGGAGAGCGAGGACGACTGTGGCGAGTGCGGCGAGACATCGGCCTCGTCGGCGCAACCAGCGCATGGTTGACTCCTTCGGACGGTGGTGCACGGAGCCGCCCGCGGGCGGCCGGATTTCCCGCGTACGCCATCGCCGAGCGCACCGTGGTGGGGGGCGGTCGGGGCGGCCGGCGGGTCACTTGACGGATCCGGCGGTGAGACCGGAGACGACCTTCCGCTCGATGAGCGCGAAGAGGACGACGACGGGCACGATCGCGATGACCGAGCCGGCGAACAGGTAGTTCCATTGGACGGTGTAGTTGCCGATGAAACTGTTGATGCCGACCGTCAGCGGTTGACTCTCCGGGATGGTGGAGAGGGTGAGGCCCATGACGAATTCGTTCCATGCCGAGATGAAGGTGAAGATCATCGCGGTGACGACTCCCGGCATCGCCAGGGGCAGGGTGATGCGCAGCAGCGCTCCCGCCCTCCCCAGGCCGTCGATCATGGCCGACTCTTCGAGGGCTTCGGGGATGGAGGCGAAGTAGGCGGTGAGGATCCAGATCGCGAAGGCCAGATTGAAGGCCGCGTTGCACAGGATCAGGGTCCATACGGAGTTGAGCATGCCCAACTGGTAGAACTCGCGGTAGAGACCTACGAGCAGCGACGTGGGCTGGAACATCTGCGTGGCGAGGACCAGCAGAAGGAAGAGGCCGCGGCCCCGGAACCTCATGCGCGCGGTGTAGTACGCGGCGGGGATGGCGACCAGCAGGACGAGCAGGGTGGATCCCGCGGCGACCAGCAGCGTGACCCGCAGGTTGGCCCCGAGGTGAGACTCGCGCCATACGTTGACGAAGTTCGCCCACTCGAACTCGGCCGGCAGATAGCCGGCGTCGCGCAGTTCGCGCGCCGGCCGCAGCGCGGTGATCACCATCTCCGCGTACGGAAACAGGAACACGGCCGCCAGCAGCCATGCGACGGCGGCGACCAGCAGGGTCCGCGCGCGCAGGGTGCGCTGAGGTCGTGGCGTGCCGGGTCGGGTGCCGCCGGTCCGGGAGCGGGAGACCGAGGCGGGCCGGTGGGTCTTCGAAGGGGTGAGGGTGTTCTGGGCCATCAGCTCTCCTCCTGGTTCCAGCGGGAGACCTTGAGGAAGAGGACGACCATGACCACGACGAGAGCGAAGTTCACGACGGACATCGCCGCGGACTGGCCGATGTCGGAGTTCTTGAGCTGGTACATGAACACGGTGGTGGTGGCGGTGTCGCTGTCCGGGCCACCGCGGGTCATGCTCCAGATGACGGGGAACGAGTTGAAGACGTTGATCAGGTTGATGACGACACCGACGAGGAACGCCGGCCGCAACAGCGGGAGGGTGATGCGCAGATACGTCTGCCAGGTGGTGGTGCCGTCCACCTTCGCCGCCTCGTAGACCTCGCCCGGGATGGTCTGGAGTCCCGCGAGCAGGGTGTAGGTGGTGAACGGCAGGGAGACGAAGACGGCGACGAACATCATCCAGGGCCAGGCCGTCGAGGGGTCGCCCAACCAGTCCTTGGGGCCGTCGATGAGCCCCAGATCGCGCATGAGCGTGTTCAGGACGCCGGCGGTCTGATTGAGCATCCACTTGAAGCCGATGGCGGTCATCACGACCGATGCGGCCCAGGGGGCGATGAGGGCCCAGCGGGTGACGCGCCGGCCGGGAAACCTCTGATTGAAGAGCTGGGCCAACGCCAGCGACGTCACCATGGTGGCGGTGACCACGACCACGGTCCACACCAGGGTCGACACGACGACCGAGGGCAGTGACGGTTCGTCGAACAGCCGCTTGTACTTGTCGAATCCGGCCGAGCCCCGGACGAATCCGCTGCTGCTGATCTTCAGGAACGAGGTGCGGACCATCTCGTAGACCGGCCAGAGCACGACCAGGACGATGAGCAGGACGGCGGGCCCGATCCAGGGCAGGGGCCCCAGCCGGGCCAGACCGCCCCGGCCCTTGCGGCCGGAGCCGGCCGTGGAGGAAGTGGGGGACACGAGGGTGCCTTTCGTGAGGTGCGGTTCGCGTGGCCTACTGGTCGGAAACCGCGTCCTCGGCCTTCTTCTGCAGCTCGCCCAGCACCTTGGCCGGGTCGTTCACGGCCGTGCCGCCGCTCTTCTTGATCTCGGCGGAGACGGCGTCCCAGGAGGTGTCGCCGAGCGGGTAGAAGACCGCGTTCGGCAGCAGCGCGAAGAAGGGCTCGAGGTCCTTGTGCTTGCCGTTGCCGGTCATCTCCTGGAGCGTGTCCTTGGTGACCGGCATCAGGTTGTACAGCTCATCGAACTTCAGCGTGTTCTCCTTCGAGTACGCGAAGTCCAGGAACTCGCGCACCTCTTCCTTGTGGCCGTTGTCCTTGAACGCCATCATCCAGTCGGCGACACCCAGCGTGGACTTGAGCGCGCCCGTTCTTCCGGGGATGGGCACGACGCCGTAGTCGACCTTGCCGTCCTTGGACATCTGGAGCAGAGAAGGGTGACCGTTGAGCATCGCGGTCTTACCGGCCGCGAAGTCCGCGAACGCGGTCTTGCGGTCCGTCGTCGCGGGGTTGGCGTAGGTCAGGCCGGGAGTGACGAGGTTGGTCTTCAGCCAGGTGAACGACTCGACGTTGGCCCTACTGTTCAAGGTGTAGGTGCCCTGGGCGTCCGTGAACCCACCGCCGTTGCCGAACTCCCATATCAGCGACTCGCCTTGGGCCTCCTCGGGACCGAGTGGCAGCGCGTAGGGAGTCACGCCCGGCACCGTCGCCTTGATCTTCTCGGCGGCGGCCTTGAGGTCGTCCCAGGTCTTCGGCGCCTCGGTGATGCCGGCCTTGGCGAAGACGGTCTTGTTGTAGAAGAAGGCCCGCGCCGAGGAGACGAAGGGTATGCCGTACCGCGTGCCGTCGACCTCACCGGCCTTGGCGAAGCTGTCGATCAGGTTGGCGCGGGTCTTCTCCGACAGGACCTCGTCCGCCTTGTAGAGCAGGTCGTCGGCGACCTTGTCCGCGTAGCCGCCGGTTTGTAGGACGTCCGGAACGTTACCGCTCTGGATCATCGTCTTGACCTGGGAGTCGATGTCGTTCCAGTTGATGACCTGGACGTCGACCTTGATCTTCGGGTGGGTGGCGGTGAAGCGCTGCGCGACGTCCTTCCAGTAGGCCGTCGAGCTGTTCGAGGCCTTGTCGCCGTAGTCGGCGGCCACCAGCTTGAGCGTCACGTCCTGGCCGTCCGATGCGCCGGCGCCGCCGCTGTTGCCACCGCAGGCCGTGAGGGTGAGTGCCCCGAGGGCGCAGGTGCATGCCGCCACGAACATCCGCTTGTTCATCGTCAGTACCGCCTTTTCTCCTGGCCGGCCGAGGCGACACGGCCCATGGGGGTCCGGGACTACGGCAGATTCGGAGCGTGCGCACATCTGAAGTATCCAAATGGTTTTCGCTCAGGAACGAGCATCTGCTGTGGGCAGAGTAAACACGAGGAAGGAGGTTCAGAACCAGACCTGTTACGCAAAAGATGCCTTCCGATCAAGGGGCGACGTCGGTAGGCCTGTGCGGGAGCGGGTGGAGGGCTCGAACCGGGCATCCATTGGCAGTCGAGGCCCCCCGCGCGGCCTTCGGGGACGCGACAACCGGGTACGGGGCCTCCGGGTACGGGGCTTCCGGGTACGGGCAGGCCCGTTTCGCGAGCGCGCCCCGGAGGCCGTACGGGGAGGATCTGGCCGCTGCCGCGAAGGCGGGTGCGGGCGCGCGGCAGGCGCAGGCGTGCCCGGCACCTCGGGGTCGACGGGCCACCCGGAACCACCTCCGGCTTGGTGGCGGAGGTGCGTGAACAGGAGGGGCCGTCAGACGGTGAGTACCTCGATACCCGCCTCGGTGAGCCGCGCGGCCATCTCGGGAGCGATGCCGGAGTCGGTGACTATCACGTCGATCCGGTCCAGGCCGCAGATTCTGGCGAAGGCGCGCTTGCCCATCTTCGAGGAGTCGGTCGCGAGGATCACTTTCCGGGCGCGCTCCGCGAAGAGCCTGCTGATGCCGGCCTCGTCCTCGTGGTGTGTCATGACGCCGAGCTGCGGATCCACACCGTCGACGCCGAGCACGGCGACGTCGAGCACCACCTGGTTCAAGACCCCCTCCGTCAGCGGGCCCACCAGCTCATAGGTCTGGGGGCGCGCGACGCCGCCGGTCAGCACGATCTTGAACTGCGGACGCACGGCCAGTTCACCTGCGATGTTCAGCGCGTTGGTGACGACCGTGTAGAGGGGACCCGAGGGGCTTTCCCCGCGCTCGGCCGTCGATCCGCCCGCCCGGAGCACCAGAGCCCGGGCCACCTCCGTGGTGGTGGTGCCACCGTTGAAGCCGACGACGTCACCCTCGCTCAGCAGGTCTGCCACGGCGTTCGCGATGCGCTGCTTCTCCGTGACCCGTCGCGAGGACTTGTAGCGCAACGGAAGCTCGTAGGAGACGCCGTGCGCGATCGCCCCTCCACGTGTGCGGACGAGCAGCTTCTGCTCGGCCAGTTCGTCGAGGTCGCGCCGGATGGTCGCCGGCGACACCGCCACCGAGGCGGCCGCCTCCTCCACGTCCAGCTTGCCGTCGACCGCGAGCAGTTCCATCAGCTTGCTCCACCGCTCCTGCTTTGACATGCGCCGCATCCCCTCCGTGCCTCGGAACCTCGAATGGCGCGCACCGAGGGCGAGGGCCGCCAGAGCGGTCTGTCGGTCCTCAACAGGTATGCGCGAAGTTGATCGTAACGCCGCGGTCCCGCGCACCACGTGGCGTGCGCGATTCGTGCACGCCAGGGAAGGTCGCAGGCCCGCGGCTCTGGACGTGGCGTACCGTGCCGATGAATACTGCGCTCACACGTCATGCAAGATATCGCTCGATGCGGGGTGTGAACGCGCATGTTTGATCGTGATGGTGGTTCGGCATCGATGGTAAGGACAGTGGCGCCTCCGGCGCGCCCGTCCTCCTCGTCCGAAGGCCTGCCCGTGTCCGGTGACCCTCTCGGGTATGGATGTGTGCTGGGCCTCGACGTCGGCGGCACCGGCATGAAAGGCGCGATCTTCGACCACGGCATGCGTCCGCTGGACACCCTGCGCAGGGACACGCCGCGAGCCGACGGCCCGACCGCGGTCCTCGCCGCCATCGCCGACACCCTGCTCACTCTGAACCGGATGGCCGGCCGGCGAGGGCTGTCGGTGCACCACGCGGGCGTGGTGGTCCCGGGCATCGTCGACGACGACCGGCAGAGGGCCGTCTGGTCGGCCAACATCGGCTGGCGCGATCTGCCGCTCGCGGCCCTCCTGGAGGCGCGTACCGGGCTGCGCGTCACGCTGGGCCACGACGTACGCGCGGGCGGCGTGGCCGAATGCGCCCTCGGGGCGGCTCGCGCGACACCGAACGTGCTCTTCGTGGCCATCGGCACCGGAATCGCCGCCGCCCTCGTCTGCGACGGCAAGGCGATCCGATCCGGCGGATACGCCGGCGAACTCGGTCACGTCGTCGTCGAGTCCGGTGGTGCGCCGTGTGCCTGCGGAAACTCCGGCTGCCTGGAGACCGTGGCATCCGCCCCCGCCGTCGCGGCCGCGTACACGGTGCGCACCGGGCGGGCGGTGACCGGTGCGGCCGAGGTCGCGGCCTTGACCGCGCAGGGCGACCCCGTGGCGCGAGCAGTCTGGAAACGGGCGGCGGACGGACTCGCGGACGCGCTGACGATCGCCACCGCCCTGCTCGCGCCGGAGCTGATCGTACTGGGCGGCGGCCTCGCCGAGGCCGACCGGCTCCTGCTCGACCCCGTGCGCACCGGGCTGGAAGAACGCCTCACCTTCCAGCGTCGCCCCGCGCTCGTCCGCGCCCGGCTGGGAGATCAGGCCGGGTGTCTCGGCGCGGGTCTCGCCGCCTGGCAGGCAGCAGGGCACGTCGCGGCCACCCGGCGAACAGGAGCGAGCACCCCGTGATTCTCACCGTCACCTTGAACGCCGCCCTCGACGTCACCTGGGGCGTCGACAGTCTGCGACCCCGCACCTCCCACCGGGTCGACACCGTGCACGAACGGGCGGGCGGCAAGGGAATCAACGTCGCCCGCGTGCTCGGTTTCCTCGGACACGCCCCGGTGGCGACCGGCTTCGTGGGCGGGGTCACCGGCCGCCTGATCCGAGACGGGCTGCGCACCGCGGGCATCCGGGACGCGTTCCTCGACGTGACCGGCGACTCGCGGCGAACCCTCGCCGTCGTCGCGCGCGACGACGGCGACGCCACCGTCTTCAACGGGCGGGGGCCGCACGTGGGCCCCGCCACATGGCGGCTCTTCTCCCGGCACTACGCCGAACTGCTCGCCGGGGTAAGCGTGGTCGTCCTGAGCGGCAGCACCCCGCCCGGCCTCCCGGCGGACGCCTACGCACAGCTGATCGACACCGCTTCGGCGGCCGGCGCGCTCACGATTCTCGACACCAGCGGCGCCGCCCTCCTCCACGCTCTGCCGGCCCGCCCCGACGTGATCAAACCCAACGCCGCCGAGGCCATGGAGGCGGCGGGATGCGAGGACCTGGCGCAGGCCGCCGCCATGTTGCGGGCCGGGGGAGCCCGGTCGGTCGTGACATCCGTCGGGGCCGACGGCCTGTACGCGCACACCCCCGAGGGAGCCTGGCGGGCAGTGCCCCCCGAGCGACTGTCCGGAAACCCGACGGGCGCCGGCGACGCCTGCGTGGCGTCGATCGCGGCCGGACTGGAGGCCGGATCGGCGTGGCCGGACATCCTGCGTGCCGCCGTGTCGCTGTCGGCGGCCGCGGTCCCCTGCCAGGCCGCGGGCGACATCGACGCCGCCGTCCACCGCCGGTTCCTCTCCGAGATCCACGTGGAGGAAGTGCGTCCGGCCCGCTCTCGCTGATGCCGCCACCGGGCAACGCACCCCCAGCGGCAGCCGCTCTGCATGATAATGCTCGATACGCCGAGTATTCGAGCAACAATTGACATCATGAATGTTCATGGAAGAGCATCTTGAGACTCCCGGACGACACAACCCCGGCCGGCCCGAACACAAGGAACCGACGTGCCCCCTCTCGACACTTCCCGTACCTCCGTCGAAATCGCCTCACAGCCCGAGACCTGGAGGCGAGCGGCCCAGTCGGTCGGATCCTTCGCCGACGGCCTGCCCCGGCGCGGTGAACGTGTCGCCGTGGTCGGCTGTGGCACCTCCTGGTTCATGGCCCACGCCTACGCGCGGTTGCGCGAAAGCGGCGGCCACGGCGAGACCGACGCGTTCGCGGCCTCCGAGTTCCCCAGAGGCCGCGCCTACGACCGGATCGTGGCCATCACACGCTCCGGCACCACCACCGAGGTCCTCGACCTGCTGGCGAAGGCCAAAGGCACCGCCGAGACCACCGCTCTCACCGCCGACCCGGCCACGCCCGTGATGACGGCCGCCGACAACGTGGCGGTACTCGACTTCGCCGATGAGGAGTCGGTCGTACAGACCCGGTTCGCCACCACCGCACTGGTCCTCCTGCGCGCACATCTGGAGGCCGAAGGCGCCCTGTCGGCCGAGGTACGGCCCATCGCGCAGGCCATCCAGGACGCCCGGCACGCCATCGAGCTTCCACTGAGTCCCGAAGTGCGCGGCGCCGAGCAGTTCACGTTCCTCGGAACGGGCTGGTCCTACGGGCTCGCGCTCGAAGCCGGTCTGAAGATGCGCGAGGCCGCCGGGGCCTGGACCGAGGCATATCCCGCCATGGAATACCGCCACGGTCCCATCAGCATCACCGGCCCCGGCCGCGTCGCCTGGTTGTTCGGCCCCGCCCCCCAAGGCCTCGCCGACGACATCGCACGCGTCGGCGGCCTCTTCCGCTCCGCGTCGACGGACGCGCCGGGGGACATCGACCCGCTCGCCGACCTGATCGTTGCCCAGCGCCTGGCCGTACTCGTCGCCGAAGCCCGCGGGTACGACCCCGACCGCCCGCGCAACCTCACCCGTTCCGTGATCCTCGGCACTGCCGCCGCGTGAGGAGCACGGGACTTCCCTCCCCGCCGGCGGGAGTCCAGGACGTGTCCGGCGGGCGACCGCTGTCGCCTTCGGCCCGTGACACCGTCGCCGGCGCCCGACCGTCGCTCCGCCACCACCTTCGTGGAGAACCTTCATGCCTCTGACCTCCACCGACGACATCGTCGGCCCCGCATACGCCGGAACCTACGGCGTCGGAGCGTTCAACGTCGTGCAGATCGAACACGCCGAGGCCATCGTCGCCGGAGCCGAGCTGGCCGGACTGCCCGTCATCCTCCAGATCAGCGAGAACACCGCCCGCTACCACGGCTCGCTCGCCCCGATCGGACTCGCTTCCCTCGCCCTCGCCCGAGCGGCGTCCGTGCCGGTGGCCGTTCATCTCGACCATGCCGAGTCCGTCGAACTCGTTCGGGAAGCCGCCGGGCTGGGCTTCGGTTCCGTCATGTTCGACGCGTCCAAGCTGCCCTACGACGCCAACGTCACCGTGACGCGGGCCATCACCGAGCAGTGCCACCGGGCCGACGTATGGGTCGAGGCCGAACTGGGCGAGATCGGCGGCAAAGACGGTGCGCACGCCCCCGGCGTCCGCACCGATCCCGACGAAGCCCGCTCGTTCGCGACGGCGACGGCCGTGGACGCCCTGGCCGTCGCCGTGGGCAGCTCCCACGCCATGCTCACCCGTGACGCCGTCCTCGATTTCGACCTGATAACCCGCCTGCGGGACTCGCTCGACGTGCCACTGGTCCTGCACGGCTCCTCAGGCGTCGACGACACGGACCTCGCCAAGGCCGTGACGGCCGGAATGACGAAGGTCAACATCTCCACTCACCTCAACAAGATCTTCACGCGCACCTTGCGCGATCGACTGCGGACGGAACCCGCCGTCGCCGACCCCCGCACCTACCTGGGCCCCGCCCGAGACGCGGTGGCAGCCGAAGTGGCCCGCCTCCTGGGCGTTCTCGCTGTCCGCTGACCACCCGACATCGGTCCCGTCCGGACGGGTCGCCCTCACCACAGCGGCCCTCGCCGGAGTGGTGAAGGCGATCCGCACCACGCGTGGTCACAGCAGCCGGAGGCCCAACGGGTTCTCTACCGCACGTCGTTGACGGCATGGGTCCGTCCACCGCCGGCGATGTCCCACCCCCGCAGCCGATCGTCCGCCTGTACCAGGAAGACGTCCAGGACGCCGTCGCCCACCCTGGGCTGCACGCTGCCCCATGTGTTGCGCGCGGGCACGACGCGTACGGCCTTGGCGCGCTGCTGTAGGGCCCGCGACTCGGCCAGCAGCCTGTCCGCCGTGTCGTTGTCGCCGGTACGGCGTGCGTCGAGCGCGTCGAGCGTCCGAACCATGGCCTCGCCCCACAGCGCGGTGGCATCGAGCCAGGGCGCCGCGTCGAGCGTGAACCCCGGCTGGACCCGGCCGCCGCGCACGGTGGTCGGTGCCTGCCGGATCGCCTCCGCGTACGTGCGCAGCTCCCGGACGGCCGCGGCACGGTCACCCCCGTCCCAGTCCCTCCAGAACCGCGCCACCCGCCGGGTGAGTTCGGGCGCTTGCGGCTGCCAGGGCGTCCCCCCGAACGTCGGCGCCATGTGCTGGAGGTCGCCGAGGACGAGCAGGGCCTCCGTTGACGGGAGGTGGCCGCCCGCCAGGTAGGCCATGGCGCGACGATTGTTCCCCGCGGCGTCGTACGCCGTGTCGTTCCAGGTGAAATCGGCTACCCCGAAGACGGCGACCTTGGAGGCGTACGGCTGGTTCATCGGGTTCGCGACGATGCCGGCCAGGTGCCGCGACAGGCCGGGTTCCCGCTTGTCGTAGGGGGCGAGCAGCAGACGCCCGCTCGTGTTGTCGAAGTCGTTGACCGGATAGTTGTCCCAAACGAAGACCTTGCGTCCGAACAGAGCGGACGCGCGGTCCGCCTCTTCCGCGGTGATCTTCGGTGGTACGACGTCGGTGCCCGTCCACATCACCACAACGGCCGGGTCCAGTGTGGAGCGCAGCGTCTGTTTGTAGGCGGTGTCGGTCAGATCGCCGTACTCCGTGGGCACCGTCTGAAGCGGTTCGGTACCCGAGTGCGTGGCGACGAAGTCGTGCTGCACGTCGTTGAGCAGGTCTGCCTGTGCCCGGGCGGCCGAGGCGCGTCCCGGGGCTCCGTACGCCGCCCTGTCGCCTTCGCAGTTCCACCGGGTGTAACTGATGTCGTCGAGCGGGATGGAGAAGGCCCGGGTGCCCAGGTCGTGGAGGGCCGCGAGTTTGGCCTTGAGCGCCCTGCGGTCCTCCGGGTCGGAGTAGCAGATCGACTCGCCGGGCGAGACGGCGAAGGTGAAACGGACGTGATTCGCCGTCGCGCGCCGCACCAGCTCGCCGAGGTCCGCGAGCTTGGCCGCGGGATAGGGATCGCGCCACCTGCCGCGGTGGTAGGGGTCGTCCTTGGGCGCGTACACATAGGTGTTGGCCTTGACGTCGCCGTAGAAGTCCATCTGATCGAGGCGCTCGGCGTGCGTCCACGGGAGGCCGTAGAAGCCCTCGATCGTGCCGCGCAGCGCCATGGCGGGGAAGTCGCTGATCTCGGCGCCCGCCACCCGCCAGTTCGGGTCGCCGCCGGCGTCCTCGAACAGGAAGAGCCGGCGCATCGTCTGCACGGCGTAGAACTGGCCTGCCGCGTCGTGCCCGCCGAGGGTGACCTGCCCGTGCCGCCTGCTGCCGCGCACGCTCAGCGCGTAGCCCTCGGCCTGGTCGGGTACCGCGGTCCCGGCCAGGGCCGCGGCGATGTCAGGACGGTCGGCCGGACCGAGGAGGACGGTGAACAGGCTCCGGGGCGCCGCGGGGACGGCGTCGGGGGCCACGATGTCCACGCGGTCGGCGCCGTGGGCCGCGAGTTCGGCGACGAGACGGTCGCGAGCGGCGGCGTCCGTGCGATCGTCGGCGACGACGAGGACCCGACCCGTGACGGCGGCGCTGTCCGGGGTGCCGGAGCCGGACCGGGGGACCGGAGTGATCGGCGGCAGCGGGATGGGGGAGACGCGGCCCACGGGGGCCGGCGGGGGCGCGGCCCGGGCCACCGGGGAATCGGGGGCGAGCACGCCCATGGCGAGGGCGGCGGCAAGGGCCAAGTGTGCTCCGACGACGGCCCTGTGGTTCTGCATGAGACCTCCAGAGTGGTCTAGACCACATTCCGGTGTTCCAAGCTATCGCTGTTCTCCCGCCCGCGGCAACGGTGCCAGGCGGCGAGATCCGGCCTTCTTCGGGATGTCATGGGGAAGCGCGTCCCCGGAGTCGACTCCGCGGGCGGCACGCGACCACGCGGACCCGCCACGGAGCGGCGAGACCGCTGGTCACGTGTGGGGTACCGACTCCGCCCGGCGGTCGGAACTCCCGCCGGGCCGGTCGGCCGGCCCGCCGAGAGCGGCATGCGCGGTCACCTTCTGCGGCTGCTCCAGATGATGGCGGCGGCCAGGATGAGTGCTGCGCGGGTGTGGTGCGCGTCGGCCGAAAGCCGGCCGCGGCCGGATACGGCTCCGGTCGCGGCAGTGGGCGGGGCGCAAGCGTGGTCCGCGAGGTTGCGCAGGATCTCACGCCCCTGTTGAAGGCTTCCGGGAGCGGCGATCATGAGTTCGAGCGCGACACGGGCAGCTTGCTGTTCGGAGAGGGCCTCCTGGGCGAGGCCGAACATGATGGCGCGCAGGTTCTCCTCGAAGACGCCCGTGATGGACAGTTCGGGGCACAGATGACGGATGGACCCTTCGAGGTTGGCGAAGGACTTCCCGAGGAGGGCGATCACGGGACCACTGGACTGGATGCCGCGGCGGGTGGCGTGAGTGAGCACGGCGGTGCACCGTTCGTCTCCGGCCGCCACCAGTGCCGTCTCCCTGACGTTGCGGCCCCTCCTCCGAAGCGGGCTTGCCACGCCCCGTGTGTTTACGTAAACATGCGGGGGTGGCGAGAGTCTCACGGCGCGCATCCCGCGTGCCCGTTCAGCTGAGGAGCACGCGCATGCCTCTTCTCCGGATCGACGATGACGGTTTCCGGCTCGATGGAGAGCCCTTCCGGATTCTTTCGGGTGGATTGCACTACTTCCGTGTTCATCCCGGTCATTGGCGCGACCGGTTGCGCAAGGCTCGTCTGATGGGGTTGAACACGGTGGAGACGTATGTGCCGTGGAACCTTCACGAACCGCGGCCGGGTGAGTTCCGCATGGAAGGCGGCCTGGATCTGCCCGGGTTCCTTGATCTCGCCGCCGCCGAGGGGTTGTTCGTGCTTCTGCGTCCGGGTCCGTACATCTGTGCCGAGTGGGAGGGTGGTGGTCTGCCGTCGTGGCTGCTGGCGGATCCGGACATTCGATTGCGCAGTCGGGACCCCCGGTTCCTCACCGCGGTCGACGACTACTTCCGCCGGCTCCTGCTCCCGCTGCGGAGTCGACTCGCCACCCGGGGCGGTCCGGTGCTCGCGGTGCAGGTGGAGAACGAGTACGGGGCCTACGGCGACGACGCCTCGTACCTTGAACACGTCGCGGGTTCCCTCCGGCACCGTGGTGTCGACGTGCCGCTCTTTACCTGCGATCAGCCGGTCGACCTGGAGCGGGGCGCGTTGCCGGGTGTTCTCGCGACCGTCAACTTCGGCAGCCGCTCCGCGCAGAACCTCTCCGCCCTGCGGGCTCTTAGGCCGTCAGGTCCGCTGCTTTGTGCGGAGTTCTGGATCGGCTGGTTCGACCGCTGGGGCGGTAACCACGTCGTCCGTGATGCCGAGCGGGCGGCGCAGGAGTTGGACGAACTGCTCGCCACCGGTGCCTCGGTCAATTTCTACATGTTCCACGGTGGTACGAACTTCGGTTTCATGAACGGCGCCAACGACAAGCACACCTACCGGCCGACCGTCACCTCCTACGACTACGACGCGCCCCTCGACGAAGCCGGTGACCCGACCGAGAAGTTCGCCGCCTTCCGCGAGGTCATCGCCAAGTACGCCCCCGTCCCGACGGAGCCCCTGCCCGCACGTGGGGAGAAGCTCGTCGTGGAAGGGGTGATCCTGCCCGAGAATGCCGGCCTGTTGGATTGTGCTCCGCTCCTCGGAAACGAAGTCGCGTCCTGGAGGCCCCGGACCATGGAGCAGCTGGGGCAGGACTTCGGCTTCGTGCTGTACGAGACCTCCCTGCCCGATGCCGGCCCGGTTCTCCTTGAGCTTGAACTGGTACGCGACCGGGGCCAGGTCTTCCTCGATGGCCAGCCGGTGGGCGTATTGGAGCGCGAGTCCCACGAGCACTCCCTCACCTTCTCGGTGCCGCGCCCGGGCAGTGTCCTGACCATTCTCGTGGAGAACCAGGGTCGCGTGAACTACGGACCGGGCATCCACGACCGCAAGGGGCTGCTCGGCCGCGTTCTGCTGAACGGGTTCCCTCTCGTCGGCTGGACCAGCAGGCCGCTGCCGCTGACCTCACTCGCGGCCCTTCCGTTCGGCGCCGCCCAGGACGCGGAGGCGGTGCCGACCGGCCCGGCCTTCCACCGCGGCACCTTCGAGACGGACCGGACGGCCGACACCTTCCTCCACCTCGACGGTTGGACCAAGGGTGTGGCGTGGGTCAACGGGTTCGCCCTGGGCCGCTACTGGTCCCGAGGGCCCCAAAGGTCCCTGTACGTGCCCGGCCCCGTTCTGCGCACGGGAGCCAACGAGATCGTCGTACTCGAACTGCATGCTCCCGACCGCTGTCGGCAGGTGGCCTTCCGCGACACACCCGACCTCGGCCCCACCGAGGAATAGCCTGCCCACGTCATCGCGGTCAATGGCCGAAACTCCCCGCGGCCGTGGCGTACGTGCGTCGCATCGGAAGGATCGGTTCAGGCCGTTTCGTCGACCAACGCCGAAATGTTTACGTGAACATGCCAGACTGAGGTCATCGGGGTCGAGTCATCGTCCATGCCACCGCACGCGCAATGTGCGGCAGTTCGATGCCACCCGCGTACAACCCGCTCCGCCCGGACGGACCATGTGGGGTCCGCCTGGACCGCTCAGGCCGACGGCTGTCGGCCCCTGCGCATCAGGAGTCACGTTGAGACGTACCTTCCGTCAAGCGGCCAGGTCGGGCGCGCTGATGACAAGTGCCGCGCTGATCGCGGTCGGCTTGCCCGCCACCGCCACCGCCACCGCTGTCCCCGGCGCCACGGCGCGGGCCGGCACCGTCGAGGCGCGTGCGGGCGCCATGAACGTTCGGTTGACCGCTGACCAGAGTGCCGCGCTCCTGGCAGGCGCCGCCGACTGGGGGAGCGTGGCGAAGGCGCTGAGGCTGGGCGAACGTGAGGCGCTCGTACCCAAGTCAGTCTCCAAGGATGCCGACGGCACCCTGCACACGCGCTACGACCGCACGTTCGCCGGACTGCCCGTACTCGGAGGCGACCTGGTGGTCCACACCACTCCGGCCGGAGGTGTCAAGGGCGTCACCAAGGCAAGCTCCGCCACGATCTCCCTCCCCTCCACCACGGCCCGAAAGACAGCGGACTCCGCACGGTCCTTCGCCGAGAGCCAGGCCCGGACGGACGGCATCAAACCCGCGGAGGTCAAGTCCCCCCGCGAGGTCATCTGGGCGGCCTCCGGTCAGCCCGTTCTGGCCTGGGAGACCGTCGTCGGCGGCCGTCAGCGGGACGGCGCACCCTCCGAGCTGCACGTCGTCACGGACGCGAACACCGGCGACAAGATCTTTGAGTATCAGGCAGTCATGAACGGCACCGGCCACGGACAGTACGGCGGGCAGGTCACACTCGGCACCTCGGGCGTCGCCGGGAACCACCTCCTCAAGGACGACACGCGAGGGGGCAACAACACCACCGACCTGGGCCACTCCGACGACGACGAGGCGGCCGGCACGCTGTTCACCGACGCCGACGACGTCTGGAGCGACGGCAGCCCGGGCAACAACCAGTCAGCCGCAGTGGACGCCCACTACGGCGCCCAGCTGACCTGGGACTACTTCAAAGACGTCCACGGCCGCAACGGCATCAGGAACGACGGCGTCGCCGCCTCCAGCCGGGTGCACTACGGGAACGCGTACTCCAACGCGTACTGGTGGGACCACTGCTTCTGCATGACCTACGGTGACGGCGCCTACAACAGCAACCCCCTCACCTCGATCGACGTGGCCGCGCACGAGATGTCACACGGAATCACCTCCGCCACCGCGGGCCTGCGCTACAGCGGGGAGTCCGGCGGCCTCAACGAAGCCACCTCCGACATCTTCGGCGCCGCGGTCGAGTTCTGGGCGAACAACCCATCCGACCCCGGCGACTACTTCGAGGGCGAGAAGATCAACCTCAACGGCGACGGCACCCCGCTGCGCTACATGGACAAGCCCTCCAAGGACGGTGACTCGGCCGACCACTGGTACCCGAACATCAACCAGCTCGACGTCCACTACTCCTCGGGACCGGCCAACCACTGGTTCTACCTGGCCTCCGAAGGGAGCGGGGCCAAGCTGGTCAACGGCGTGAACTACGACTCGCCGACCTACGACGGCAAACCGGTCAACCCGATCGGTCGCGAAGCCGCCGCGAAGATCTGGTTCAGAGCGTTGACGACGTACATGACGTCGAGCACCGACTACGCCGCCGCACGCACCGCCACCCTCGAGGCGGCCGCGGATCTGTACGGGAAGAACGGAGTCGTCTACAACAACGTCGGCAATGCCTGGGCCGCCGTCAACGTCGGACCGCGCATGGCGCAGGGAGTCACCCTGACCAACCCCGGCAATCAGGTGTCCATGACCACCGTGCCCGTCGACCTCCAGATCCAGGCCGTCACCAGCCACCCCGGGGCGACGCTCACCTACAAGACCACCGCGCTGCCCGCCGGCCTGACCCTCAACTCCTCCACCGGCAAGATCACCGGCACGCCCACCACGGACGGCAACACGACCATCACCCTCACCGTCGAGGATTCCGCCGAAGCCCTCGACACGGTCTCGTTCACCTGGCTCGTCTACACACCCGGCAACTGCACCACCACACAACTGCTCGACAACCCGGGCTTCGAGTCGGGCGCCTCGGCATGGAACACCAACAGCAACCCGTCCCTGATCACCGACGACAACTCCTGGCTCCCTTCGAGAACCGGCTCGTGGAAGGCCCTGCTCGGCGGCAACGGAAACACGACCACGGAAACCATCACGCAGACCGTCTACGTTCCCTACGGCTGCAAGGCGACGGCCACCTTCTGGCTGAAGGTCGTCACCAATGAGGAGACCCAAACCGTCCCGTACGACAAGCTGAACGTCCAGGCCAACGGCGTCCCTCTGGCGACGTACTCGAACCTGGACGCGAGCGCCGACTACGTCCGGAAGACGGTCGACCTCGGTTCCGTCGCCGGCCGGTACGTGACCCTGAAGTTCAGCGCCACGGAGGATCTGGCCGTTCCGACCTACTTCCTCATCGACGACACCACACTCACCATGCACCCCTGAACGTCGCGGACCGCAGGCACAGCCACACCCACCACCGCCGACACCCCGCACTCGCAGGCAAGCCCCCGATCGGCCGTGTGGACAACGCGACGGGTCAGCACGACCCGGACGGGCCCTTCAAGCGGGCGCGTAGTGCGTCGAGGTAGGCCTGCGCCGTCGGGTAGGGGTGGTCCTGGGCACCGTGGCGGTGGAGGGTGAACGTTCCCTCGCGGCTCAGGCGCAGGGTGGTGGTGGCCCTGCGGTCCGCGCTCGTTCCGCCGTCGAGGACGGGGGTGTGCGGGAACATGCCCCGTGCGGCTTCGGCCGAGGCGGCCGGCGGGTGGCCGGTCAGGTTGGCGCTGGAGACGTAGAGCACGGGGAACGGTTCGAGTACGGGGAGCAGCGGCGACCACCGCGCCCCGAAGAGCAGTGCCCAGCCCTCCTTGCTCGCGGGAGTGAGCCAGCCAGGGTGAGCGTGACCCGGGCGGAGCGGTACGAGGAGGGTGATCCGTTCTTCCTCCAGCAGCCTCCGGGCCAGCTCCACCCCGCCCGCGTCCAGGTCCATCCCGCGCGCCGACTCGGTGAAGGTGCCGGGGGCGTGCGTCCACAGGGCGACGGGCTGGTCCGCGGGCCTGCCCTTCGCGGTGTTGACCCCGCGCGGGTCGGTGCCCGCCACCACGTACGTCAGCGGGGCAGGATTCGGCAGGACGACGGCCGCCCCGCGTCCCAGCAACCGCCGGGCCGCGCCCTCGTCCACCAGGTCGGTACCGGCGTTCACCGGGCACCCGCCACCGGGTGCAGCAGCCCGTCGAGGTAGGCGGCGAAGGCGGCCTCGTCGACCATGGCGCGCCCGGTCCGGAAGGCGACGGTCTTCACCCACCCCATCGCGGCGCGGGCCTGCGCCGCGTCGAGTGCGTACCCGAGCCGCGCGGCGACGGCGGTGACCACTCGTGCGCTGGCCAGCTGGGTCAGTACGACCCGCGGCTCGATGCCGAGGAGCCGCTCCGGGTCGAAGGGCTGGAACAGCCCGGGATGCACGAACGGAGTGCCGGTGGAGATGGTTCCCACACCCGTCCCGACGATGGGCGTGGTCACGCTCAGCGGCACCCCGGTGGCGGCCGACACCATGCGGGCGATCTCCGGCAGGCGCCGCAGGTCGGGTTCGGTCCACCACGGGCCGGCGCCCCCGCCCGACTCCTCGCTCAGGTCCTCTCCCAGTAACCGCCGCGTCCGATCCGGTCGGTAGGTCAGGAGGAACAGCAACTGCTCGGTGGCGACCATGCCGCTGCGCTCGGCGATGCCCAGCCAGGCGCCGGACAACACCCGCACGCCCGCCCTCAGCGCCTCCAGCGAGTTGGCGAGGCCCAGCCCGAGGTCATTGTGAAGATGGGAGGCGAGCACCGTGTCCGAGCCGGCCGCCGAGCCGACGGCGGTGAACATCTGCCGTGCCTCCTGCGGAAGTTGGTCCCCGACCGTGTCGGCCAGGACGACCACCCCCGCTCCGGCCGCGGTCATCTCCGCCGCGTACCGGCCCATCAGCCCGTGGTCGGCCCGCGAGGCGTCCGCGAGGCAGACGTCCACGGCCACCGCGTTGTCCAGCTCCCGTGCCTCCTTGACCAGCGCCGTACCGGCGGCGAGCGCCTCCGCGGCCCCGGTGTGGGTCATCACCCGGGCCATGGCCTCGGAGGCGGGCACTACCACCATCACCCGGGCGTACGCAGTCCCGCGGACCGAGGCGACGGCCTGCCGTACGTCGTCCCGGGTGCCCCGGCACACCGCCGCCACGCTCACCGCGCCCTCGGCCTCCACGGCGACCCGTCGTACGGCTTCGAACTCCTCGGCGCACACGGCCGGGAACCCGGCGGCGAACACCACGTGGCGCGGTCCGTCCGCGCCGAACATCCGCCCCTGTTCCCGTGCCAGCCGCACCCGGAGGTCAGCGCCCATGAGCGTCTTGGCCTGCGCACCGTCGCGCGCCGACTCCTCCCAGAGCACCACCCGTCCTGCCGAGGCGGACTCCCGGATCAGATCCCTGTCCATCACACGTCCCCAGTGCGCCGCGCCCCCACCGGAGGAGGGCGTTCTGTCGGCACTGTAGGACGCCCGTCGCCGCCGGCCGCCGAGTATTGCGACCTTGCCCCACGCAGGCCCACCGGGTCTTAAACTGCCAGGTCACGACATCGGCCGTTCCCGGCGCCCGGGCAGGTCTTCGGTGGACGGACTCCAGGCGACCGGGGGAGAGTGCCGTCGTTCGTTCAACCGCCACCGCCACCGCCACCGCGACCCGGGTGGGCAGTGGTCAGGGGCGGTCACCGGTGCCGCCCTCGACGGGTGCGGAGGCCGGGTGTCGGCCGCCGGGTCGAGACGTCCGGTGGGTGTCGCGGATGCTGTCGTGGGCCGCTGCGGTGATGGCGGCCGCGGTGATGCCGAACTCGGTGTACAAGCGCTCGTAGTCGGCCGAGGCGCCGTAGTGCTCCAGGCTGACGATCCGGCCGGCGTCGCCGACCACCTCGCGCCAGCCCTGCCCGACGGCCGCTTCCACGCTGACCCGGGCGCGCACGGACGGGGGCAGGACCTGGTCCTGGTAGTCCGGGGGCTGCGCCGCGAACCATTCCCGGCACGGCATGGACACCACGCGTGCGGCGATGCCGTCCTGCCCCAGGAGTACGCGGGCCGCCAACGCGAGGTGGACCTCGGAGCCGGTCGCGATCAGGATGACGTCGGGCACGGCCCCGTCCGGCACCTCCGCCAGGACGTACCCGCCTTTCGTCGCCTCCCGCGCGGGTGCGTACTCGCCACCGTCGCGGTCCAGGACGGGGAGGTTCTGCCGGCTCAGGATCAGACCGGCCGGCCGGTCGTGGTGTTCGAGGATCGCGCGCCAGCACGCGGTGGTCTCGTTCGCGTCGGCGGGGCGGACCACGTCCAGGCCGGGGATGGCACGCAGCGCGGCCAGGTGCTCGACGGGCTGGTGGGTGGGGCCGTCCTCGCCCAGGCCGATGGAGTCGTGGGTCCACACGTAGGTGGCCGGCAGCTTCATCAGCGCGGCCAGGCGCACGGCGGGGCGCATGTAGTCGGAGAAGGTCAGGAAGGTGCCGCCGTAGGGGCGGGTGAGACTCTGCAGCGCGATGCCGTTGAGGATGGCGCCCATGGCGTGCTCGCGGATGCCGAAGTGCAGGGTGCGCCCGTACGGGCCGCCCTTCCAGTCCTTGGTCTGGCGGTCGGACGGGACGAAGGACGGTTCCCCGTCCATGGTGGTGTTGTTGCTCCCGGCGAGGTCAGCGGAGCCGCCCCACAGCTCGGGAAGGACGGGCGCCAGCGCGCTGAGAACCTCACCCGAGGCGGCTCGGGTCGCCATTCCCTTCTCGTCGGCGGGGAAGAGGGGCAGTGCGTCCGTCCAGCCCTCGGGCAAGCGCTGTTCCCGCAAGCGGTCCAGCAGGGCCGCGCGTCGCGGATGAGCGGTCCGCCAGGCCGCGTAGGCCTCGTCCCACACGGCGTGTGCCCGCCGGCCGCGATCGGCGACCTCCCGGGCCCGGGCCAGAACCGCTTCCTCGACGGCGAACCGCACGTGGGGGTCGAAGCCCAGCAGCTTCTTCGTGGCGGCGATCTCGTCCTCGCCCAGCGCGGAGCCGTGCGCCTTGCCGGTGTTCTGTTTGGTGGGGGCCGGCCAGCCGATCAGGGTGCGCAGCATGATCAGGGAGGGGCGGCCGGTCTCCTCTCGGGCGGCGTGAACCGCTTCCAGGAGCGCGTCGACGTCTTCGACGTACTCTCCGGTGACCGTCCAGTCGACGGTCTGCACGTGCCAGCCGTAGGCCGCGTAGCGGGCCGGGACGTCCTCACTGAAGGAGACGTCGGTGTCGTCCTCGATCGAGATGTGGTTCGAGTCGTAGAACACGGTGAGATGGCCGAGTTCCTGATGGCCGGCCAGGGAAGAGGCTTCCGAGGTGACGCCTTCCATCATGTCGCCGTCGGAGGCGATGACGTAGACGTGGTGGTCGAAGGGGCTGGTGCCCGGTTCGGCGTCGGGGTCGAGGAGTCCGCGTTCGCGGCGGGCGGCCATCGCCATGCCGACCGCGGCGGCCAGGCCCTGTCCGAGCGGCCCGGTGGTGATCTCCACGCCGGGGGTGTGCCGGTGCTCCGGATGGCCGGGGGTGACCGAGCCCCACGTCCGGTACGCCTCCAGATCCGACAGCTCCAGGCCGTAGCCGGCCAGGTAGAGCTGGATGTAGAGGGTGAGGCTGGAGTGGCCGCAGGACAGGACGAAGCGGTCGCGTCCCAGCCACTGGTCATCGTCAGGGTCGTGCCGCATGACGTTCTGGAACAGCAGGTACGCCAGTGGGGCCAGGCTCATCGCCGTGCCCGGGTGTCCGTTGCCGACCTTCTGCACGGCGTCGGCCGCCAGCAGCCGCACGGTGTCGACCGCTCGTACGTCGACCTCGTCCCACCCCGCACGCTCCGCCACCGGACTGGAGGCCGACCGGTCGCGCCGGGTCGTCCCGCCTGACGGTTCGTTCGTCATCTCTGCTCCTTCGTACCGCGGCGGCAAGCTCGATTCCGGACGTCAGTCCCGATCCCGGGTACGAAGGGGTGTCCGGAGGCGTACGCCCGGCCGCGTACGCGCGGCGCGGGATCCGCCGGGGGCGGTGCGGCTCACGGCGTCTTCGGGGCGGGTCGCTTGGCGTTCTTGCCGCCGGTGGCCGTGCTGCTCGGGCCGGCCTTGGCGGTGGGCGTGGTCTTTCGCCTCGGGGCCTTCGCCGGGGCGGCGGCCACCTGCGACGGTGCCTTCCGGCTCCGTGAGGTCGGCCATTTGAACTCGATCTCCAGCTCGATCTCCCCGTCGCCGATCTCGATCTCGATCTCGCTGCGAAGGTCGTCGGGGATCCGCAGGCTCAGTGTTCCGGCGCCGAGTTCCAGGTCGACCTCCCCGCCCTTCCTCAGCGCGGTCGCGAGGGCCGTGAGCTGGTCAGCCGCCTCCAGCCGTGACAGCGAGCGCTTCTGCTCAAACTTGAGATCCGACATGTTTCCTTCCAATCCTGGACAGCCAGTGCATACCGTCCATTCTGAGGTCATATGTCGGATCGGACATCCTCATGATTGATCGAGTGCGATGCCGCCGTTTGGGGTGCGCGCCGGGGGTCAGCCACCGGCTCCGCAACCTCCCCGGCCCCGACGGCATCATCGTCGCCTTGGCGGAACAGATTGTCGGGACACGGCCACCGGGAGCCCTGCCCGACCTGCACGGGCGCTCTGAATCGCCACCCGTACCGCGCCGGGGCCGTCGGAAGGGCGGGGCATGTCGCGGTGGAGTTCCGGCATGATTCGGACCTCGCGGACCTCGGGTAGAGGAACCCGAGGCAGGCGGAGAGGTCGTGTCCACCGCCGGCGGTCTACGCTCGGCATGGTGACGGACAACGAGATCCAACTCAAAGCCATCGCCGCTCTCACGGCCCTGCGGTCCGGGGCCGACACCGATTTCGTCTCGGGCCTGCTGGCGGATGTAGTTCCCACGCAGTTCCTCGTCCCCGCCGGGGCCGGTCCGGAAGAGACGGGGCTCGCCGTACTGGAACAGGTGTCCCAGCCCTTCAACGCGCTGGTCACCGGATTCATCCTGGCCTTCCAGGCGGTCGCCGACGCCCATGACGACACCGATCCCGAGAACCCCACCGAGGAACTCCTCCAGAACCTCGCCCTCACCCTCGCCCTCGACGACACCGACTGAGAACGAGCCCGGTCGCCGGGCGTGAGGCCGGGCGACCGAGATGGTCATCCGGCCTCTCCCTTCCCGGCCCCGGGGCGCGTCGGCGCCGGTATCGGAAAGCCCGGAGCGGTTGGCGGGCGCGCGGTCGGCCCGCTCAGCGCTCGGCAGCCGGGACGAGGCCCGGGGCGAGCCTGTACGACACGGCTTCCATGAGCGGCTTGCGCCTGGTGTTGTGGAACGCGGCGATCCGCCACTGTCCGTCCGCTTCGAGGACGACGGTGTACGTCTGCACCTTGCCCGGCTTCCGCGGTCGCTCGCCCTTGTACGTGTCTCCTCGCCCGGTGGCGACCGCCGTGCCGGCTCCGTGGAAGCGGATGTCGAGCATCTCGTCGGCCAGTCGGGTTCCTTTGAGGAAACCGGCGAAGAGTGTGCGGTGGCTCCCCACGATGTCTCGTCGTCCTCGGTAGAGGGTGCCGATGTAGGTGGTGTACGAGGCGTCCTCGGTGAAGAGCGCGCCGTACGCCTCCGCGTCGTGACGCTCCCATGCGGCGACGAGCCGGGCCGGCACCTTTCGGATTCCAGCCGCAGCTTGAAGCGGGCGCGCGGTCAAGGTGTGGAGCCGCCCTCGCACCTGCTCGGGGGCCGCACACCAGGCACACGCCCCCGCCGGGCCGGCGGCGCCGTTCCCGCACCCGTCGCGACTCTCGCCGGACCCCGGGATCGGAGGCTCAGAGGCTCAGCGGCACAGGGCCGTGTCCACGACCTTCTCGACGCGCCTCGTGCCCGCCCCGTCCACCGGGATGCTTGTCACCGTGACATTGGCCGCGCGGCCGTCGTCCGTGACCCCACCCCGGTTCTCGTATCCGTCGATGTCACCGCCGTGGCCCCAGTAGACGCCGCCGCACGACAGGGGCCGGCTCATGATCCCCAGTCCGTAGCCGGCGCCGGTGTCCCCGATGGGGACGGTGGTGCGCATCTGCGCGAGCTGGGCCGGCGGAAGGAGACGACCGGCCAGGAGTTCGGTCAGGAAGCGGTTGACGTCGGAGTTGGTGGAGACCATCTGACCGGCCGCCCAGGCCACGGACGGGTCGAGCCGGGTGGCATCACGCAGGGGCGCGTCCGCCGCGTCCCGGGTGTAGCCGCGGGGATGGGGTTCGCGGATGGTCATGTCGCCGGGGGCCGGGAAGTAGGTGTGGCGCAGTCCGATGCGTTGGATGACGCGCCGATCCACCTCCTCGGCGAACGGTCGGCCGGTGACCTTCTGGACGATCAGGCCCGCCACCACGTAGTTCGTGTTGCTGTACGACCAGCCCTTCCCGGCCGGGAAGACGGCCTTGCGTTGGAAGGCGATGTCGAGGAGGTCGCGGGGTTCGAAGTACCTGTGCTCGCGCATGTCGTCCCCCACGAGGTCTTCGTAGTCGGGCAGTCCGCTGGTGTGCTGGAGGAGTTGACGGACGGTGATGCGGTGTCCGTCGAACCCGTCGCCGTGGACGAGGTCCGGCAGGTAGGTGTCGACCCAGGCATCGAGGTCGATCTTGCCCTCGCCGACCAGTTGCAGGACCACCACCGCGGTGAACGTCTTGGTGCTGCTGCCGATCCGCACCTGACCGTCGACCGGCACTTTCGAGCCGGTGGCCACGTTGCCCACCCCGGCGGTGTAGTCACGGGTGCGGCCCTGACGGTCCTTGACGCTCGCCAGCGCGCCGGGCAGACCGTCCTCGCGTACCAGCGCGTTCAGGCCCCGCTGGACGGTGTCCGGTCGGCCGGCCGCGGACGCCGCCGAGGGCGCCACGGCGCTCGACGCCAAGACGCCGATGACCACGGCGACCGCGGCCGCCACGCCCCTGCGTCGCGGGCCCGTTCGCTGCTGCCGGGAGGAAGGTCGGCTGAGCCATGACTGTTCGCGCACGAGTCAACTCCTGAGGAATCGTTGGGATACCGGCGATGAGTGCCGCATCCAGCTTGTCCACTGACAGCCGACCCGGGCGATCCCGCTACCGCCAAGATCCCAAGGGGGGTAACCCCCGGTGCGGGACAACAGGGCCCACAGCCGTACGAGGTGACCCCGGCGACGTTCACACCCGTTTCGGGCCGGATGCGAAGGGGGCTGCCGTCCGGGCGGCCCGATGCCCGGACTCCGCCGCGAAACGGCTTCCGGTAGCGCCAACCGGTATGACGGCGGTCGTTTCAGCAGGCATGTGCCCCCGCACTCCGGGTCGCGATCCTTGCGCACGCCGGAGAGAGATCACCACAGTTGAGGTGCCGAACCCACCCTCGTCCCTCAGGAGGAACACATGGCGGTTTCCCGTACGTCCCTCGTCGCTGTCACCGTTGCGGCCCTGCTCTGCGCCGGTTCCGGTTTAGCCGCCGCCGCACCCAACGCGGCGGCGGTGAGCCGATTCGACGACGGGAGCTTCGAGTACCCCGCGGCGCCGGTGAACGCGTTCACCACCGTGAGCGCCGGGCAGTCCATCGGCCCGTGGAAGGTCACCAGCGGAGCGGTGGACCTGATCGGCGCCGGGTTCTGGCAAGCCGCGGAGGGGGATCAGTCCGTCGACCTGAACGCCACCCAGGCCGGAGCGGTCGCCCAGACCTTCGCCACGACAGCGGGCCAGCGGTACACCGTGACGTACTCACTCGCCGCGAACCCGGAAGGGGGGCCCGCGGTGAAGACCGGCCGCGTCCTGCTGGACGGTCAGAACATTCAGGACTTCTCCTTCGACTCCACCGGCAAGAACCGCCCCGCCATGGGCTACGTGAACCGCCAGGTCACCTTCGTCGCGAGCGCCGCCTCGACGACCCTCGGATTCGCCAGCACCGTGGCCGGGGCCTACGGGCCGGTCATCGATGACGTCCGCGTCCAAAGCTGCTGCCCCTGCTCCTGCGGCACCTGACCAGCCTCCCCGGCGGCGGCCGGCGCACGGACAACGGCGTGACAGCCGGCCGGTTCCGCCGCCCCGAGCCCGTGGCGGCGGAACCGGAGGAGGGGATGCCCCCGGTCCGCTGCCGCCGCGCCCTGCGATACTTCGTGGCTGTGACCAGCGAAACAACCTCCCGGGCAGCAACCCCGGGCTCTCCGCCAGAAGAACGCGCGATACGAACGTGGCAGGACGCGGAACACAACGCCGCTGCCTGGATGCGCCACTGGGGGTACCTCGACGCGGTCGCCCGGCCCGGGGGCTCCGACGGTGGGATCGACGTGCGGTCGACGCGGGCGCTCGGCCAGGTCAAGTACCAGGCGGCGGCGGTGGGCCGCCCGGAACTCCAGCGCCTGTTCGGCGCACGCGGCCGGAGTCTGGACCGGCGGCTCCTCTTCTTCACGGGCAGCGGCTACACCACGACGGCGGTCGACTACGCCGTCGAGAACGACATCGCGCTGTTCGTGTACGGCCTCAACGGATCGATGACGGCAGTCAACGCTCCCGCCCGACGGATCGTCCAGGACGCTCACGTCTCGGCGGGCGGCTCGCGTGAGGCGGCGGCGGTGCCCGTACCGGAAGGCCCCGGGGCCTCACGGGGCAACCGGCCCGAAGCAGTCCGCCCGCACCCCACCGAACCTCCGGCCGGCAAGCGGAAGAGGCGCCACCCCGGAACCGGTCACGTGCTCCTCGCCGCCCTCCTGGCGGTCATCGCACTGGTCATGCCCGGCTCCGAGTCCTTCACTCCGCGTCCCGACCGGACCGTGGCGACGGCCATCCTCCTCGTCATCCCCTGCGTCCTGCTCCTGCGGGGGCTCACCACGAAGTCGCGCCGCCGCTTCTGGCCGACCGGACTGGGCCTCTTCCTGCTGGACCTTCCCCTGGCCTGGGCAACCAACGCCCGCCTGTGGCAAGGCGACGCCTCCGACCTCCTCCTGCCGACGACACCGGCCGTGCTGTGCCTGCTGAGCGCCGGCCTGCTGTTCCGCTGGAATGCCAGGCAGCCGGAACCCGTCGCGACCGGCTGACGTCCCAGTAGACCGCCGACCGCCGACCGCCGACCGCCGACCGCCGCCCGGACCGCCGGGGACCGGCTCCCGGACCTCGTGGAGCGGGAGCCATCGGCGACCTCGCTCGGCACGGCCGAACGGGGGGTGCGAACACACCCCCCGCTCGGCCGTGCCGGCCGCCCCCATCCGTCACATGGCGTGGGTCAGGCGCTCGGTGAGCAGCCGGGTGAAGCGGGCCGGGTCGGGCAGGTCGCCGCCTTCGGCGAGCAGGGCGCTGCCGTAGACGAGCTCGGCGATCTCCGACAGCGCCGGGTCGTCGGCGTTCGCCTGGTGAGCCGTGCGCAGCGCGATGATCAACGGATGTGTCGGGTTGAGTTCCAGGATCCGCTTGACCTGAGGCATCTGCTGCCCCATCGCCCGATACATCTTCTCCAGGGTCGGAGTCATGTCCTGGGCGTCACCGACAATGCACGCGGCCGATGTCGTCAGCCGGGACGACAGGCGGACCTGCTTGACCTGGTCGGACAAGGCCGTGGTCAACCAGGGCAACAGGGTGGCGAACGCCTCGTCGCGCTTGACCTTCTCGGCCTCGGCTGCCTCGTCACCCTCGGCGGCCTGCTCTCCGAGGTCGACCTGCCCCTTGGCGATCGACTGGAGCCGGTGGCCGTCGAAGGCGGGAACCTGGTCGGTCCAGACCTCGTCCACGGGGTCGGTGAGGATCAGGACCTCGTACCCGTTCGCGGCGAACGCCTCCATGTGGGGGGAGTTCTCCACCGTGGCGCGGGTCTCGCCGGTCAGGTAGTAGATCGCCTCCTGGCCGTCCTTCATGCGCTCGACGTACTCGCGCAGGGTGGTGCTCTTCTCCTTGTCGTGCGTGGAGTCCACCGAGACCAGCGGCAGGAGTGCCTCGATGTTGTCGGTGTCCTCAAGGAGGCCCTCCTTCAGGACGCGGCCGTACTGGCCCCACAGCAGGCCGTAACGCTCGGAGTCGGCTCCCTGCACGTCCTTGAGCGCGCCCAGGACCTTCTTCACCAGACGGCGCCGCACGTTGCGGATCTGGCGGTCGTGCTGAAGGATCTCGCGGGACACGTTCAGCGACAGGTCGTGCGCGTCCACCACACCCTTGACGAAACGCAGGTAGTTCGGCATCAGCGCTTCGCAGTCGTCCATGATGAACACGCGCTTGACGTACAACTGCACACCGCGCTTGCTCTCCCGCGAGAACAGATCGAACGGGGCCTGCGAGGGAATGAACAGCAGCGCCTCGTACTCGAAGGTGCCTTCGGCGCGCATGTGGATGGTCTCGGCCGGGTCGAGCCAGTCGTGGCTGATCTGCTTGTAGAACTCGCTGTACTCGGCCTCGGTCACCTCGCTTCGGGGGCGTGCCCACAGGGCCTTCATCGAATTGAGCGTCTCGACCTCGCCCGTGGCGGCGTCGCCGCCGTCCGTGGACTCGGCAGCCATCCGGATCGGCCAGCGGATGAAGTCCGAGTACTGCTTGACGATCTGGCGGATCTTCCAACCGGCCAGGTAGTCGGCCAGCCCGTCCTCACTGTCGGCCGGCTTGAGGTGCAGGGTCACCGAGGTCCCCACGGGCAGGCCCTCCACGGCCTGGATCCGGTAGCTTCCCTCGCCGTCGGACTCCCACTGGGTTCCCGCCTCGGAGCCGGCTCGACGCGTACGCAGGGTGACCTCGTCGGCGACCATGAAAGCGGAGTAGAAGCCGACGCCGAACTGGCCGATCAGGCTCTGCGCCGCGGCCTCGTCCTTGGCATCCTTGATCTTCTGCAGAAGACTGGCCGTGCCGGACTTCGCGATCGTGCCGATCAGCTCCACGACATCGTCCCGGCTCATGCCGATCCCGTTGTCGCGGACGGTCAACGTCCGGGCATCCTGGTCGACTTCCAGCGCGATGTGGAGGTCGGAGGTGTCGACCTCCAGTTCCGCGTCGGTCAGCGACTCCATACGGAGTTTGTCCAGGGCGTCGGAGGCGTTCGAGATCAACTCGCGCAGGAAAATGTCTTTGTTCGAGTAGATCGAGTGGATCACCAACCGCAACAACTGGCGGGTCTCGGCCTGGAATTCCAGCGTCTCGACACTGCTACCCACGGGGGCTCCTTCCTTATACGGATGAAACGCATGATATGCGGGATCCCCTGCGGTTCCGGAGCGCGTACCGCGGCAGTCCAGGCCGGTCCCGCACCTCACCGGGGCAGACGATCCCAGAACGCGCAGTGGTGTGCGGCGTTCACATCGACGGGACGGACACCACCCGGCCCGGGAGCCAAGGCCTGCACCGTCCGCGGTGACGAGGGGCGCAGGACGGGCCAGCGCGGGGCGTCGGAATGGTTCGGGTCGCCGGTGCGCGCGAAGCTCGTCCAGTAGTCGACCATCCGGTGGGACAGGGCGCGTTGGGTGTCGGTCAGCGGTCGCTCGGTGGGGAAGGAGGAGAACAGATACGGCAACTCGAAGCCGTGCGCGGCGCCGTAGGGGAAGCCGGGATTCGCCGGCAGCCCGGAGAGCACGGGTGCGTCCGGATCACTGAACTCGTATCCGTAGAGGGGCAGACCGGGGGCGTGGGCGGCGATGGCCCGGTCGGCTGCCAGTGTGGTGCAGCCGAGGGAGCGATCGGTCAGCACCGCGGCCCAGGCCAGCGCGGGCGTGGGGTGGTGTGCTGCCGGATACTCCGCCTCGACGTCCGGGGCCGAGCTCGCGAACGCGTCGACCAGGCGGGCACGGTAGTCGTTCTCGGTGTGGATCGGGAACGCGGCGAGCGACAGGCCGACGAACATCCGCATCTCATCCCGATTGGTGCCCTGGATGATCGGCACGCGGTGGAAGCGTCCCGACGTCAATGCCTGGCGCGGCGCCTCGGGCAGCAGCGCGTTGCCGAAGGCGGGCCGGTTGAAGGACTGCATCAGCTGCGCGGTGGCGAGGCGATCCGTGCTCAACCCGCGCAGGCACGCCGACACCTCGTCCGGGGTGCCCGTCACGCAGCCCAGCTGCCGGGCGGCGTCCGTGCCGGCCGTCTGGACGTCGCGCTGGGAGGCGAAGGGTTCATAAGCCGGGGTACGGGGACCGAGGGCCCCGGACGGGAAGGACATGAGGCAGGAACCGCTCTGGAGCACGGCCCGCTGGAAGAGCCCGACGGCCGTCGGCGAGGTGAGGTGTGCGCAGACGCTCAGGGCACCCGCCGACTCACCGAACAGCGTGACCCTGCCCGGATCGCCACCGAAGCGCTCCGCGTTCGCCCGTACCCAGCGCAGGGCGGCCTGCTGGTCCGCCAGGCCGAACGGCGGTGCGGAGCCCAACCCGGGATGGCCGAAGTAGCCGAAGATCCCCAACCGGTAGTTGACCGTGACGACGACCGCGTCACCCCGTACCGTCAGCTCCCGGGTGTCGTGGTCACTGCCGGAACCGCCCAGGAACGCGCCGCCGTGCATCCACACCAGTACGGGCCGCTTCTGCCCGGCAGGCGTGTGCGTCGGCGTCGGCGTCGGCGTCGGCGTCGTGACGTTGAGGTAGAGGCAGTCCTCCGACCCGACGACCTCGCCCGCCCCCGGCGCCGGCATCTGCACACAGCGTTGGGCCGCAGTCGTCGCGTCCCGGACACCCTGCCACCGGGCAGCGGGCACCGGGGCGCGCCAACGCAGCGGTCCGGTCGGCGGCGCGGCGTAGGGGATGCCGCTGAAGCTCGTGTACGAGCCGTGTGACACGCCGCGTACCAGGCCGTGGTCGGTCCGTACGACGGTCCCGTCCCGCCCCGCGGAGCGCGGGGACCCGGCTTGCGCGCCGGTCGCCGGGACGGCGGTGGCCGTGAGGAGAGCCACCGCGCAGAGCAAGGGGAAGAGCAGCGCACGGAGCCGGCGCTCTCGGCGTGGACGGGGCGCTGCCGGGGTTGGAGACATCGGAGTTGGAGACATCGGGGTTGGAGACATGCGTACCTTCCGTTTCCGGTTCGGACGCGATCGGTCACGCGGTCGGCCGAGGCTGCCATGAGGGCGCCACGACGCAGGCCAGGCTTCAACGAGGCCTGAGCAGCGGGGAACCGGTGTGAACCGACGCGGTCGGTGCTCAGTACGCTAGGACCTCCCGTGCGCTGGAGGTTCAAGGGGCTGTGACGCAAGACACGTGGAGCATCGGTGAACTCGCGGCCGGAACGGGGGTGCCGGTCAAGACCCTCCGCTATTACTCCGACAGCGGTCTGCTGCCCGTGACCGCCCGCAGCACCGGAGGCCATCGGCGCTACGGCCCCGAGGCGTGGGAGCGGATCCGCCTCATCAGACGTCTACGGGCGCTGGACACGCCGATCGCGACCATCACGCGGGTGGTCACCGGTGAGTGCTCCCTCGGCGAACTGGTGGCGACCGAACTCGAAGTGGTTCAGGAACGAATGACCGAACTGCGGTGGCGCCAGGCCACGCTCAAAGCCCTGGACGACTGCTCGATCGAGGTACGGCTCCGGCGCCTGGAGATACTCTCGCGCGTGCAGCGGCTCCCGCAGGCACACCGCGGCCTCACCGACCACTGGTATCGGGAGCTGTCCGGAACCATGCCGAAGCACCGGCTCGACATCATGATCGCCATGTTGTCGCCCGGCCCGCCGCAGGACCCCGAACCGGCTTCGGCCTTGGCCTACGCGGAGCTTCATCTACTGGTCTCCACACCCGGTTTCACCCGCTGGACCCAGGACCACGAGGAAGAGATGAGGGATGGGCCGGCCTTCTACGGGGAGATCGACGAAGCCGCCGCCTTGACGGCCGCCGCCCTGGCCCAGGGGCTGCCACCCGGCGCCGGGGACGCGGTCAACGCCTTCGTGTCCGCCCACGCGCGAGCCCGGCGCGAGTCGGACACCCCTGCCTTCCGTGAGTACCTGCACGGGCTGGTGTCGAGGTCATCCGGCTTCGACCCGCGCCTGGAGCGCTACTGGGCCCTGGTCGGCACGGCCACCGACGGCCGCGTGCTGAACATGACGGTGGCTCACAGGTGGCTGACCGACGGGCTGTCGATCTCGATGTCCCGCGACGCGCCTTCGACTTCGAGGGGCCGGGACTCCATGAAGGACACGAGCGGTGCGGAAGCCGCGGGAAGCCGAGGGGAACGGTTCTGAACGGCGTCCTGGGTGAGGGCCCGCGGTGTCACCGCCGAAGGCGTCAACTCGGCGATGTCTGATTCACCCCGGTGAGGGCGATCCCGAGGCGTGCGGCGGAGGCTTTCGGTCACGACGGGTTGGGCGGGGGAATGGCAGCGTGGCATATGTGGTGGAGGCGACGTGCCTTCGGCGTGCCGCGGAACGGCCTGGCGGGAGTCGCTCCGGGGTGGATCACCCAAACCCGGCGTGCGGAATTGACCGAACCCGGCCGCTCGTCACTTTACGTGTTCATCCGGGCGTGTTGTCCTCACTGAGTGTTTCGGCTCCGCGACGGCACGCAGAGATGCGGCCGGTCAGCGGTGCGTTCAGCAGCGTCGACTCAAGGGGAGAACATGGCCACACCTCCTTCTGCTCCGCTCCGGGTTGCCCTGGCCAACGGCAGCTTCGAAGATCCCTCCGTCACCGGCGTGGAGATCCTGCCGGACGCCTCACAGACGCAGGCGTCCAAGCGGGTTCCGGGCTGGCTCACCACCGCCACCGACCACAGGATCGAACTCTGGCACTCGGGCTTCCAGGGAGTACCGGCAGCCGAGGGAGCCCAGTTCGCCGAGCTCAACGCGAACGAGGTCTCCACCCTCTACCAGGACTTGCCGACCACCCCCGGGACGAAGCTGTACTGGCGGCTCTACCACCGTGGCCGTCAAGGGGACGACACCATGGCGCTGGACATCGGGGCGCCGGGCTCCACGGCGGAGCAGAGGCGCTTCACCGACGGCAACACCGCCTGGGGTTACTACACGGGCACCTACACCGTCCCGGCAGGGCAGACGCTGACACGCTTCGCCTTCCGTTCCATCTCCGCCGCCGGCGGAAACCGCGGCATCGGCAACTTCCTCGACGGCATCTTCTTCGGCACCGCTGCCTACACGGTGCTCGACAAGACCGCGATTCCCGCGGGGCCGCTGGAGGTGGGCGACGTCGTCACCTACCGCATCACCGCCAAGAACGAGGGCGGTGGCGGGGCCGACAACCTCATCCTGACCGACGCCATCCCGCAGGGCACGACGTATCTGCCCGGTTCGCTGCGCATCGTCGACGGTCCGAACGCGGGAGCGAAGAGCGACGCCCAAGGTGACGACCAGGCGTACTTCGACGCCGCGGCGAACAAGGTCGTCTTCCATCTCGGCAACGGAGCTTCCGCGTTGCAGGGAGGCAGCCTGCCCAGCACCGAGACCCTGCCGGCCGGAACCACGGTGGAGTACCGGGTCACCATCGAACGGGCCGCCGGCGGCAAGCAGATCAGCAACACCGCGACCGCCTCCTACGAGAACCGGCTCGGCGACAGGCCGGAGCCCTTGACGTCCACGTCCAACGAGCAGATCACACAGGTCAAGCCCGCCGCCGACCTGACCGTCGCCAAGGCCGCCGACGCGACCACCGTCACCGTCGGCCAGACGGTGACCTACCGCGTCACCGTCCACAACACCGGCCCGAACCAGGCCTCCGGGGTCACCGTCACCGACCGACTTCCGGACGGGCTCACCTTCCTGTCAGCCGACGGCGCACCCGGGAGTTACGACCCTGCCACCGGGCAGTGGACCGTGGGCGATCTGGCCGTCGGCGCCACTGCCACCCTCGTGTTGCGGGCCAAGGCCACCAAGGCCGGCCTGATCGCAAACACCGCGAGCGTCACCGGCAACGAAAGGGATCCGGACACCACCGACAACACCGACTCCGTATCCGTGTGCGTCGAGCCGGCCCCGTCCTGCTGTGACCCCTGCGCCACCCGGTAGTGGCCCCACAAACGGTGCGTTGAGCATGAGCGAGGTGCCCGCCGAGGGGGAGGGCTCAGGCCTCGTCGGCCGGGAGGGCGTACAGGTGGGGGAGGTTGACGACGATCGCCTCCTGGGTGCTGCGGGCGATGACGACCACGGCCTGCTCGGCGGGATCCGGGTTCTCCTCCCGGTGGGGCACGAACGGTGGGACGAATACGTAGTCGCCGGGGGAGGTGCGCAGCCGCACCTCCTCGGCCGGGTCGCTCGTGTCGTCCAGGAAGACGAACTCGGGGTGTCCGCTGACCACGTAGATGGCGGTCTCGGACTCGCCGTGGTGGTGGTCGGAGGAGGCGGTCGAGGGCGCCACGTGGGTCTGGCCCATCCACAGCTTCTCGGAGCCGACCGTCTTGCCGCTGACGGCCGCGACCCTCCGCATGCCACCGCTCTGGGCGGTGTCACCGTCCAGGGAGCCCGCGCGTACGTGATGCAGGCGGGTGCGCAGCGGCGCCGTCGGGCGGTCCGGTGCGTCGGGGAGGTGCGGGTGGAAACCTTCACCGGGAATCGTGGGCGGCTCGCTCATGGCCGGGACGCTAGGGGGCCGCCACAAAGGATGTCAAGAGGTGTCCTTTGCCGTTCACCTGCGGCAACGTAGCCGCAATGTGGAGTGCGGAGCAGTTGAAGCCCTTCGGGCCGGCAGCGTGTCGGGCATGATGGGCGCATGCATATCTCCGCGAAGGCGGACTACGCCACGCGCGCTCTCCTGGAGCTCGCATGTGAGCCGAGCCGCCCGCTGACCTGCGAGGCCATCGCCTCCTCCCAGCAGATTCCGTTCCGGTTCCTGAAGTCCGTCGTGGGCGAACTACGGAAGGCGGGGCTGGTGCGCAGCCAGCGCGGCTGCGAGGGGGGCTACTGGCTGGGCAGGCCCGCGGGTGAGATCACCCTGTTGGACGTGGCGCGGGCGGTGGACGGCGAGTTGATCTCGTTGCGTGGCGAGCCGCTGGCCGGGCTCGTCTACCCCGGCCCCGCCGCGGGGCTGCCCGGCGTGTGGCAGCGGATCGAGGCGGACGCGGCGGCGGTGCTGGGCCGGGCGACGCTGGCTTCGCTGATGCCGGTGGGAGCGGCCGGACGGCTGCCCCGTGAGGGCGCCGCGTGAGCGCCCCACCGGCTCCGTGCGGCGTGCCGACGCCGCCGCCGGAGCTCGAAGTCGTGGAGTACACCGACCCGTTGTGCCCCTGGGCGTGGGGTTCGGAGCCGGTCTTCCGCCGGTTGCGGGCGGCCCTGGACGGCCGGGTGCGCTGGCGGCGCGTGTTCTGCATCCTCTTCGACGAGGACGAGGACCCGGCCCCCGATCCGGCGGCGGAGACCGCCTGGTACGCGCGCTACGTCGAGGACATCACCGCCCACACGCGGGCGCCCCGCGCCGTGGCGCTCGACCGGGTGGCCGCCAGTTCATGGCCCGCCTCCCTCGTCGCCAAGGCCGCGGAGCGGCAGGGCGCCGACGTGGCCGAGCGGGTGCTGCGCCGGCTGCGGGAGAGTGTCTTCGTCCTCGGCGAGCCGGCGGACACCTTCGAGTTGGCGTTGGCCTCGGCGGCGGGTGTCCCGGGCCTGGATCCGGCACGGCTGTCGGTGGACGCCGCGGGCGCCGAGGTGCTCGGGCAGGTGCGCGCGGACCATGCCGAGGCGCGCCGTCCGGTGCCCGAAGTACGGTCCGTACGGGGTGGCTCGCCGCATCCCGGCGCGGCCAAGGAGACCGAGGGTGGGTACCGGTACGCCCTTCCGACGCTGTTGGTCCGTACCCCCGCGCAGTACCGTGCGGTGCCCGGCCGGCGCCCGTACGCGGACTACGTCGCAGCCTTCGCGGAACTGGCACCGGGTCTGCCGGTGGCCGGTGAACCGATCGCTCCGGCGCAGGCGTTGGAGCGTCACCGGAGCCTGACCGAGCCCGAGCGGCCGATGCTCGCGCAGGGCCCCTGGCCGCCGGCGCGGGCGGTCCGGGTGGATACCGGCAATGGTCCCCTGTGGCTGCACCCCGAGGAAGCCGCAGTGCATCCGGCTGTTCGGCTCGGGAGTTCTTCCACCGACTGACAGGCCGTTGACAGGCTTGTGACCTGCGGCGGGGGCGTCCCGCCTCATGAGACACCAATTGGTGTCCATTGACAGCCGTCGGCGGCTGCCCCCAGGATGTGCCCCATGCTTACGACGCACCCCGGTGTGGTGTGCCGCTACGTGGACCTGCGGCGCACCTCCAGCGCTCTCTGTCGCTGACCGACCGCCGCTCCCGGCCCACGGGCGCCTGACCGCTCCCGGCGATCCCGGCCGCCCGCCCGTCCGCCGAGCCGCGACGTCCCCTGTCGAAGCCCTCGTGTTCCACGCTTCGTCGTACCCCCTTCCTCCGCTTTCGGCCGGTGTTCGCGGCCCTGTCGGCGCCGTCCGCCGGCATCACGCGTACCTGCCCGCGCACCGAAGCCGCGACCGCCCTGCCCTCGACCTCCTGTCGACGGGCCGTGTGCGGCCGGCCGGCCATGCCTCCTCCGCGCTTTCCCCCGCCCCAGACCGGGCCACGTCACAGGAAAGATTGAGATGTCCACACACCTCATGCCCCACAGCTCCAGACCGGACGTCCCGCCGGCGCGTCACATCGCCCGGCCGCGCCTCGCGATCCTCGCCACCGCCCTCGTCGCCGTGCTCACCCCGGCCCTCGGCGCCTGCGCCGGAGGCGCCGCCTCGGCCGGCGGCGGAGGTGCGGGCGGCAACGGCACGCTGAAGTGGACCTCCTCCTACTTCCCGGCCCACTGGGATCCGGTCGTCTCCGGCAGCGGCGCCCAGTTCCGGGAACTCGCCCTGGTCTACGCCTCGTTGACCCGTACCGACGAGACCGGCAACGCCGTCCCGGACCTCGCCGAGAGCTGGGAGTACAACGAGAAGGGCGACCAGGTCACCTTCCACCTGCGCCCCGGGCTGAAGTTCACCGACGGCGTGCCGCTCGACGCCACAGCCGTCAAGGACGCCGTCGAGCGGGCCAAGAAGCAGAAGAACTCGGCACTCTTCGGAGACCTGACATCCATTCAGTCCGTCGATGCCAACGGCCTGGACGCGGTACTCCACCTCACTCAGGTCGACTACCAGATACCCCAGCTGCTCGGTCAGCGGGTCCTGCAGATCGCCAGCCCCAAGGCCGCCGCCACTCCCGAGAAACTGGACCAGAACCCGGTCGGCGCGGGCCCGTTCACCATCACCCAGCTGGTCCCGGGCACCAAGGCGGTCCTGAAGAAGAACCCGGCGTACTGGGACGCGAAGAACATCCACATCGACAACGTCGAACTCACCTCCGCCCCCGACGCCTCCACGGTCGTCAACGGCCTGCAGACCGGCGTCTACAACTTCGCCGACATCAAGCCCAGTCAGGCGGACGCCGCCGAGAAGGCCGGCCTGGACGTCTTCGTGCAGCCGGGCTTCAACGCCTCGAACATCAGCCTCAACATCAACAAGGCGCCGTTCGACAACGACAAGGTCGTCGACGCCGTGCGCTACGCGGTCAACCGCCAGGAGTTCGTCGACAAACTCACCTTCGGCCACGGCTCGGTGACCAACCAGCCGTTCCCCAAGGGATACGTCGCCTACGACCCGGAGTCCGAGAACACCCACCCGTACGACCCGGCGAAGGCGCGACAACTGCTCGCCGAAGCGGGCCACAAGCCCGGGGACATCAAGCTCAACCTGGTCATCCCCAACGAAGACCCGCAGGCCGAGATCGTCCAGTCGCAGCTGGCCAAGGTCGGTGTCACCGTCACCATCAAGATCGACAAGAACTGGTCCAACCCCTTCTTCGCCAAGGACCTGACCTTCTCGCTCTACGGCACCACCGGCCGCGACTCGGCCGCGCAGACACTCACCGCCCACTTCGGCCCCAACGGCCCGCTCAACCTCAGCTCGCCCTACGAGCCGAACGGTTTCGAGGCGGCCATCGCGAAGGTCCGCCAGACCCCGCTGGACGCGCCCGACTACCCGAAGGTGTTGCGGGCGGCGACCCGGGCCGGTCTACAGAGCAAGGCGCTGGTCTTCACGTACTCCTCGCCGAACCTCATCGCCAAGAGCAAGTCGATCTCCGCCCTGCCCAAGAACCCGGCGCACATCGACTGGACCGGCGTCACCATCTCCGGCAACTGACTCCCGTCCACCACAGAGAGGAGGCAACCCCGTGACCACCACCGCCCACCCCGCCGCGGCCGCCCGCCGTCGCGGGGCCGCCCTGACCCGGGTGCGACACGCGGCGGTCCGCGTCCTGGCAGCCGTGGCCCGGTCGGTCGCCATCTTCGTCCCCGTCTTCCTGGTCGCGACCTTCGTGACGTTCTCGCTGCGGTCGATGAGCGGGCTCAGCCCGGCACGGATCCAGCTGGGTGAGGAGGCGACCCCCGAGGCGATCCACCGGGTGGAGGCCCAGTGGGGGCTGGACCAGCCCTTCCTGGTCCAGTACTGGGACTGGTTCAGCGGGGTCCTGCACGGCCGGCTCGGCACCAGCTGGGCCAACGGCGCCGACATCTCCACGCTCATCGGGCTCGGCCTGGGGGTGAGCCTGTCCATCGCGACGTTCGCCCTCCTCATCGGCATCGTGGCCGGCTTCCTCCTCGGCGCCGTGGCGGCGCTGCGGCGCACGACGTGGATCGACCGCGCCATCACCGGGTTCGTCACCCTGATCTCGGTGATGCCGGCCTTCGTCGTCGGCATCGTGCTCGTGGTGGTCCTCGCGGTCGGACTCGGCTGGTTCCCCTCCGCCGGGTACGTCCCCGCCGAACAGGGAATCGGGCCGTGGCTCGCCCACATCACCCTCCCGGCCGTCGCGCTGAGCTTCGACGTCATCGCCGACGTCGCCCGCCAACTGCGCGGCGGTCTCATCGCCGCCTACCGCGAGAACTACGTGACGGGCGCGCTGGTACGGGGGCTGAGCCCGCGCCGGATCTTCTTCGGGCACGTGCTGCGCAACGGCCTCGGGCCGGTACTCGCCACCCTGGGCCTGAAGTTCCCCGCCCTGGTCGGAGCCTCCGTCGTCACGGAGTGGATCTTCGGCCTCCAGGGCTTCGGCCGGTTCGCCAACGACGCGGCCCAGGCCGGCGACGTACCGGCCGTACAGGGCGTCCTCGTGGTGTCGATCGCCCTGGTCGTCACCTTCAACCTGATCGTCAACCTGCTGCTGGCCCGCGTGACGCCGGCAGCCCAACGGGGGGTGTGACCATGGTGCGTCGCGTTCTCGCACTCACATCCGGACGGACCGCCGTCGCCATCCTCACCCTGATCCTGCTGCTCGCGGCCCTCGGCCCCCTGCTCGCCCCGCAGGATCCGCTGGCCACCGGCGAACACCCGCTCGCCTCCGCCTCCGGAGCGCACTGGCTGGGCACGGACCACCTCGGCCGCGATGTGCTGAGCCGCCTCCTGGACGGCTCCCGCGTGAGCGTCCTCGGTTCGCTCGAAGTCGCCCTGACGGCGCTCGCCGTCGGCGCGATACCCGGCATCCTGTCCGTCCATCTCGGGCGCGGTTTCGAGTGGCTCACCCTCCGGCTCGCCGACACGCTCGTCGCGTTGCCGTTCCTGCTCTTCGCCGTCGCCGTCATCGCCCTGCTCGGCAACGGCCTCACCCAGGCCATGCTCGTCACCGGCACCCTGGTCTCGCCCCTCCTCTACCGGGTGGCCCGCGCGGCCACCCTCGCCGTGGCCCGCTCGCAGTACGTGGAGGCCGCGCTCATCTCCGGCGCCTCGATCGGCTGGGTCGTACGCCGACACGTCTGGACCAAGGTGCTCCCGCCGATCGCGGTGGCGCTCGCCCAGACCATCGGCCTCGGCTTCATCATCGTCTCCAGCCTCACCTTCCTCGGCATCGGCATCCAGCCTCCCGCGCCCACCTGGGGCGGTCTGCTCGCCTCGGACCTGGGCTACCTCAGCCACCAACCATGGGCCCCCGTCGCACCCGCCCTGCTGATCACCGTCACCGTCTGGGCCGCCAACCTGCTCGCCGACACGATCCGTGACGTCTCCGGGGAAGCCGGCCACGCCCTGGTCAACACCCGCAGGGCCCAAGCCAACCGGCTCAAGAAGCCCGACCCCGACCCCGTCCCCGCCGGAGGCACGCGATGACGACGCTGTCCCACGAAACCGTCCCCGAGCACCTCCCGGGCAGCACCCGCGGTGAACCGTCCGCTCCGGGCGGCCCCACGGCCCCACCGGTGCTCTCGGTACGCGACGTGCACATCACCGATCACGTCACCGGGCGCCGGATCGTCCACGGGGTGAGCTTCGACCTCGCACCCGGCCGGACGGTCGGCATCGTCGGCGAGTCCGGCAGCGGCAAGACCCTCACCTGCCGGGCCGCGCTCGGCATCCTGCCCCCGCACTTCGAGATCACCGCCGGCTCGGTCGAGATCGTCGGCACGGACATCGCCGCCCTGACGCCTCGACAGTGGACCGCCCTGCGCGGTGCCACGATCGGCGCGGTCTTCCAGGACCCCGCCTCCTATCTGAACCCCTCGATCCGCGTGGGCCCGCAAATCACCGAGGTGCTGCGCGTCAAGAAGGGGCTGGGACGGCGGGACGCACGCCGGCGCACCGTCGAACTCCTGCGGGCGGTGCACCTGCGCGATCCGGAACTGGTCTACGGCCAGTACACGCACGAGCTGTCCGGAGGCATGCTCCAACGCGTCCTGATCGCGGCCGCGATCTGCGCGGACCCGCGGATCCTCATCGCCGACGAGGCCACGACCGCCCTCGACGTCACCGTCCAGGCAGAGATCCTCGACCTGCTCGCCGACCTGCGCGAGAGCGCCGGGCTGGCCCTCGTCGTCGTCTCCCACGACCTGGCCGTCGTCGCCCAACTGTGCGACGAGGTGTTGGTGATGCGCCAGGGCCACGTCGTGGAGCAGGGCCCGACGCGGGCCGTGCTCCACCAGCCGCGGCACGAGTACACCCGACTGCTCATCGCCGAGCACGAGCAGTACGGCCTAGACAAGTTCCTCGCACCCCAGGAGGCGTCGTGACCGTCGCACCCGCTCCCGAAGCCCCTGACGCCGCCACTCGGCCGCCGGGGCCGGTCCTCGAAGTCACCGACCTCGACGTGCACTACGGCCCGCGCCGCCGACGTCAACACGCCCTGCGCGGAGTGTCGTTGAGCATCGCGCCCGGGGAGACCCTCGGCATCATCGGCGAGACGGGCTCAGGCAAGTCCACCCTCGCCCGCACCGTCCTCGGCCTGGTCCGCCCCTCGGCGGGCTCGATCCGCGTCGCCGGCGAGGAGGTGACCCACCACGACCGCCGCCAGTGGCGCGGCCTGCGGCGCCGCGGCATCGTCCAGTACGTCTTCCAGGACCCGCTGCGCAGCCTCGACCCGGACCTCACCGTCGAGGAGTCCCTGGCCGAGCCGCTGCTCATACGGGGCGTCGCGCCCGGGCAGGCCGCCGCGCGGGTCCGCTCGTTCCTCGCCCGCGTCCACCTCTCCGAGGAACTGCTCGGCCGGCTGCCCGGAGAGCTGTCCGGCGGTCAGCGCCAGCGCGTGGCGGTGGCCCGCGCCCTGGTCACCGATCCGAGACTGGTCATCCTCGACGAGCCGGTCAGCGCCCTCGACTCCGCCAACCGGGTCCAGGTCCTGGAGATCCTCAAAGAACTCCGCGCCGCCGGGGTCGCCCTCGTGTTCATCTCCCACGACCTCGGCTCCGTCGCCGGCACCGCAGACCGCATCGCGGTCCTCTACCGGGGCGAACTCGTCGAGACCGGCGCCACCCGCGACCTCGTCAGGGCCCCCCGGCACCCCTACACCCGCCTGCTCCTCGGCTCCGCGCCCACCCTGCGCTCCGCACCGGCGGACCGAGCCGAACGGGAGGCCCTGCGCACCCTCCTGCACACCTGATCCCACCGCCTCCACGACAGACAGGACCCACGATGTCCCGCACGATCCACCTCGCACTCCACCCCTACGGCGTCGGCGGCCCCGGCCAGCACGGCCTGTGGAAGGACCCGCGCGTCGCGAAGAACTCCAGCATCGACATCAACTACTACATCAACCAGGCCAAGGCGGCCGAACACGCCCTCTTCGACGCCCTGTTCATCGTCGACAGCCAGTTCATCAACGCCACGTACCCGGCGCACTACCTCAACCGCCTCGAACCACTCACCCTGCTGTCGGCGGTCGCCACCCACACCCGGCACATCGGACTGGTCGGCACGGCGAGCTCCACCTACAACTCGCCGTTCAACCTCGCCCGCCGGTTCGCCTCCCTCGACCACATCAGCGGGGGCCGAGCCGGCTGGAACGTCGTGACCAGCTTCGACACCGGCACGTCGAAGAACTTCGGGCTCGAAGAGCACCTCGACTACACCACCCGATACGGCCGCGCCGTGGAGTTCGTCAAGGTCGCCCGCGGCCTGTGGGACTCCTACGAGGACGACGCGTTCCCGGCCGACCCGGATCGAGGCGTCTTCCTCGACCCCTCGAAGTTGCACGCGCTGGAGCACCGCGGCGAGCACTTCGACGTGGCGGGGCCCCTCAACCTCTCCCGCTCCCCGCAGGGCCAGCCGGTGATCTTCCAGGCCGGGGTCTCCGAGGAGGGCCGCGACCTCGCCGCACAGGTGGCCGAGGGCATCTACGCACCCGGAGGCTCCCTGGAGCAGGCGCAGGCGTACTACTCCGACATCAAGACACGAACCGCCGCGTACGGCCGCGATCCCGAGCACATCAAGATCTTCATCCACGGCGGTCCGGTCGTCGCCGCCACCGACGAGGCCGCCCGGCTCCGCGAGCGGGAGATCTTCGAGGAGGACAACGACTTCGACCGCAACCTGGCCCTGCTCGGCCGGTCCTTCGGCGCGTACGACTTCAGCGCGCACGACCTGGACGCCCCCTTCCCCGACGTCGCGCACCTCGCGGAGAAGGGGGGCCGGACGGGCGCGGCCAAGCTCATCGAGCGGGCCCGCACCGAGAACCTCACACTCCGCCAAGTCGGCGCGTTGGTGAACGAGTTCCACCGCTCACCCTTCGTCGGCTCACCGGACACCGTCGCCGACACCATCGAGAAGTGGTTCGAGGCCGGCACCTTCGACGGCATCAACCTCGCCTTCCGCACCGGCGACGACCTCGAACTCTTCGTGGACGGAGTGGTCCCGCGGCTGCAGAAGCGCGGCCTGTTCCGCACCGAGTACGCGGCCGACACCCTGCGGGGCAACCTCGGCCTGCCGATCCCGGCCAACCGCCACAGCCGCGCACCCCAGCTCCTGAACAGCTGAGGACCGGTCATGACCGAAGTTGCGGTGACCGGTGGGCGCGACGTGCACACCGTCCGATTCCCGACCGCGACCGCGACCCCGCCGGCCGCCGCATCCGGCCACGACGCCGCCGACGGGACCCGCACCGCTGAAGGCAGCCGCCCGTGACCATCGAGACCCCGCGTTTCAGACTCGGCTTCCTCACCCACGTCCAGGGCCGGGGCGACGACCCCCGCCGGAGCTACCGCAACGCCCAGGAACTCTTCGTCGCCGCGGACGAACTCGGTTTCGACGTGGGATGGGTCGCCCAGCACCACGTCTCCCAGGGCGGAGGCGGCCTGTCCTCACCGTGGACCTTCCTCGCCCACGCCGCGGCGAGAACCCGCCGCATCCGCCTCGGCACCGCCGTCACGGTCCTCCCGCTGGAGGATCCGGTCCGCCTCGCCGAGGACGTTTCCACCGTCGACGCGCTCAGCGACGGCCGGGTCGAGATCGGAGTCGGCAGCGGCTCCGACGAGGTGGAGTACGCCGCGACCGACTTGATCACCCAGTTCAACCCGGCCGTTCCGGATCACGACGCGGCGTTGCGTGCCCTCGAACTCATCGCGACGCAGGTGGCGCCGGCTCTGGGCTGGAAGCCCTCGACCGGCACCCCGCCCGACCCCACGCCCGCAGGAGCATGAGATGACCCAGCACACCGTTCCCACTGACAGGGCCGGCAACGCCGAGATCGCCGGCCACACCGACCACCACGCCCCCGAGGGTCTCCTCACCCGCGGCACGGTCATCGTGGTGCCCGGCCGAGGGGAGACCCGGGCCACGTACGCGCGGTTCGGCAAGCGACTCGCCGCCGACGCCTACCGGGTGCGGGTCGTCGACCCGCCGCAGGCCGAGGACGAGCTCCCGGGCGGCACGTCGGTCGACTTCGGCGCCCGGCTCGCGCGAGCCGTGGAGGGAACCGCCGACGGCGACGGCGTGGTACGGCCGTTGGTACTGGTCGGAGCCGACGCGGGTGCCGCCGCCGTGGCGGCGCTCCTGACCCGGCAGGCGCAGGCGCAGGCCCTGGAACCGGACGGGGTCGTCCTCGCCGGGCTGCCGGGGCACGCCACCGGCTCGGTGGACACCTGGGACGCCGAACTCGACGTACGCACCGCCTGCCCCACGCACCGGGGCGTGCTGAGCGACGACGCCGAGGTCCGCCGGGGGTCGCTGGCCGAACCGGTCCCGGACTCCCTGCTCGACGCCGTGTACGAGGGCACCGTCGCCGCCCCGACACTGCTGCTCATCGGCGACGCCGACCCACTGGCCGACCACGAGGATCTCGCCCGGGTCGCCAAGTCGTTGCCCCGTGCCCGGCTTTCGCTGGTCCGCGGCGCCCACCACGACGTCCTCAACGACGTGCAGCACCGTTCCGTGGCGGCGGAGGTCGTCACCTTCCTGGAGACCGTAAGGGACGGACTGACCCCGGTGGTCGTGGTCGAGTCGAGCGCGTGGTGACCGGCGCGTACCCGCGTCCCCTACCCGCTCCGCTCCACGACCCCCGGCTCCACGACCCCCGGCTCCACACCACATCGCACTCCACCAGCCGAAGGGAACCGGCATGACCATCTCCACCGACCCCGTCACCCAGCCCTCCGTGGCTCCCGCGGTCGACACGGCCGCCGACGTGTTGCGTCACACCCTGCGGCGGCACGCCGCCGGTGTCACGGTGATCACCGTCCCCGGGCCCGCGGGGTTCACGGCCACCTCGTTCACCTCCGTGTCGCTGCGGCCGCCCCTGGTTGCCTTCTACCTGGACCTCGGCGCCTCGACCGCGGGATCCGTACAGCGCGCGGACCGGTTCGCCGTCCACCTGCTCGGCACCGGGAACACCGCGCTGGCACGGCAGTTCGCGCGAAGCGGCGTCGACCGCTTCGAGGGGGTCCGCTGGACGCGGGAGGCCGATGGGCTCCCGCTCCTGGAGGACGTGCCCGCCTGGCTGACGGCCCGCATCACCCAGCGCCGGCACATCGGCGACCACCTCTTGGTCGTCGGCGAGGTGGAGACGGGCGAGGTCGCCGAGGACGCCCCCGCGCTGGTCCACCATGACGGTGCGTTCGCCGCGGCACACCGGCTGCCCTCCCCGTAGCCGGCCGGGCGATCATGTGCGGAGCCGGATGACGCCGGCTGCTCCGGTACGGACTCGAACCGCGTGCGATCCGCCCGCCGCCCCGGGATGACGACCAGGGACGGCGGGCGGCAGCAACCGTCCGGGCCCAGGTGGACCTCGGTGGTGAACCCGCCCGGCGAGCGGCCCGGGTCCTCGCCTCCCGCATCACCTCCACCAGGCGGGGGATGGGCACGAGGCTCTGCCGACGGCGTCTCGTCCCGCTGCCCCTCCTCGCGCCGGGCCGGCCGCGGCTCAAACGACCAGGACCCGGCGCCCCCGGGTGTGGCCCGCGCGGCTGTCAGAGTGCGCCGCCGCTGCCTCGGTGAGCGGGTACGACTTCTCGACCGGGATGTGGAGCCTGCCCCGGGAGATGAGGTCAACGGCCTCGGCGAGCGCGTCCGGCACGCTCCCGGCCACGCCGGAGAACCGGACGCCCAGCTGCGGCGCACCGAGGTCGGCGATGGAGACGACCTTGCGCGGGTCCCCGGTCAGCTCGACGAGTTCGCGGATCACGCCCGAGCCGGCCAGATCCAGGGCCGCGTCGACCCGGCCCAGGTGCCGCACCCGTTCGACCCAGCCCTCGTCGTACGTCGTGGCGAGGGCGCCCAGGCCGCGCAGATAGTCCTGGTTCGCGGCCCCCGCCGTGCCGATCACCGTGATCCCGCGCGCGCGGGCGATCTGCAGCACCGCCGACCCGACGCCGCCGGACGCGCCGCTGACCAGCAGCGTCTGCCCGGGCCGCACGCCGACCTCGCGGATGACGCGCAGCGCGGTCTCCACCACCGACGGATACCCGGCCGCCTCCTCGAAGGCCAGTCCCTCGGGCATCCGGGCCCAGGCCGACAGCACGGCGAATTCGGCGTACGTGTCGGCGCCTTCGCCGAACACGCGGTCGCCGACCTCGACCCCCTCGACGCCTTCGCCGACCTCATCCACCACCCCCGCGGCGTCCAGTCCGACCCCGGCGGGCAGCTCGACCGGATGGGCTCCCAGGACCTGGCCCTCCCGGATCCTCCAGTCGACGGGGTTGACTCCCGCCGCCCGTACGGCGATGCGTATCCGACCGGGGCCCGCGTGGGGCTCCTCGGCTTCCACCAGGCGCAGGACCTCGGGACCGCCGAACTCGGCGAAGCTGATTTTCCTCATGCGATCGAAGATAGCCCTAACGGTTAGGGTTTCACAACGGTTATGAATTCATACCTGGTAGTGTCACGGCATGACCGAGCCTTCCGGACGCCGCGAACGCAAGAAGGCCGCGACCCGTCAGAAGATCGCCGACACCGCGCTGCGCCTCTTCATGGAGCGCGGATACGAGGCCGTGGGCATCCGTGACGTGGCGGCCGAGGCAGACGTGGCCGTCACCACCGTCTTCGCCCACTTCGCCTCGAAGGAGGCCCTGGTCTTCGAGCGCGACCAGGACTTCGAGCAGCGACTCACGCGAGCGGTATCCGACCGGCCTCCGCACGAGCCGCTCATCCCGGCGCTGCACCGCGAGGTCCAGGCCCTGGTGCGGCACTGCACGGCGGAGGGCGGTGCCTCCGTCCGACGCATGATCGAGGGGTCACCCGCCCTGCGGGAATACGAGGAATCGATGAGCCTGCGTCACGCGCAGGCGCTGGCAGGGGCACTGACCGCCGATCCCCACCTGTCCCGGAGTGCGACCGCCTGCCGGGCGACCGCGCGGTTCGCCATCGACGCCTACGCGCTGGCCTGCCGGGCGGACGATCCCGGGGCCACGGTGGACGAGGTCTTCCGGATGATCAAGGCGGCCTGGGACGCCGCCGCGCCCTGAGTCGTGGACGCCCGCGCGCTGCGGCCGGCGCCGGGGCACGACACGTGCGGGTGTGCCCGGGCGGCCCGTACCGGACCCGTTCACCCGATCATGTGACTACCGTCGCCCGGGTGTCTCAGGGGCGTCGGCTCTGCCGGAAGTTCCAGTCCAGGCGGAGGATCGCGATGTCGTCGGTGTGACGTCCGGCGTTGAGGGCCCGTGCTTCCTTGATGAGCCGGTCGACGTGCGCGGCGGGGTCCGCCGGCGGCCGGCGGTCGATGAGTCCGAGCAGGCCTTCGACTTCGAGCCGGCCGGTGGGGGTGTGGTTGTGTCCTTCGGTGAGGCCGTCGGTGTAGAGGGTGAGGGCACCGGCTTCCGGGAGCGGGATGACGGTGGCCGTCCAGTTGCGGAGTCTGGGGGCGAAGCCCAAGGCGATGCCATGCGCGGCGGCCACTTCCCGGGTGTCCTCGGCGGTGGTGAGGAGGGGTTCGTGGTGGCCGGCCAGGTGGACGGTCGCGGTCGCGGTGGCTTCGTCGAGGGTCAGGAGGGTGCAGGTGGCGAACATGGGCAGGCCGGCGCGTTCGGCGATCAGGATGCGTTGCATCAGATGGAGGAGGTCTGTGCCGCGGTGTCCGCCGAGGATGAGGGTGCGCCAGGCGATGCGCAGGCAGACGCCGAGGGCGGCCGCGTCGGGTCCGTGTCCGCTGACGTCACCGATGACGGCGTGCAGCACCCCGTCGTCGCCCTCGACGACGTCGAGGAAGTCGCCTCCGAGCAGGGCGTGTTCGGCGCTGGGGAGGTAGCGGGTGGTGACGGTGACCGTGGAGGTGTCGAGGATGGGGCGGGGCAGCAGACCGCGTTCCAGACGGGCGTTCTCCTCCGTCCGCAGGCGGGTGGCCTGGGCCTCCGCGGCGGCCTGTTCGGTCTGGCTGCGGTAGACGGCGTAGCGGATGGTGCGGTGCAGGAGTTCGGCGTCGACCTTGCCCTTGACGAGGAAGTCCTGGGCGCCTGCGGCCATGGCCTCGGTGCCGGCCTGTGCCTCGGACAGGCCGGTCAGGACGATGACCGCGGTGTGGGGGGCCAGGCCGCGGACGGTGGCGACCGCGTCGACGCCCCAGATGTCCGGCAGGTGCAGGTCGAGGAGGACGCAGTCGATTCGGTGGGCGGCCAGTTCGACGCGGGCCTCGGCGAGGGTGGTTCGGGTGGTGAGCTCGAACCGCATTCCGGTGTCGTGGAGGAGTTCCTCGACGAGCAGGGCGTCGCCCTCGTCGTCCTCGACGAGCAGGATGCGGTACAGAGGCTCGTCGGGGGAGCCCGCCGTGGCGTTGGTCATGGTCGCGGCTCCGCTCCGACGCGGATCGCCTCGGGCATCGCGTCGGGTCCGGGGCGTTCGGCGGGTACGGGTGCCAGGGTGAACGTGATCCGGGCGCCGTCGCGGTAGTCGGGGTCGATGGTGATGGTGCCGCCGTGGAATTCGACGATCTTCTTGACCATGGCGAGGCCGATGCCGTTGCCGGAGTAGACGTCCTTGGTGTGCAGGCGCTGGAAGATCACGAACACCTTGTCGGTGTACTCGGGGGCGATGCCGATCCCGTTGTCCGTGACGGTGAACCGCCACAGGTCGCCCTCCCGCGCCGCCGCCACGTGGATGCGCGGCGGCTCGTCCGGACGGCGGAACTTGACGGCGTTGGCGATCAGGTTCTGCCAGAGCATGCCCATCTGCGTGGGGTCGGCGACCAGCGTCGGCAGCGGGTCGTGAGTGACCTGTGCTCCGCTCTCCTCGATGGCGACGCTCAGCGCGGACACGGTCCCCTCCAGCGTCTTGTCGAGTTCGACGCTCTGGTTCGTCTTGTGGACGCGTCCGACGCGGGAGAAGGCGAGGAGGTCGTTGATGAGGGTCTGCATGCGGTTCGCGCCGTCGACGGCGAAGTCGATGTACTGGTCCGCCTTGGCGTCGAGCTGTCCTCCGTAGCGGCGCTGCAGGAGCTGAGTGAAGCTGGAGACCTTCCGCAAGGGTTCCTGGAGGTCGTGCGAGGCCACGTAGGCGAACTGTTCCAGCTCCGCGTTGGATCGCTGCAGATCGGCGGCCTGCGCGTCCAGTCGCAGCCGGGCCGCTTCGACGAAGGCGAGCTCCCTCACCAGACGGTGGCGCATGAAGTCGATCTCGCCGCTGAGGTGCCGCAGGTCGGCGGGGCCGCTGGGAGTGATGGGGTGCTCGAAGTCGCCGCCGGCGATGGCCCGCGCCTGCGCACCGAGTTGCTCCAGGGGTGTGTTGATGCCGCGGCGCAGTCCTTCGAAGACGAGCGCGGCCAAGAGCACGATCACCAAGGCGATGGTGGCGAACAGCGAGTTCCGAAGCGTCATCGTCGCCAGGAGGTCTTCCCTGGCCCGTGCCCGTTCCTCGCGCAGGCGGTCCTGCTGCGCGGTCATGGCCGCCCGGACCTCGTCGAAGGTGCTCTTGCCCTCGACGGCGCGTTCGGCGACCAGCGGGGAGGGCGTCCCCGGCGGTGAGGCGGCGATCGGCTGGGCGATCCGCTCCTGCCACCGCTCCAGGCGCTCCCGCACGGTTCCCAGATCCTTCAGAGCCGCGTCGTCGCCCCGCAGGAGTTCCGCGAGACGCGTGACGTCCGCCTCCTGTTCGGTGAGGCCCTGCCGGTAGGGGGTGAGGAAGTCCGGGGTTCCGGTCAGTCCGTAGCCCCGGATGCCGGTCTCCTGGTTGAGGACCGCGGATTCCAGCCGCAGCGCCGTGCTCAACGCGGGGGAGCGTACGTCGACGAGGTTGTCGCTGATGGACGAGGTTCGCCCCAGCACCCATGCTCCCGTGGTTCCCAGCAGGGTGAGGACCACCAACGACGCGGCCACCCCGACGCGCAGCCAGCGCCGGGTCGTCCACGTGGAGAGCCGCCTTGCGCGCGGCTGCCCTTGATCGCCGGTCATCGTGTGAACTCCTCGTCGCGAAAGCCGCCTTGGACAGCGGACAGCTGCCCTACTCTAGAGGGGAGGCAACCCGTGTTGTGGCGAGCCCGAGCGGGGCCCTAGGGTGCCGGGTATGCCTGGCAAGAACTTCGTGTTGCGGACCACACCGCGGGAGACGGCCGCCGTCGCGGACGCGGCGGTCGCCGACCTCGCGCGGCGCCTGGCCTACCGACTGCTGGAAGTCCCCGAGGACCCGGCGGCCAACGATCCCGCGCAGGCCCTCGCCCTGCTCCACCTGCTGGACCAGCTGCAAGAGGCCACCGAACGGCTCCAGCGGGAGGCCGCCAAGACGGCCGCCCGAGCGGGGGCCGGTTACCCGCAGATCGGGGCGGCCTGCGGGATGACCCGCCAGGGAGCCCGGCGACGGTGGCCGGGGCTCTTCAACCACACCGACGAAGCCCCCGCGGAGCAGACGATGACGATCAGCCCGGCACGTCCCTTCGACGTCCTGCTCGTCGAGGACGACATGGCCGACGCCCTGCTCATCGAGGAAGCCCTCTCCGAACGCGGGGCCCGCAACCTGGTCCAGGTCACCGACGGAGTCGCGGCACTGGAACACCTCCGCGCCCCGGGCAGCGTCCGCCCGGACCTGATCGTCCTCGACCTCAACATGCCGCGGATGAACGGGCGCGACCTGCTCAAGGTCCTCAAGGGCGACGAGGACCTCCAGACCATCCCCGTCGTGATCCTGACCACCTCCACAGCCCCCGACGACGTCGCCGGCGCCTACGGCAGCCACGCCAACGCGTACGTGAACAAGCCGGTCAACCTGGAGGATTTCGAGCGGGCCGTCCAGAGCATCGACGCCTTCTACCTCGACACCGCCACCCGCCCGCCCCGCCCCTGAGGCCCCTGGATCCCCCACGCGGCCGCGTCGCCCGGCTCGCCCGCCACGGTACTGGCGCGCGGCCGGTCGGCGGCGAAGTCCGTGCCGTGCGGGGCGCGCTGGGGCGGGTCCCGGGCCCGGTCCGACAGCCCACGTCCCCGTGCCGCCGGCCCGGGCCTGTCGCCGGCCGGGCGCGTGCTTGTGCCGATGCCGTGGGCTTCACCGAACCCCGAACCTCGGACGCCCGGCGACTGTCGACCGGCCGGCGCGCGAACGCCCCGTGACCTCGGCGAACCGATGTCACGGGGCGTCCTCGGGCGTCCGGTCCGAACGGCTCCGGCTGCCGGCTGAGGGCTACCGGCTGAGCGACTTGAGCGCCGCGGCGTCGTACGGCTTCAGCTCGTCGAAGCGGTTGCCCAGGACCTTCGCCGCCCACTGCGGGTCCTGGAGCAGTGCCCGGCCGACGGCGACCATGTCGAACTCCTCGCGTTCCATGCGGTCCAGGAGGTTGTCGATGTCGCCGAGCGCCGCACCCTCGCCCGCGAAGGCGCGGATGAAGTCGCCGTCGAGGCCGACCGAGCCGACGGTGATGGTCGGCCGGCCGGTCAGCCTCTTGGTCCAGCCCGCCAGGTTCAGGTCGGAGCCCTCGAACTCCGGGAGCCAGTAGCGCCGGGTGGAGGCGTGGAACACGTCGACGCCCGCCGCCGCCAGCGGGGCCAGGATCGCCTCCAGCTCCTGCGGGGTCTGCGCGAGGCGGGCGTCGTAGGCCTCCTGCTTCCACTGGGAGTAGCGGAAGATCACCGGGAAGTCGGCCGGGACGCGCTCGCGGACCGCGGCCACGATCTCCGCGGCGAACTTCGTACGGGCCACCGCGTCGCCGCCGTAGGTGTCGGTGCGGCGGTTGGTCCGCTCCCACAGGAACTGGTCGAGCAGGTAGCCGTGGGCACCGTGGAGTTCGACTCCGTCGAAGCCGATCCGCTCGGCCTCCGCGGCGGCGTCGGCGAACGCGCCGATGACGTCGTCGAGGTCGGTGCGGGTCATCGCCCTGCCGGTCCCCTCGGTGCCGTCGACGCGGATGCCGGAGGGGCCGACAGCGGGGGCGTCGGCATACGGTGCCTCGCCCTGCTTGCGCACCATGCCTATGTGCCACAGCTGGGGCACGATCGTGCCGCCCGCCTCGTGCACGGCCGCGGCGACCTTCGCCCACCCCGCCAGCTGGTCCTCGCCGTGGAACCGCGGGACCCGGTCGCTCTGCCCGGCGGAGTCGTGACCGACGTAGGTGCCCTCGGTGACGATCAAGCCCACCCCGGCGGCGGCCCGGCCGGCGTAGTACGCCTGGACATCCTCGCCGGGCACGCCGCCGGGGGAGAACATCCGCGTCATCGGCGCCATCGCGATGCGGTTGGGGACGGTCAGGCCGTTCAGCTTGATCGGCCGGGACAGGATCTCGGCCGCGCGGGAAGCGGTGGACGTGGTGCCGGTCATGCGGATCCTCCGGAGTGAGGCTGTGGCTCGTCGGACGGCAACGAGAAGTGCATAGTACACACTCTATGTATCATGCATATTGCCGCGTCCGACCGTCGAGCGGCTCGCCCGCAGGCGAGCCGCGCGGGGGCCGCCGGTCCCCTCGGGCGCACAGGTCCGCGATAATGGGGCGCCGGAATAAACGGGAGGCGCAGTGCTGGAGAAACTGGAGCGGGAGCTGATGCTGCTCTCGCGGCACCAGGTGCTTGCCCGGCGCGAGCGCGACCCCGAACGCCTGGAGCGGTCGGCGTACCTGCTGCTCAGCCGGATCGACACGGAAGGCCCCATGTCCATCGGACAGTTGGCGGACGCCTTCGCGCTCGACACCTCGACGGTGAACCGCCAGACGGCCGCGCTGCTGCGCTGCGGACTGGCCGAGCGCGTCGCGGACCCCGAAGGCGGCATGGCCCGCAAGCTGTGCATCACCGCTGAAGGCGGGCGCCGGCTCGCCCAAGACCGTGAGGTCAACCGGTCCTGCCTGGCCCGGGTGGTCGCCGGCTGGTCCCCCGAGGAAGTGCGGGAGCTGGAGGACGTCCTGGTCCGGCTCAACCGCAGCGCCGAGGCCCTCGAAGGGCGGTTCTGGCCGCGCACGGAGGAAGACGACGCGCGCACCGCATGCCGACCGCCGACCCCACGCGAATCCCCGACCGCCGCTCCGCGGGAACCCGCGACTCCCGCCCCGTAGGCCCGCCCGCGGCGAGCCCCGTGGAACGCCCGCACGTCGGGCGGCGCCCGGGTCGGTCAGTGGGCGCGCTCGCGCGCCGGCGGGCCATGACGCTGCCCGAGATCAGTCCTCACTCGTCCGAGGGCGAGCCGTGCGCAACAACTCGGCCATCGACCGGCCTGCCACGCGGAGCGGTTCCGGATCGCGGGCGGCCCGGCTCAGCATGAAGGCCCCCTCCAGCATCATGACCATCGAGTACGCGAGGGACCGTGCCCTCTCCGGTTCGGCCACCCAGCGACCGAACCACTGCGTCGCGGCATCGACCCACTCTTCGAACACCTCCGCCGTCGCGACCCGCAGCACTTCATCGCTGCCGGCGACCTCCAGTGCCACCGTCCCGATCGGGCACGCGTCGGCGTAGTCGGCAGCCGCAAGGTCGTTCGCGGCCGCTTCGAATGCGTGCACGAGGGATTCCATCGGGTCCGGCACGCTGTCCAGCAGGGCCAGCACCATGCGGCCGTACTCGGTTCCGGACGTTCGGATCGCGTCCTCGGCCAGTTGCTGCTTGCCACCGGGAAAGAAGTGGTAGATCGAGCCGAACGGTGCGTCCGCCTCCGCCGCGATGCGCTTCAGGCCGGTGGCCGCGTAGCCGTGGCGACGAAACAGCACCGTGGCGGCACCCTGGATCCTGGCTCGTGTGTCCGACCGTCCCATTGCGTTCCGCCTCTCTTCGCTCCAAGATTACAGTAGAACGATCTATCTAGAGGGGGCGCGATGCCCAGGGTCGAGTTGTCGTCCGGACCGATCGACTTCCAGGACACCGGGGGAGAAGGGCCTGTGCTGGTGTTCGGCCACGGCCTGCCCATGAACGAGACCCAGTGGCGCAAGGTCGTCCCGCGCTTGGACGGATACCGCTGTGTCCTGCCCACGCTGCCCCTCGGTGGCCACCGTCACCCGATGAACCCGGATGCCGACCTGTCCCAGCGCGGTGTCGCCCTGCTGCTGGGGGAGTTCATCGAGGCACTCGGTCTCGACGAGGTGACTCTCGTGCTCAACGACTGGGGTGGGGGCCAGTTCCTGGTGTCGGAAGGGCGGGCGCAGCGAGTCGCGCGCCTGGTACTGGTGGCCTGCGAGGCCTTCGACAACTTTCCTCCCGGGCCCGCCAAGGTCATGGCCCGGGTGTGTGGGGTCCCCGGCGGCGTCCGGCTCCTGACGAGGCTCATGCGCCTTCCCGCGTTCCGCCACAACCGGGGCGGATACGGCGGGATGAGCCTGCGCGGGATCCCCGACGAGATCATGGACGACTGGTTCGCTCCGGCCACTCGAAGCAGGGCCATTCGCAGGGATTTCGCGAAGTTCGCCACCGGGGCCCCGAACCGTGAGACCTTGCTCGCCTGGAGCGAGCGCCTGAGCGACTTCGATCGTCCCGTACTGGTCGTCTGGGCCACCGAGGACCGATTGATGCCACGCGAGCACGGCCCCCGGTTGGCCGAGCTGTACCCGCAGGGGCGGCTGATCGAGATCGCGGACTCGTCCACTCTGATCCCTGAGGATCAGCCCGAACGACTCGCCGAAGTGCTCACCGACTTCCTGATCCAGACCGGAGCGGAGCCGGTTCGGCACGTCGACTGAAGTGCGAGAGCGGTAGCCGGATCCCGGGAAGACGACCGACATGGCCATCGCCGGCACGTGGGCCTTCCTCGTCGATCGTGGCCTGACCGCGCAGGCGCCCCTGGCCCACCGGGTCGCCGCGCCCTCCGGTGCTTTGCGGCCACCGACGGCGCAGGCGGCGAGTGCACGGTGATGTGCGACGGGATGACTGGTTCCCGTCATTTGTCCGCTGTGGGCAGCCTGCGAAGTCCATCCCTGTCGCATGGACCCCATACGCCTTTCCCTGCGTCAACAGGGGGCGTCGCACCTCCAAACCCCTCCTTATAAGCGTGTGCAGAATGACCGGATCGTTGCGGCAAAGTCATGGTGACTATTCCTGCACTGCTACAGTTTTCCACCCGTACATCTTTCGGCCCCGACTCGGGCGCCGCTCGTGGTGATACGGAGGGTGGCGAAAGGGGGCCGTGTTGTCGGGGGCTGGTCGGCTTTCGTGTGTCGTGTGGCACTTTCATCGCCGGGGAGTGGCTCCTCTATCCGATGTCTCTGCACGTGCAATCGGTGAGACCGGGGAGTTCGCGCGCCCGCCGGCGCATGCGCCGGCGCGTCCTGCACCCCCTCCACCAGGCTCTTACGGAGGTGTCCTTGTCCGTTCAGCACACTCGTTCGATGCTCGCGCGCGGCCTGAGCGTTCTGCGTTGCTTTCGTCCGGGCGAGCCGGAACTTCAGCTGTCTGAAATAGCGCGCAGAGCCGATATGCCCAAGGCGACCGCGCATCGGATCATCTCGGAACTTGTCGAGGAGGGAATGCTGGAGCGGGGTGAGAGGGGCTTACGGCTGGGTGTCTCTCTTTTTGCGCTGGGTGCGCGCGTTCCCCGGCAGCTCACGCTGCGAAGCCTGGCCTTTCCGTATGCGGAACAGCTTCATCATGTCACTCGTGGGAGCGCGTTCATTTTCATTTCCGACGCGACCGGCCCGGACGCGGCGCTGGTGGACGCGGTACGCCGCGCCCACGGTGCGGGCGCCGAGATCGGAGTCGAGGAAGAGGCCCGTGCGTCGGTGCAGGCCGCGACCCGGATCTTCCAGGCGTTCGCGGCCGGCCCGCCCCTGCCCTTCTCCGCCGCGTGGGAGGACGGGGAAGGGGAAGCCGGACGGGTGCGGCACCAGGGGTTCGTGGCCGTGCGCGGGGCGAGCGGCGCCGTCGGCATCGCGGCTCCCGTGCTCACGGCGTCCAGCACGGCGGTGGGCGCCTTGGCCGTCACCGGTCCACAGGGGCGGCTCCAGGTCGTCGGGGCGGTCTCGCACCTGAGGGCGGCGTGCGCCGCAGTCTCCCGTGCGCTCCAACGGACCCCCGACATGGCGCCGGCCCATTGAGGGCCGGATGAATGCCGCGTGAAGGCCTGCTGAGGCGAGCCCTGTCGTACCCGTGCGGGCCCCCTCGTCGCGCGGGTACGGCAGGGCCGCACCGGACGCCGCCCCGAAGAGCCGACCCCAATGCCGTCGCGGACGCGGTGCCCGGGAACCGGGTGCGGCGCGGGGAACAGCTCCCGGTGTTAGCGGAACTGGACCCCCCGCTGCCCGGCAGGCGGGCCGGCTCCGGCCGTAGCCCCCGGCGCCGGCCCGGGTCCCGGTCCGGCGCCGTGCTCCGTGCCGTGCGGGCCCGTGCGCGGGCCGGTGTCGGGCATGGTGACGCTCCTCGGTGGGTCCGTACGGTGGTCGACGCGCGGAGCGGGGCGACGGGAGATCGATTCTGGCCGCGGCCCGCCCCGGCCGACGTCGGACTCCTGGTGGGCCGCCGCCCAACGTCACTGTGGAGGCCTGAACTCGGCCGGTACGGCGGCGCACACGGCGTCCAGGATCGCGAGGGCCTCCTCGGCCTCGTCGTCCGAGGCCACCAGTGGCGGGAGCAGCCGGAGCACCTCCGGACGACCCAGGCACGGCGAGACCACCAGCCCCTTGCGGCCGAGCTCCATCAGCACGTCCCCGGCCGCCGCGGCGGTGGCGAACTCCACGCCCCACATGAGCCCCCGGCCCCGCACCCGCGTCACCAGACCGGAGTGCCGGCCGGCGATCCGTGCCAGGCCGTCGGCGAGCAGACGCTCCAGCACGGCTCCGCGCGGGGCGAGTTCCTCCACGGCCGCAAGAGTCGCGAGGCCGGCGGCCGCACCGAGCGGATGGCCGGAGAACGTCGTGGTGTGGGTGAACGGGTCGGCCGTCAGCGGGGCGTAGAGCTCCGGCGTGGCCAGTACCGCGGACAGCGGCTGCACACCGCCGCCGAGCGCCTTGCCGAGGAGTACCGCGTCGGGACGCACCCCCGCGTCCGTACTGACCAGCCGCGGTCCGCACCGGCGCAGCCCCGTCTGGATCTCGTCCGCGATCACGAAGGCGCCGTGCGCGTGCGCGGCATCGGCGAGCGCCCGTAGGAAACCGGGCTCCAACGCCCGTACCCCGCCCTCGCCCTGGACCGGCTCGACGAGCACGGCCGCCACCCCGTCCCCCGCGAACGCCGCGGGTATCGCCGCCGGATCGGCCGCCATGTGGGTCACGCCGCCCAGCAGGGGTTCCAGAGCGCGCCGGTAGCGCGCGTTCCAGGTCGCGGCGAGCGCGCCGAGGGACTTGCCGTGGTACGCGCCCTCGATCGCGATCACCCGGGTGCGGCCCGAGGCGAGACGGGCCAGCTTGAGGGCCGCCTCGACCGCGTCGCAACCGTTGAGCCCGAGCCACACCTTGGTCAGCCGGCCCGGATCACCCCAAGCCGCCAGCCGCCGTGCCAGTTCGGCGGTCGTACGGTTGGCCAGGACCCGGGTCGACACCGGCATCGCGTCCAGCTCGCGGCGCACGGCGGCCAGGACGGCCGGGTGGCGCTGCCCGAGCAGGGTCACGGCGTAGCTCCCGAAGTCCAGCGCGCCACGGCCGTCGGAGAGCAGCAGGCGGGCACCCTCGCCGCGCATCTCGATCGCTCCGGAGCCGTTCATCCCGTACATCAGGGCCAGTTGCGGGGACTGATGGCTGCGCGTCGCGCCGAGCGCGTCCCGGGCGGCTCCGAGTCCGTCGCTCGCGGTCATCGGTTCCGTCCTCTCCTCGCCCGGCCTCGACGATCCGAGGCGGGCGTGATGGGAATCCGTCCAGGGACGGTTCTATCGCCCCGCTCCATCGCTGAGAAGCCGCGTTCCGGCTGCCGGAACGTTCGTTGCCGGGACCGCGCTCCCCTGAAAGGCTGGAGGCGGTCGAGGGAGTTCCGATTCCACACCCGACGTGACCAGAAAAACCGGGGACATCCTCCGAATTGTTTTCGGGGGATCGTCCGGAAACACCCCGCCGCTCCGCCGGCAGCCGCATCGGAAAGGTGCACCGAACTCCATGGAGACCACTTCGGCACGTGCCGACGCATTTCCCGGTCCGGGAATGCTGGAGAACCGCCTGGACGCGTTCTTGGACAAGCGCGGAATCACTCGGGACGCGGTGCTGCGGGAGGCGGACCAGGGCGTGGGCAGTCCGGCGCTCGCGGTCGCCGCGGGATCCGTGCTCGCGGGGTTCGGCAACCATCGCAGCGACCTCGACCTCTTCGTCCTGGTGGAGAACGACCGGCTCACCCGCTTCCCCGTCCAGTCGCACGAGCACGGCACGGTGATCGACGTCAACATCCGCCGGGCGAGCGCCGTCCGGGACACCACGGCCGAACTGCGGACCCGGCCCTGGCCCCGGTTCGCCTCGGTCGGAGAGTCCGGCTGGAACCACCGGCGGCGCGCCATCAACACCGTGAACCGGCTCGCCCTCGGGCTGCCGCTCGTCGCCGCTCCCCCCTGGGACGCCTGGCACGCCGAGCTGCGCGGCCCCTGGCACGCCGACGTGGTGGAACAGTGGTGGAGGGTGGAGGCGCACCGGCTCGCCCAGGCCGCCCGTTGGCTGCGGGGTGCCAAGCCCATGGCGGCGGCGGCCCGCGCGCGGGAGGCGGTGGTCGCCGCGCTCAACGCCAGGGCGGCGGCCGGCGGGCAGGTCTACTTCCCCGCCAAGTGGGTGGGGGAGAAGCTCAAGGCGCTCGACGACGCCGAGGGCCTGGCCGTTCTCGGCGACGTACTGGCCCCACCCCTCGACCCGCGGGAGAGGATCCCGCACTGCCTCGGCCTCGTCGACCGCCTGGCCGGCGCACCCGCCCCGCTCCACGCGGTGCTGCGCTGGTCCACCGGCGTGGGCACGACCGTCCTGGACGACCGCACGGTCGTGGACCGATGGCAGGTGCGCGCGCTGGAGGTGCTCCGGTCGGACCTGCCGCACGCGGACAGCGACGAGGTCGTCTGGTCGGGTCCCGTCGGCTCCGCGCTCCCCGACGACCTGCTGCCCCTGTTCGCAGGCGACATGCTGTGGCTGGGAGTGGCCCACCCCGGCCCGGAGGTACCCGCGTGACGCCCCTCGGCACCACCGCCCCGACCGGTCCGGCATCGGGCGAAGCCGCCCCGACCGACCTGCGCCGGCTCCTCGTGTTCCGCGCCCACGGCGCCGCCCGCCTGCTGCTCGGCTGCCGTGCCCGGCTGGAGGACATCGAGGGCGCCACCGCCGCGGGCCAGACCGAGGTCGCCGTGCTCATGGCCTACGAACTCGTACAACTGTCGCTGTCCGTACGGGGGCTGCGCACCGAGGGCGAACTGAGTTACGGACGCGACGAGGCCGCCTCCGACCCCTTCGCCGGCGTCCCGGCCGACCAGGTCGAGACGGGGCTGCTGCTCGCCGCGCGGGGTCGGGAAGCCGCGACCGGCGACCCCGGGCCGGGCGAGGAATGGCTGGACCGGCTCCGGGAGCACCTGCGGGACACCGAGGCCCTGCTCGGATACCGCGAGCCGCTGCCCGACGTGCGCTCCGGCAGCGGACTCATGAAGGGCCTCAAGTTGGCCCGTACCTGGCAACCCCACCTCCAGCGCGTCGGCCTCCCCGACCTCCTGCCGGAAGCGTGGACGCGCCGTGTCGACTGACCCCGTCCCCGCGAGCACCCCGGGCGACGCGCCCCCGCCGCTCGCCCTGCGCGGCGTCGGCAAGCGGTACGGCTCCGCGACCGCCCTGGACGACGTAAGCCTGCACATCGCCGAAGGCGAGATCGTCGGCCTGCTCGGACACAACGGCGCGGGCAAGTCCACCCTGATGTCCCTGGTGGCCGGACTGCTGCGGCCCGACGCCGGGGAGATCGAGGTACTGGGCGTCTCCACGGCCCGCGAACCGCGCCGGGCACGTCTGCGCCTCGGCCTGGCCCCCCAGGAACTCGGCGTGTACCCGCCGCTGACCGTACGACAGAACCTCCGATTCTTCGCGGAACTCGCCGGGCTGCGCCGCCGGGAGGCGGATCGGCGCATCGAGGAGGCCGCCGAACCGCTGGGCCTCGCGGACCTGCTCGAACGCCGCGTCGGCGGGCTCTCCGGGGGCGAACAGCGGCGCGTACACACCGCGATGGCCCTGCTGCACCGGCCGAAGCTGCTCCTGCTCGACGAACCGACGGCCGGCGTGGACGTGGAGACCCGGGCCCGGCTCATCGCGCACGTCCGCGACCTGGCCGCCGCCGGTACCGCCGTCTGCTACTCCACCCACTACCTCGGCGAGGTCGAGGACCTCCACGCGAGCGTGGCCGTCCTGGACCACGGCCGTCTGGTCGCCCGCGGAACCATCACCGACCTGGTACGCGACCACGGTGACGGGGCCGTGGAACTCACCTTCTCCGGCACCCCGCCGCCCCTGCGCGTCCCCTGGCCGGTGACCCGCGCCGACGAGATGCTGCGCGTGCACGCCCGGGAGCCGCACCTCGCGGCCCCCGAGGTGCTCGCGGCGCTCGGCGACTCGCTCCCGCGGCTGGTCAATCTGCGCGTCCTGCGGCCCAGCCTGGAGACCGTCTTCCTGGCTCTGACGGAGCGACCCGGGGCCGTCGCGTCAGGCCTTCGGCACGACGTGGGGAGCGAGGACGGCCCGAAGCCGCCGACCGACAGGACCGTGGAGGCGGGGCGCCATGCGTGACGGGTCACCGGGCCGGATCACCGCGCTGGTCCGGCAGGACGTCAGACTCCTCGTGCGCGACCCGGCGCCGCTCGTCGTCCGCACGGTCATGCCCCTGCTGATCATGGGTTTCATGCAGCCGCTGTTCCGCGCGGCGCTGCGGGCCGGCGACGTCAAGGACGCCACCGGAGCCGAACAGGGCGTGCCCGGCATGGCGGTGATGTTCCTCTTCTTCCTCGTCACCGTCGTGGGCTTCGCGATGTTCCGCGAGCACGGCTGGAACACCTGGGACCGACTCCGGGCCGGTCCCGCGCGACCGTTCGAACTGGTCGCCGGACGGATCGTCGTACCCCTCGCGGTCGCGGTCGTGCAACTGGCCGTGGTCTTCGCGGCGGGCGGCCTGCTGTTCGGACTGCGGGTGCGGGGCTCCTGGACCGCGCTCGTCGTCGTGGGGGTGCCCCTCGCCCTGTGCGTGGTCCTGGCCGGCATGGCACTCGTGGCGCTGTGCCGCACCATCGCGCAACTCAGCGTCTTCGCCAACCTCCTCGCCCTGCTCTTCGCCGGCCTCGGCGGCGCCCTGACCCCGCTGTCCGCGCTGCCGCGGTGGGCCCGCCCGCTCGCCCCCGGCGTGCCCAGCTACTGGGCGATGCGCGGCTTCTCCACCGTCATCATCGACGGCGGTGGCGTGCGCGCCGTGCTCCTTCCAGCCGGCGTGCTGTGCGCGTTCGCGGCCGGCCTGACCGTCGTGACCCTGCTCTTCTTCCGGGCCCACCACCGCAAGCTCTCGTGGTCGTGAGGCCGTGCCGCCCAAGCAGCCCACCCCCACGACATCGGAGAGGAACACCATGCCCGCCGTCGTGGTCTTCGACTGTTTCGACACCCTCGTCCTGTCCCGCCCGCTCCCGGGCCCGGAGCACTTCACCGCCTGCCTCACCGACGTGCTCGCCCTGGACCCGCGGCGGGCGGAGGCGGTGATGCGGACGGTCTTCGACGCCATCCTCACGGCGATGACCGACCCCCTCGCGCCCCAGCCGCCGACCCTCGACCTGCTGGACAACGCCCTGCGGGAGCGGGGCGAACCGAGGGAGATCGCCGATCTGGAGGAGGCGCTGTGGCAGGCGCTCGGCTGCGCCGACCCCGGCCAGTACACCCTGTGCGCGCCGATGGCGGACGCGATGTCCCGAGCCGCCGCCGCCGGCCACACCGTCCGCCTCATGTCCAACTGCTACCTCCCGGGCCCCCTCATGCGCAGGCTCCTGCACGGCCTGAAGGTGCCCGAGGTGTACGACCGGGCCCTGTTCACGGCGGACGGCGGCCCGAAAAAGCCGGACGCCCGCGCATTCCGCCTCATCGGAGAGGGCGTGTTCGAACGGCGCGTGATGGTCGGGGATTCCGCGGAACTCGACATCGAACCCGCCCGCGCACTCGGCTGGGACACGGTGCACGTGAATCCCGAGCACCCCGATCCGACTCGGCTCCTGGCCCTCCTGGAGCTCTGAGAAACGCTTCCTTTCGCCGCCCCGGAGAATACGGGCCGGTTCGTGTTCCGTACAAAGAAACACTTGCTGATAAGACAGCCGCCGTCTGATTGTGTTCATCCCGTACCGATCGACGATCCGTACGGAACCGAATCCGAGGGGAGAGGCATGACCAATCCCGCCGCGGACGCGACGGACCGGGCCGACCACACCGAAGCCCCCCACCTGTCCCTCCTGAACGCCGGCTGGAGCACGGCCTGGACGCCGCTCCCGCCCCGCGAGGGCGCCTGCGGCGCCGACCGCATCCGGGACCTCTCCGCGAACGGCTACGCGGCCCTTCCGATCCCCCGGGAGTTCGGAGGAGCGGGCGCGAGTCTCGCCGAAGTGGCCGCCGCGCAACGCGCGTTGGGCATGGTCGACCCGTCGGCCGCCATCGCGCTCAACATGCACGCCTTCACCGTCGGACTGATGGCCGACTACTGGCGGCGCCACCGGGACTCCAGCTGGATGCTGCTGGAGGGCATCGCCCGGACCGGCGCCCTCGTCGCGTCCGCGTTCGCCGAGCCCGGAGGCAGCCCCAACTTCATGAGCAGCCGCTCCGAGGCGGTCCCCACCGGCAAGGGGTACCGGGTCTCGGGGACGAAGTTCCCCTGCTCCCTCGCCACCACGGCCACCCTCGTGTGCCTGACGGCCCGGGTCACCGGGACCGACGACACGATCCTCGCACTGTGCCCCCGCTCGTCCCCGGGCCTCACCGTCGAGGGGGAGTGGTCCTCGCTCGGCATGACCGACTCGGACACGGCCGGGTTGGTCCTGCGCGACGTGGAACTGGACGACCGGCTGGTCTTCCACCGGGGCCCCGCCGACGTCATCGACGACAACGTGATCTCCGGGATGGTCTGGTTCGCGGTCCTGCTGAGCGCCACGTACCACGGCGTCCTCAGCGGGCTGCTGGACGTGGCGTACGGCCAGGTCCTCCGGGCGCGGACCCACGGCCCGAGGACCGCCCTCCTCGGCCGCGCAACCCGGGAACTGCTGACCCTCGGCGGAGCCTGCCGCCAGCTCGCCGCGGATGTCGCCTCCGGTGCGGTCGCGGGGCGGGCCGCGCTGGCCGCCGCCGTCGGCCTTCGAGCCTCGCTCAGTGACACCCGCGACCGGGTGCTCGCCGCCGTGACACCCGTCATCGGCAGCCGCCTGTACGGAAAGGGGCAGGCGGCGGCCTCCCTCCTCGTCGACTCGCTCGCCGTCCACCACCATCCGCCGTCCCTGCTGACGTGCGACGACGTGGTCGGAGCCTTCTGTACGGGACGTGAGATCAGCTTCGATCCGGCCGCCTGAGCCGCCGGCCCCTGCCCGAAGGAGACACACAGCCATGCCCCACGTCGAGGTCAACCTGCCCATCAAGGCCCCGGCCGCCGACGCCTGGCGTGCCGTCACCCGCCTCGAGGACTACGCCGACTACATGGAGAACGTCGAATCGGTGACCGTGCTCGGCGCGTCGGAGAGCGGCGCCCGCACCAGCGAGTGGTCGGTGCTGTTGAAGGGCTCCGTACTCGAATGGGTGGAGGAGGACGAACTCGACGAGGCGAACCGCGTGATGTCGTTCTCCCAGGTATCCGGGGACCTGGACGAGTTCACCGGGTACTGGCGCGTCGACGACCGGGGCGACGGTACCTCGGTGGTCGTCTTCTCGGTCGACTTCGAGATCGGCATACCGCTGCTCGCCGACATGCTGAACCCGGTCGCGGCCAAGGCGCTGCGCGAGAACTCCGAACACATGCTCCGCGCCATCGAGCGGCGGATCACGGTCTCGTGACCGACTCCCCGCGCGTCCTGGTCACGGGCGCCACCGGCGCCGTCGGCGCCGCCGTGATGCGCGCGCTCACCGCCGCGGGTCACCGGCCCCACGGCGTCAGCCGCCGCGGGGGAGCCGGACCCCGCCAACACGTCTGGCAGGCCGGCGGGGAGGCGCCGCCGCCCGCACTGCGCGGCCCGTGGGACACGGTGGTGCACTGCGCCGCCGACACCCGGTGGAACCTGCCCTTCGAAGACGCCGAGCAGGCCAACGTCGCCCCGCTGCGTGCCGTGCTGGACCTGACCACCCCCAAGACCCACCTCGTCCACCTCTCCTCCTCCTTCGCCACCGGCCTCGCCGGGGACATCACCTCGCCCTCCCCGGAGTCGTACCGCAACTCCTACGAATGGTCCAAGGCCGCGACCGAACGGCTGGTCCACGCCGAACGGGAGGGCGCCGACATCGTCCGCTTCCCCGTGGTGATGGGAGCCCGGGCCGACGGGCTCCTTGACCGGTACAGCGGATTCTTCTGGCTGCCCACCTCCCTGTGCAGCGGCGCCGTCCCGGCGATGGTGGCCGAGGAGAAGGCCCTGCTGGACATCGTCAGCACCGACGACGTGGCCGAACACGTCACACGGCTCGTCGAGGGCGGCTCCCCGGCGGGCACGAGACTGTCGATCCTCGGCCGAGGCGACCGGGCCCAGCCGGTTGCCGAGGTCTTCGAAACGGTCCGGGCCGCCCTCAACACCTGGCGCGCCGAGCACGCGGTGGCCCCGCTGGAGCGCCTCCCGTCCATGACGCCCGAGCAGTGGAACCGCTTCTACCTGCCCTTCGCCGAGGAACACCTGGACCGGGCGCAACTGCTCCGGGTCACCGCGTTCCGCGCCTACCAGGGCTACCTGTCGGTCACGGAGCCGTTCGAGGTCACCCACCGGGTGCCCGACACCGCCCTGGTGCTCCACCGCTCCATACGCCGCTGGGCGCAGACCCACGCGAGCGCCGCCCGCCGGATCCCCCGGCCGTGGCGGACCTGACCGGCACGCACCGCGGACACGGCGCCGCGGGGAACCGTCCGAAGGAGCAGGCCGGCCCGCCGGGGCCGAAGTGTCGCCGTTCGCCCAGGAAGGAAGAAACCGCCATGAGGAACATACGTGTCGCGCTCGCCGGCGCAGGCAACTGCGCATGGAGCTTCGCCCAGTTCGTCGCTCAGGCCCAAGCCGACCCGGACACCAGGCTGCCGGGACTGATGTGCCACACGCTCGGCGGCTACCGGCTCGCCGACGTCCGGATCGTCGCGGCGTTCGACGTGGACGAGGCGAAGGTCGGACTGCCCCTCGCGCAGGCGTTCACCGCCCCCGCCATCTCCGCCACCGGCTTCACCGCGCTCGGCGCCGACCATGACTCCCCGGTCCTTGCGGCGCCCGTGCTCGACGGCCTCACGGGCCCGCTCGGCGCGGTGATCCCGATCGCCTCCGCCGCGCGGGACGCCACCCCCGAGGACGTGGCCAAAGCCCTCGTCGAGCACGAGGTCGACGTCCTGGTCATCGCCCTGCCCACGGGAGCCTCCCAGGCCATCCGGATGTTCGCCCAGGCCGCGCTCACCGCCGGGACCGCCGTCGTCAACTGCACCCCGGAGGAGCTGGCCCGGGACGAGAGCGTCAGCCGCAGGTTCGCGGACGCCGGGGTCGTCCTGCTCGGCGACGACCTGCGCAGCCATCTCGGAGCCACCTGCCTGCACACCGCCCTCATCGAACTGCTCCTCAGCCGCGGACTGGAACTGGAGAGCACCTACCAGCTCAACGTCGGAGGGAACACGGACTTCCTGAACCTCGCGGACACCTCCCGCTCCGCCTCCAAGTTCACCTCGAAGGCCAACGCGCTGCGCGCGGCCGGAATGACCGACGTCGACGGGGTCGCGGGCCCCTCCGGGTTCATCGGACACCTCGCCGACACGAAGCTGTGCTTCGCCAACGTCACCGCGAGGTCCGTGCTCGGCTCGCAGGTGCGCATCGACATCAAACTCCAGGTGGAGGACAGCCCGAACGCCGCCGGCGTCATCGCGAACGCCGTACGCGCCGCGAAGACCGCCGGCGACCGGGGCCTGTCCGGCGCGGTGGACGGCCCCTCCCCGTTGCTCTTCAAGAGCCCCCCGCACGGTCTGCCCGAATCCGAGGCCAGGACCGCGTTCCTGGACTTCGCCTCCTGAGCCTCCCGAGCCTCCCGAGCCGCCCCCGGTCACCGAACAGAGAGACGGTCCATGCTGTCCATACAACGCGACTCCCGCTCGGTCGAGGACCTGCCCTACGAGCTGGTCGAGCGCAAGGGAGTGGGTCACCCGGACACCATGTGCGACGCCATCGCGGAGCGCATGTCCCGCTACTACTCCCTCCACTGCCTCAAGGAGTTCGGTGGGGTCGCCCACCACTGGTTCGACAAGGTCACGCTCTACGGGGGTGGGGCGGACACCGACTACGGGCGGGGCGAACTCACCTCGCCGTACCGGGTGATGGTCTTCGGGAAGGCCGCCTTCCGGGTCGGAGCCGTCGAGATTCCCGTCCAGGAGATCGTCTTCCGAGCGGCGGCGGAGGTCCTGGCGGAGGTCACCACCGGCTTCGACGCCACCCGCCACCTGGTCGTCGAACTCGGCGTCGTGGACCACCAGGGCTCGGGCCGCGGCCGCTCCCGCTACCAGCCCGCCTCCCCGCAGGACCTGGTACCCCTGCGCTCCGGCGGACTGGTCTCCAACGACACCAACCTGCTCCACGGTTACGCGCCGCTGTCCCGACTGGAGAGCGTGGTGCTCGGGCTGGAACAGCTCGTCAACGGCGCCCCCTTCAAGCAGCGGCACCCGGATTCCGGCTGGGACGTCAAGGTGTTCGGCAGCAGGCGCCGGGACGCGTTCAGCCTCGTGGTCAACATGCCCTTCCTGGCGGCCCACATCGAGTCGATGGACCACTACCTGGCGCGCAAGGCCGTCGTGCGGGAGGAACTGGAGAAGTACATCGCCTCCCTGGGCATCCACGACGTCCGTCTCCTGGTGAACGCCACCGACCGCAACGGCCGCCCCTACCTCACCGCGCTCGGGTCCGTGGCCGACACGGGCGACGTGGGCGTCGTCGGCCGGGGGAACCGGGTCAACGGCCTCATCACCCCCATGCGTCCCATGAGCATCGAGGCGCCGGCCGGCAAGAACCCCCTCGACCACACCGGGAAGATCTACAACGTCATGGCCATGCGGCTGGCCCAACAGGTCCACGAGGAGTTCGGCGGACCGGCGCAGGTGCACATCTTCACCTCCAAGGAGGCACCGCTGGAGCACCCCGACGAGGTCGTCGTGACCACCCCCGACGCGGACGAGCCGGCCCTGCGGGCACTCGTGGAGACCACCGTCGCGAGCTCCGCCGACCTGACGGTCGAACTGATCGAGAAAGGCATCACGCTGTGGTGACCCCCCGACAGGCGAGCGATCTGGTCACGCGGGCGCGCGCCGGCGGACCGCGCACGGACACCGGGCCCTCGTCGACCGCCCCGCCCACGACCGGCAGCCACTTCGTGGTCCTGATCAAGCCGGAGGTCATGACCCCGTCCGCGGCGCCCGAGGCGACCGCGGAAGCGGTACGGGTGCTCGCCGAGGCGGAGGTGGACGTGCGCCGGGCGGCCGTCGTCCCGGCAGGGGAGTTCGCGCGACGCGGGTACCTGCTCCTGCACTACCCGCGCCTGCACCGGCTGGCCGCCGACGGGCCCGCCGTGCTCACCTCCGGTGCCCGGCGGGAACTGCGCTCGCTGATGGGCACCACGGGGACCGGCGACGTCCTCGGTCCCTACGAGGCGATGACCCGGGAGGCCGACCTCACCCCGCGGGCCCTGGACGAACGCTGCCGGGACGCGGGCATCCACAGGCTGGGCTCCGGCTCGTACGCCTCGGTGACCGAGCTGACCGGCCGCCCGGTGATCGTGCTGAACGGCTTCCTGCCGGCCCTCGCCGAGGGCTACACCGGGTCCGGAGCACTCGTCGCGCTCCTGGAATGCCACAGCCGGCGCGAGATCGAGGCGTTGCGCGGGGAGGTCCTGGGAGCGCTCCATCCGGCGCGGGCCGCCCCGGGTTCCCTGCGGGGCACGCTGGGGGCCCTGGCCCGAAGCCGGGGCATCGCCGTCTCCGAGGGCCGCAACGCCGTCCACCTGTCGGCGGGCCACCTGGAGGGCATGTTCCAGGCCTGGCGGTACTTCGCGGCGGTCGACGGGCGGGGCATCGGGAGCACCGCCTTCGGCGCGAGCCTGGCCGAGCGGGGCGTACCGGCGGAGTCGGTGACGGAACTCGCCGCCGACCACAACCTCACCGAGGACTCCGGGGAGACCTTCTCGCCGCACGGCGCCACCGAGGGGCTGCGCCGCGAGGACGCGCTCGACCACGTACGCGCATGGGCCACCGGAAAGGGGCTGGGGACGACATGAACACCCTCGAACGGGGGCTCGCCGGGCGCACCGCGGTGGTGACCGGCGGCGCCCAGGGCATCGGCGCCGCCGTGGTCGCGAGACTGTGCGCGGAGGGATGCCGAGTCCTCGTCCTCGACAAGAGCGCCGAGCACGGCCGCGCCGCGGTCAAGGAGTGGGGCGAGCGCGGCCACGAGGTGAGCCTGGCCGTGGGCGACGTGGTCGACGAGGAGTCGGTGCGGGCGGCCTTTGCCGGTCTCCCGGCCGGCTGGCCGGCGCCCACCCTGTTGGTGAACCTCGCCGCGGGCTTCGTCTTCAAGGGCCTGGACGCGACCCCGCAGGAGTGGCACGCCGCACTCGACCCCACCATCGTCGGACTGTCCCTGGTCACCCGGGAGTTCGTCGCCGGACTGCCGCAGGACGCGGCCGGGGCCGCGATCGTGAACATGGCCTCGATCTCGGCGCACATCGCGCAGAGCGGATACCTGACCTACAACACCGGCAAGTCGGCGGTGCTGGGCTTCACCCGCTGCGCGGCCCAGGAACTGGCCCCCCGGGGCGTTCGGGTCAACTCCGTGAGCCCCGGGACGGTGTGGAACGCCAACAACGAGCGCTACCACCGCGAGGCCCTCGGCCTCGACCGCGCGTCGGCCGAAGCAGCCCCGGAACACGGCGGGAAGTTCCTGCTGGGACGGTTCGCCGACCCGGAGGAGATCGCGGCGCCGATCGCGTTCCTGCTGTCCGCCGAGGCCGGCTTCATCACCGGCACCGACCTGCCGGTCGACGGCGGATACCTGGCGGTGTGAGCGGTGATAGACCTGCACACCCACCACCAGCGCTGTGGGCACGCCACGGGATCGCTGCGGGACTACGTCACGGCGGCGCTCGACCGGGGCGTCAAGGTCCTCGGGCTCTCCGACCACACCCCGATGTTCAAGGAGGAGGTGGACCAGGCGCTGCCCCGCGTGGCGATGCCGAAGTCACAGTTCCCCGCCTACATCGCCGAGGCGCTCGCCCTCAAGGAGGAGTTCGCGGGCAGCATCGAGATCCTCGTCTCCACCGAGGCCGACTTCTTCCGCGGGAGCATGGACGCGTACACGAAGGAGCTGAGCGCGTACCCCCTGGACTACGTCATCGGTTCGGTCCACATGTTCGAGGGCCGGGACATCTTCGACGTCACCCGCTGGGAGAGCGTCGAGGAGGACGACCTCGGCGCGGTCAAATCGCGTTACTTCCGGGAGATCGCCGCCTGCGCCCGGTCCGGCCTGTTCCACGTCATGGGCCACGTGGACGCGCTGAAGGGCAACCACCCGCGGCTCGGCGCCGTTCCCGCGCCCGCCGCCTCCGACGAGATGCTCCGCGCGATCCGGGACTCCGGGGCCGTGATGGAGATCAACACCTCCGGCGGCACCAAGATGTGCGGTGGCTGGTATCCCGAGTTCGACCTGCTCGAACGGGCCCACCACTTCCGGGTCCCGATCACCTTCGGCTCCGACGCCCACGTCCCCGAACGGGTGGCCGACCAGTACCCGGAGGTGGCCAAGGTACTCGGCGAGATCGGCTTCCGGACCTGGACCGTGTTCCGCCGCGGCGCCCCCGTGACCCGCCCGCTGTTCTGATCGCTGCCGCGTGGGCGGCCGTTCGGGCCGCCACCGCGGCGCACCCCCGCAGGATGTTCCCGACCGTTCCCCGTGGAGAGTCCCCATGCTCGTCAGTGACCTCGTATCCCGCGACCCGGACGGGGCGACCACCCGGTTCCTGCGCGTCCGGGACCAGACCCTGAAGATCGTCACCAACTCGCCCGAAGCCGCCGGCCTGGTCTCGGAGACCTTCTGCCCGCCGGGCATGCTCGGCGTCGCCGAGACCGACCGGGAGGACGAGCCGGACCTCGTGATCGCCGACGTGGCCCGGGACCCCTCCGCCGTGGCCGAGTTGCTCCAGCGGTCCGCCGAGACGGCCGTACGGGGCGTGTACGAACTCACGCGCCACTACCGGCAGCCGCGTTTCGACGGCGAGGGCCACACCGTCTTCGTGCTCCGGGACCAGAACTCCGACGAGGTGGCCGCCCTGATCCGCACCGAGGGGCGCATGACCCTCGTGCGCCCCCGGTCCGGGCTGGGGGACCGGTGGCTCACCCGGATCATCCGCGACGTGGCCACCAGGATCGCCAAGGCCGAGGGCTCGCTGGTCCTGCACTCCTCCGCCTTCGTGTACGACGACGGCGCCCACCTGGTGATCGGTGACTCCGGGGCCGGGAAGTCGACGACGGCCATCGCGCTGGCCCGGCTGCTGCCCTCGGCCGGTTGGATGGGCAACGACCGCATGCACCTCGACCAGCGCGGACCGGGCTACCAGGTGACGGCCTGCCCGCTGCCGCTCGCCGTCAACAAGGGCTCCCTCGACGTCATGGGCGTCACCGACTTCGGGTCCTGGTCCGTGCGGGCGGGCTTCCCGCCGGCCGGATCGGACTGGGACCGGTTCCAGGGCGAGGACAAGCTGAAGCTGAGTTCGCAGGAGGTCGGCCGGTACCTCGGTGTCCGCGTCGTGCCGAACGCACCGCTGGCAGGAGTGATCCTGCCCCGCGTGGACCGCGAGGCCGGCTACTCCCTCACCCCCGCGAGTGCCGCCCACGCCGCCGAGGTGATCACCCGGAACTGCTTCTCGCTCGACGACAACCTGTACGGCGAGGACTGGCTGGACGTCCCCGTGCGACGGCGGGCGGCTCCCCCCTCGATCGACGCCTTCCTGGAACACCTGGCGAAACTGCCCGTGTTGCGCTGCTCCGTCGGCAGCGCGGCCGATGTGGCCAGGCTCGCGGCCGACTTCGAGGACCGCGTACGCAGGTGAGGACGCCCACCGGAACACGGTTCAGGGCGCGCCCGCCTCCAGCGCCGCGGCCGTCCTGGCGACCAGGTCCAGATTCGCGCGGAAACGCGACCAGAAGCGCAGGACCCAGCCGAGGTACCAGGTGCCCAGGCTCGTGTCACGCCGCCCCAGCAGGGTGACGTGGTCGTGCCTGGGCAGGAACCACAGGGCGCCGAGACGGGCCAGATCGCGGGCGCGGGAGTACGGGATGCCCAGGCGGGCGTGCAGCCGGCCGAGGAAGAGGCCCGTCGCCCTCGGATCCAGGGCGAAGTCACCCCGCCCGAGACGGCAGGAGAGCCACAGCGCCTTCCCCGCGTCGGCGGGCCGACGCGAGAAGCCGGCCTCGTCCCAGTCGATCACCGTCAACCGGCCGGGACCGTCCGAGATCAGATTGCGGCCGTGCAGATCGCCGTGGTGCACCCGCAGGCCGCTCGCGCTCGTCAACCGTTGTGCGCCGCGCCGCAGTTCGCCGAGGTGCGTGTCCATGGCGCGGCCCAGCCCCCGCCACTCACCGGTGAGCAGGGGGTCCACGAGTGAGCGCTCCGACGGAGCCCCCTCCAGCCACGGAGAGGCATAGTCCGCGACCAACGCGTCCTCGGCCCGCACCCCCTGCGCACGCGCCGCCAGGTCGGCGAGGACGTCCACGACCCCGCCGATGTGCCGCCGCGCGTCGTCCGACGGCGTTCCGGGCGCGTACGGACGCACCACCACCAGCCGGGGCCGCTCCGCCCCGTGGAAGCCCAGGTCGAGCACCGGCGGGTACCAGGGCGCGCCGCGCAGGGCGGAATCGACGCGGCCGATCCGCCGGAACTCCGCGGCGGAGGAGCGCTCCGCGCAGTGCACCTTCACCGACAGCGCACGGCCGCCCCGGGCCACCCGGTAGGAGGCGTTGAGGCCCCGACCGTCGAGGAGTTCGGCCTGCCCCGCCGCGATGAGCGCGACGACCTCGGGGACGGTGGGCGGCGCGGCTCCCGTCACGAGGGCCGGCCCGCCGCGCCGCCCTCGAACCAGTCGGTCACCGCAGCGACCAGCTTGTCCAGTGGCAGGGCGCTGTCCAGCCGCAGCACCGGACACGTGAGTTCCGCCAGCCAGCGTTCGTCCTTGGACCGGCGGCCCGGCACGTCGGTGTCCTCGTAGCCCCTCGCCCAATCCATGAAGTCCTGGTGGGCCGTCTCCAGCGCCCCGCCCGAGCCGATGTTGTCGCCGTACCGGACGACCTCGCGGCGCATCAGCCGGTCCATCCTGACCTTCGGGTCGATGGTCAGGAACACGACGCCGTCGACCCGCGCGATGACGCCGTCGCCCCAGCCCCGCAGCGTCCCGGACAGCACCCAGGCGGCGCGCGGCACGAACAGCGCCTCCATCAGCGCCAGACGGGCCTCGACGGGCCGCTTGTGGGTGTAGGGCGGAATGGTGGGCAGCCACAGGTAGTCGTCCACGTCCGCGTGCGCCGCCGCCCACAGGGTCGCGAGCGCGCGGCCGAGCGTGGTACTGCCCGCCCCACTCGGCCCCGTGACGAGCAGTCGGTGCGTGTGCATCCGACGCCTCCCCTTCCTCGGGTGTCCCTTGACCGGGCGCCCCAGACTAACGGGCCGACCCGCCGTGCGACACGGCGCACGGCGAGACGGGCCGCGTCGCGCCGGCCCGGACCCGGGTACCGCGGTACGGACAGAACCCCGTGCGGAGGCTACGCTCGCGGCCATGCCGAATGCCCTCGTGTCCGGTGTCTCCCGGGGCCTAGGGGTCCACCTGTGCCGCGCCCTTCGGGCGGCCGGCTACCGCGTCCTGGGCGTGGGCCTGTCGCCCTCGCCGCGCGGCGACCACGTCGACGACTACCGGGCCATCGACCTGCGCGAGCCGCTCGCCGACGACCTCTTCGCCAACGAGGACGTCGACGTGCTGGTCAGCAACGCGGGCGTCTACCTGGACGATCCCCGGGGCGGCTACGGCGACCTCTTCTCGCTCACCCCGGACGACCTGCGGGACACCTTCGAGGTCAACCTGTTCGGCACCGCGCGACTGGTCCTGCGGTACGCCCCCCGGATGCTCGCGCGGGGCTCGGGCCGGATCGTCTGCGTCTCCTCGGGCATGGGACGCCTCCAGGACGCGGACGGGGCCTCCTTCGCCTACCGGTCGTCCAAGCTGGCGGCCAACTCCCTGGTCCTCTCGGTGGCCCGGCACTTCGCCGCGACCCCCGGTGACCTGGCCTCCTTCGCGTACTGCCCGGGATGGATCCGTACCGACATGGGGACGCCGGACGCCCCGAACGAGCCCGCTCCGGCCGCCGCCGACCTGGTGCGCCTGCTGGACGTGCCCGCCGCACGGTCCAACGGCCGGTTCTTCCGGGGGCTCGGCGAACTGGGCTGGGACACCCGCGGGCCGATGGTCTCGGAACCCGACTGAATCCCATGTCCGTTCCGCTCTGCGGAATCGCCCGGGACAGGCCCGGCCGTCCTTGTCATGATCGGCCGTGACGACCGGGACCCGGCACGGCGCGGGCCCCCACCCAGACACGGGGGTGATATGCGGCATGACATCGAGCGCACCCACGCACCGGTACACCGTCCGTTCACACGTCGAGAACACCGGCCTGACGTGCTCGCCGTCCGTGGCGCGGCACATCGACCGCCTCGCACGTCCCTACCTGTCCGTCGAACCGGGCCCCTGCCCACCCGGGGCCTGGGAGGTCGTCGCCGACACCGAGCCACCGGCGAACGCCCTGCCGGAAACGGTCACCGCGCAGGGTGAGGCGAGCGTCCACTACGCCGTCGACCGCACCCGGAAGACCCTCTACCACCTGGCCCCCCGGGGCGAGGCGTGGGTCACCCAGTCCCTCCTGCGGGCAACCCGGGCGATCCACCGCTCGGCGGCGAGCCGGCAGGGCATGCTCTTCCTCCACGCCGGGCTCGTGGAACTGGACGGACTGGGCGTCGCCCTCGTCGGTGGCAGCCGGGCCGGCAAGACCACCTTCGTCATGGCGAGCGTGCTGCACGGCGGGGGCGTCATGGTGTGCAACGACGACGTGAGCCTCACCGCGGAACCGGACGGGAGCGGAGTCCTCGGCGTCGGGTGGCCGCGGTCCGTCTCGGTACGGCTGGACACCCTTGACCTGTTGTTCGGGCGGGAGGCGGCGCGGGCGGCCCTGTCCTCCCTGACGCATCCGGCCAACCAGACGCTCGGGAGCCTGCGCGAGTCGGGCGTCGAGGAGCACGGGACGGCCCTGATCTACCCCTGGGAGTACGCCAACCTGCTGGACACCCGCATCGGCCGGTCGGCGACCGTCGACGCGATCGTCCACCTCAGCCTCGCCGACGACCCGTCGGAGACCGGCGCGGCGGACGTACCGCCGGCCGAGCGCGCCGGACTGCTGGAACGCCACGTCCTGGGCCTGCCCAACAAACACCTCAACATCTTCGGCCACGCCCCGGACGACGCCACCGCCGGCCGGACCCGTGACGCCCTCGCGGCGCTGCCCACCTTCCGCTTCCGGTACGCGTTCGAGGACGCGAGGCGGGAGGTTGAACGGCTCGCCGGCCACCTCCGCGCCCGCGTGCCGGCGCCGGCACGCTCCCCGGAAGACCGCCTCACAGACCGAGCCGCACCGGCCGGTCCGGGGCGCCACCGGTGAGCAGGGCGGTGAGCGGGGTGCCGAGATCGCGCGGGGCGAAGAGATCCGGGCCCCGGTACCCGACGACCTCCGGCGCCCGCCACCACCGCGTGCCCGTGATGTTCTCGGCGGCGAGCTCCTCGTCGGTCAGCTCACCGCGCGGGGTGAAGGACGCGACGCGCACGAGGTAGTAGTCGTTCACGACACCGTCGTACCCCCGGCTGATGTCGGGACGCACGACCTCCTGGTGCCACACGTGCGGCGGATCACCTCCGGTGAGGGCGAGGCCCACCTCCTCGCGCAACTCCCGGCGCAGGGCGTCGATCGGGCCCTCGCCCGGGTCCAGACCCCCACCGGGCGCCGCCCACAGGACGAGCGCTCCCGCCGGCTCGCGCAGGAGGAACCGGCACAACAGGACGCGGTCCTCCTCGTCCAACACGATCGCGCGCACCGAGTGCCGAAGCTTCAGCGAAGTCACCGGTACACCGTACGCGCCACACGGGTGACCCTCTCCGGTTCCCCCGCTGTCCCACTTGTTCCACCGCTTCCACCGCTTCCATCCGGCCGCTCGCCGGCCGGGACATCGCACCCCGAACAGAAAGGGGAAGGGCAGCCGTGCTCTCCTTCCGTCCCCACATCGCCGCCGTCTCCGGCATGGACGACTTCGACGAGGAGGCCGTCCTCGCGAAGATCCACCTCGCCGACGACGACATCCTGGTGCTGTCCGGTTCGCTCGTTGACGGCTCGGGCACCCCGTCCTCGGACTTCGACTTCTGCGTCATCGCCCGGTCGAAGGACGACAGGTTCCACCGCGACACCTTCCCGCGCGAGCAGCACATGCGGTACTACACCAGCGGCGACCGGGTGAAGGCGAGCTTCGACTACCTGCCCCACAGCCTGCTCGGGGTGGACGTCGAGTACTGGACGGTCGACGAGATCGCCGCCATGCTCGCCTCGCACGCGCGGCTCTACACCCAGATGCGGACCCGCGCACGCAAGTCCTCCGGCTTCGCGGCGTCGGCCGTCGACTTCCGGATCCTGTCGCGGCTCACGTACGGGATCCCGCTCACGAACGCCGCCGCGTTCCGGGAACTCGCCGCCGAGGTACGCCCCGGAGAGGTCGCCTACACGGCCTTTCGCGCGGCCGTCGGCAGTTACCCCGACTTCCGGGACCTGGCCGGCATGTGGGCGCAAGGAGACCACGCGTCGGCGCTGATCGCGGCGCGCAAGCTGGGCATCGACACCTTCCGCGGCCTGACGCACGTGCACGGCAACACCAACCGCAACCCGAAGTACCTGTCCCGCTTCCTCGCCCGCTTCCCCCTTCCCGCCGAACTGTCCGACCGGTTCGGTGAATTGAACGCCCTCGGTGTCGGACCCCAGGCCGATGCCGCCGACGCCGTCCTGGAGTGGCTCGACCTCATCGACCTCGCCTTCGCCGAGATCCGGGCCGGGCGCGAGAAGGCGGAGGCGTTCGTCGGCCGCGCGGACTTCCTCGGCATGCTGAGGGAGGAACTGCACGAGAGCATGACCTGGAACGCCGAGATCTCCAACGAGTACTGCTTCCGCGCCCGCGAGGTCGAACCCGGCCTGCCCTCCCTGCGCGAGCTGCTCTCCGCCATGACCGCCCGCGGCGCGGCACCGCACCACCTGCCGCTCCAGGAGTGGGCGAAGGGCCGTACAGCCCCCGTCGGGGAGAACAACAAGTCCGCCTGAGGGGCCGCCAGGCCTCCGTCGAACACCCGGGGAGACGCCCTTGTGCCGGATCTACGGCTATTTCGGATCCGATCGCGATGTGCGCGCGATGGAGGCCGCACGCGACGCCCAACTGCCCGGCGGCCCCGACCGGCAGGCCCACGTCCGGGGGGAGGACTGGGGCCTGGGCTGCAACCGCCTCGCGATCCAGGACCCGTCGCACGGCCGCCAGCCGTTCACGAACGCCGACGGCTCGGTGCACGCCGTGTTCAACGGCGAGATCTACAACTTCCGCGCCATCAGGCGGGAACTCGCCGCGCACGGGGTACGCGTCGACGGCGACTGCGACGGCTCCGTCCTCCTTCCCTACTACGAACTGCACGGCGACCGCTTCGTGGATCGGCTCGAAGGCATGTACGCCATCGCCCTGGTGGACCTGCGCTCGGGGCGGAGGCTGAAGCTGTGGAGCGACCCGCTGGCCGTCAAGAGCCTGTACTACGAGGCCACCGCGGACGGTGTCACCTTCGCATCCGAACCGGGCGGTCTCGCCGCGCTGCGGACGGGCCGCCCCGACGTCGATCCGCACGCCGTCGACCACTACCTGAACTGGCAGTGTCTGCCGCCCGGTTCGTCGTTGTACGCCGGTGTGTCCAGCCTGCGGGCCGGCGAACACCTGGTCCACGACGGGCACGCGGCCGTCGTTCGAGCGCGGCGCCGCACCGAGACACCCCCGCCCGACGGCACCTGCACGCCCGCCCGCCTCGGCTCCCTGCTGACCGGCGAGGTGGAGCGGATGTCACTCCAGTCCGCGCCCGTGGCCGTACAGCTCTCCGGAGGCCTCGACTCCGCCGTCCTGGCGACCCTGCTGGGCCGCCGCCGCACCGACGTCACCGGCTTCCACGTGACCCACGAGGGCACTCACCCGTCCGACGAGGAGACCTACGCCCGGGACGCGGCGGCACACGCCGGCATCCCGCTCGAAGTGGTCGAGATCCGCGAGGCGGAGCTGCCCGAACTGATCCCTCCCATGGTGGCCGCACTGGGCTCTCCCAACGCGACGCCCCACGCGCTGAGCGCGTACGTTCTCTTCCGGGAGATCGCGCAGCGGTCCTTCCGCGTGTGCTTCGTGGGCGACGGCGCGGACGAACAGTTCGGCGGCTACCGCCGCTACAGCACCGCACTCGCCGCCGCCGACGACGCGTGGCCCGAGCGCTACCTGGACCGGCTCTCGCTGGTCCCACACGCACGCTACCGCCGGCTCTACACCCCCGAGTACCGGGCGCTGCTCGACTCCGACGGGAGCAGCCGCGCCCGCGCGCGGGAACTGCTCGGACCACCGGCCCCCGGGCGCCTGGAGCAACTGCTGACCTTCGACCGGCTGCACAAACTCCCCGGCCTCAACCTCCGCAAGCTCGACCACCTCTCCATGGCCCACGGGATCGAGGGCCGGGTGCCCTACTGCCAGCCGGCCGTCACCGACTTCGCACGCCGCACCCCCGACGCCCTGAAGGCCACCGAGGCCCGGCGCAAGCGGATCCTGTGGGACGCCGGCGCCCCGCTCGTCCCGGAATCGGTACGGACACGGCAGAAACAACCCTTCACCTTCCCCGTCGACGCGTTCCTGGCACCCGGCACCAAGCTCTGGGAGTTCGCGACCGACGTGCTGGCCCGGCCCCGGCTGCGCACCGACGGATTCCTGAGCGGCGCCGCCGTCCGCGAAGTCCTGGACACGCACGCCGTCCGCCGCGACCAGGCCCGACTGGTGTGGGGCCTGATGATCCTGGAACTGTCCCTTCTGCCCCTTCCGTGAGACCCCGTCACCCGGGCCCCGCGGACGCGGTACCGTCCCGAAGCAGGGCAGGACCCCTTCAAGAGAAAGGTGCACCGGTGCGCAGCATCCACGTCGTCACCCACCCGGAGGCGAGCCACCACGTCGAAGGCCTGGTCGGCGGATGGCACGATTCCACGCTGACCCCCGAAGGAGTCCGGGAGGCGGCCTCGATCGCCCGCGCCCTGCGGGCCGAGATCCCCGAGGGAGCCGAGGTCGAATTGATCTCCTCGGACCTCCGGCGGACCCGACGCACCGCACAGGAGATCGGTGGTCTGCTCGGTGTGGAGGCGGCCCTGGACCGCCGGCTGCGGGAGAAGTCGTACGGAGAGGCCGAGGGCAGGCCCCAGGAGTGGCTGGACAAGCGGTTCGTCCCCCCGCCCGCGACCGGCGACCGGATGGGTCACGACGAGGGCATCGAGGGAGCGGAGACGCGGGCCGAGTTCGCCGGACGGATCTACGAGGCCATGGACGGGATCCTGAGCCACCCGTACGAGCACCAGGTCATCGTGACGCACGGCTTCGCGCTGACCTTCGTGGTGGCCGCCTGGATCGGCATGCCGATCGATTCCCTCGGCCACGTCAACTTCCGGGTCGCCTCGGGCAGCATCACCCATCTCCGCGAGGACGACTTCTTCCACAACCGCCAGCTCGTCCGCCTCGGAGACACCCGCCACCTCGAAGGCTGACCACGTGCGGGGAGGGCCGCACGCGCCGAGCCGGCGCTTTGCGCGGGCGGCCCTGGACCCTGTCGTCAGAGTTTCGCCTCCTCATCCGGACCCGGCGCCGAGCAGGGCTTGCAAGGGGACGGGCTCTGGCCCCCACGGGGGTACCCCGGTCCGCCGGCGCGGCCTCCCGAGCACCGGACACGCCGTGCCACGCGCGGTGTGGCTGCCGAGCGGGACCGCGCCGTCGGACCGGGACACGTCTACCGGGGCGGCTCGCACCGCCGGGGGAGCGCCACGGTCCCGGGCCGATGTTCGAAGGTGTCCATCACCAGCCACTCGTCCAGCTCGGGATCGTAGAGGTTCTGGACACCGAACTGCAGCACCTGCCAGAAGGTTCCCCGGTTGTTCTCGTCGACGTAGATGTCACCCAGCGCGAGCGGCAGACGTGGATGATTTCCGGGAGGCAGCTTCGGGAGGACCACGCCCACCCTCCAATGGTTCACGTGCCGCTGCGTGGGGGTGCGTCGAAGGGTCTCACGCCCGACGAACCGGGCTCCTTCGAACAGTTGGTTGAGCGCCTCCAGGTTGAGGTCCGGGATGCGGGAGCACAGATGCTCGTTCAGACCGGGCCACTTGTACGTCAGCGTGTAGAGCGTGTCGTGGTAGATCAGGTTGGTGAACCAGATCGGGTACTGCGGGCCCCCCGCGGTCATCTGGCTGTCGCCGTCCCTTCCCTCCCAGGTGAACGGCACCGTGATGTCCAGGTCCCGGACGATGTACTTGCCCTTGCCGCGGAAGTCGCGGGGGAGGCGGGGCGGAGGCGGCGTCGGGGAGGCGTCCTGCCGTACGGCCACCGTCCCGAACGACGGCGGGGCCCCCGGTCCGGGCGTCGCCACCGGGAGGCGGAGCTGCCAGGACGAGGGCGACCACTCCGGCAAGAGCGGCCGACGTGGCCGTCTTGCGTGTGCCTTTCCAACCCATGGTCTTCCTCGGCTGTCGCGTCAGGCGCCGTCATGGCGCGGGGTACGGTCACGGCGATGCTGGGACACCGTCCCCGGAATTGAAGATTCCGAAACCGGCGAAACCGGCGGCCCTGGGCGGACACCCGTCGCTCCCGTCCCATGAGTCTCGGCGCCCTACACCCGCAAACCCGCAGGCAGGCTGACCCGGTATCAGACAGTGGTGAGCGGGAGCCCGAGACAGCGCGGAAGGCGCCGGGGGTGCCCCCAGTGGGGGTGCTGCCCGCATTGGCGGTGACGGCGGGGCGGGCGGGGCGGGTGGGGGCGCCGGCCGGGCGCCGCGCACGTGCTCGACTTCGGCTGAACCGCTCAGCGGCGGTGCGCCCTGTCACCACCATGCCGCCGTCCGCCCGAGTGCCGTTTTCTACAAGACCCGCCCCGGGGTACTCCGTCAGACTCATGCCGAGTTCCGCTCCAGCAGGCGCTTTCCCTCCTCCGACCCGCTCCTTCGCGGGCCGGCCGGTCGAGGCGGTAGGCGCACCTACGCGTCAAGGAGACAGAGCCATGCGCATGACGAGGAAACTCGCAGGACTTGCCGGCGGCATCGCGTTGACCGGCGGATTACTGGCCGGGAGCGCGGGCACTGCCGGCGCGGCGGCGTCGGACTGCCCCTCGGGCTACTTCTGTGTCTGGTCCGGACAGAACTACATCGGCCAGAGGCAGCAGATCGCCGGGAGCAACTCCAACCTGACCCAGTACGCGGTATTCCAGAACTTCAAGTCCTGGTACAACCACGGTGCTTCCTGTGCCCTCAAGTGGTACTCGGGAACCAACTACACCGGCTCCAGCGGCATCATCCCGAAGGGGAACAAGCAGTCCGACAGCGTGGGTCACTACATGAAGTCCAACAACTGGGTCAATTGCAGCTGAAAGGCCCATGCCTGAGGGAGGTGCTCACCAGGAGCGCCGCCCTCGGCTCGTCCCTTGATTTCGGTCACTGGGGCGACCGGAGCCCGCTCCACGCAGACCTCGGGAGCGGCCTCCACTGGCTGGGCGCGGGGGAGAAGGTGCCCGGCTCCGGTGGGCCCCGACCGGAGCGTCACGGTCACGGGTGGGGGAGCCCGGTCGTCGTCAGGAGGGCTGGTCGGGTGCGTCCCAGCTCCGGTGATAGTCGGCCCAGTCCGGCTGCGGTCCTGGCAGCGCGGTGTGGACGGTACGCAGCCCGTCGAGGGCCAGGGTCAGCATCCTGCGGCGTGCGTGGTCATCCTGCTCGGTGCGGCGGGGGTACCGGCTGAACATCTCCATGAGGTGCGTGATGTCGAGCGTCGTGACGTCACCGCGTACGGTTCCGTCGTCGTGGCCGCGTCGCAGCAGTTGTTCGGCCAGTGTTCTGGCCTGCTCGTTCGCGGCGGACACCTCTTCGGGCAGGCTGAACGTCCCGGCGAGGGCCGCGAAGGCGCCGGCCCTGGCGTCGACCGCGGCAGCCATGTACTGCGCCAAGGCGTCCCAGCCGCTGCCCTGCGCCTCCAGCGCTGCCTCAAGTTCGGCGATCGTCTGGGCGATGCCGATGGCGCAAAGGTGCTGGAGGAGCTGCTCCTTGCTGCCGTAGCGGCGGTAGAGGGTGCCGATCCCCACTCCGGCCAAGGCGGCGATGTCCGCAACGGGGGCGTCGGCGCCCTGTTCCGCGAATACGGCGCGGGCCGCGTTCAGCACCAGGAGGTCGTTGCGTTCCGCCTCGGCCTGGCGTCCGAACCGCCCGCCCGCCCGCCCGCGGGCGGCCGACATCTGTCTTTTGATCGCGGTCGCCGTCTTCGTCGGCCTGTACGAACTGACCCCGCTGCGGGTCGAGGTCACATGGATGACATTCCCGCTGATCCTGCTGGCCCAGGACTTCTGTTACTACTGGATGCACCGTGAGCACCATCTGGTGCGCGTGCTGTGGGCCAGCCATGTAGTGCACCACTCCAGCCGCAGATACAACTTCTCCACGTCGGTCCGCCAGCCCTGGACAGGCCTCACCTCCCAGATCTTCTACATACCGCTGGCCTTGGCCGGCGTGCCGCCCTGGGCCATCCTGCTGTGCGGCGCGATCAACATGCTCACCCAGTTCTGGCTGCACACCGACCGCATCGGCAGGCTGCCCCGCTACATCGAGAGGGTCATCAACACCCCTTCGAGCCACCGGGTGCACCACGCCTCACAAGGCGGATATCTGGACCGCAACTTCGGCGGCATCCTCATGATCTGGGATCAGATGTTCGGAACCTGGGCCGAGGAGACGGAACGTCCTGCCTATAGCCTCACCAAGAACATCGACACCTACAACCCCCTGCGGATCGTCTCCCACGGGTACGCCGCCATCGGACGCGACCTGGCACGCGCCACGCGATGGCAGGACCGGGCACGCCACCTGCTTGGCCGCCCAGGATGGCAGCCCGAACAAGCAGCCCTCCTTCCCGGCCCACACAGCAAGCCGTCACGGCAGCCGACCACCAGCCTCCGCAGCACATGCTGCCCCGACTTCACCGCCGGCACCCGGTGCACCTGCCGGCCCTCCGGCGCGGACATCAGTCGCTGACGGACAGTCGGCCGCAACACCTTGGACGTGACCACTTGGACACACAGCGCCCTGCCGCCGCACGCACATGGGAACTCAGGGAATCCGTCATCATCGCGGCACCACCCGAAGAGGTGTACGCCTCGATCAGTGACGTGAAGCGCATGCCCCAGTGGAGTCCGGAATGCGTCAAGGTCCTGCTCCTCCCGAGCAGAAGCAGGTCCCGCCCCTCCTTCATCGGATTCAACCGCAACGGAGTACGCCACTGGTTCACCCTCTGCCAGGTGACCACCGCCGACGCCCCCAAAGAGTTCGCCTTCCGCGTCTCCGTCGCGGGCCTGCCCATAGCCACCTGGGGCTTCCGGCTCCGCCACGCCGATCACCACCACACAGCCGCCGCCGGCTCCACCCACGTCACCCAGTACTGGCACGACCTGCGACAAGGCCCCCTCGGGGCAGTCGCCGACCTCTTGGGCCGCACGGTCGCGGGCACCTCTCCCGCGGCACGCGTCCGCGTCAACCGGGCAGGCATGATTACCACACTTCACCGGCTCAAGCACTCCATGGAGGGCGCCACCGGGGGCACATCCCCCCAGTGACCTCCCGCACGGAAGGAGGTGGTCCCCGGATCGTCGTCGCTGATCACGGCTCCGTGGCGCGAACCGTGCACGCAGCGCACGAGGAGGGGCGGCCGGACACCTCGGCGCGGGCCCCGGTCCGGGCGCAGTAGACGAAGAGCACCTGTTTCGTATCGCGGAAGGTTCCATGACTCCCCACACCGTCTTCCCCCTCACCAAGACCGTGGCCGAGGTACGCCGCCTCTTCGACTCCGGCAAGACCCGCCCCATGGCAGCCCGCGTCGGCCGCCTGCGCGCACTGCGAGCCATGCTCGCCGAGCACCAGCCGGCATTCGAAGCCGCACTGTGGAACGACCTGCACAAGGGGCCGGGCGAAGCACAGCTGACCGAGATCAACGTGACCCTTGCGGAGATCAACCACATGCTGCGCCACCTTCGGCGATGGGCCAGGCCCAGACGCGCTCCGGCGCCGGCGGCACTGTGGCCGGCACGGGCCCGCTTGGTGTCCGAACCGCTCGGCGTGGTGTTGGTGATCGCCCCGTGGAACTATCCCGTGCAGCTTCTCCTCAACCCTCTGGTCGGCGCACTGGCCGCGGGAAACACGGCCGTGCTCAAACCGAGCGAGCTCGCACCGGCGACCTCGGCACTGATCGCCCGGCTCGTCCCGAGGTACTTCGCCGACGGAGCCGTGCGCGTGGTGGAGGGTGGCATCCCGGAGACGACGGAACTCTTGGCCCAGCGGTTCGACCACATCGTCTTCACCGGCAGCGGGACGGTGGGCCGCATCGTCATGAGGGCGGCGGCCGAGCACCTGACACCGGTGACGCTGGAGCTGGGCGGCAAGTCACCGGTCTGGTTCGACGACGATGCCCAACTGCACCGGGCGGCGCGGCGCTTGGCATGGGCGAAGTTCACCAACGCCGGCCAGACGTGTGTCGCCCCGGACTACGTGATGACCACCCCCGACCGGATCCCGGCACTCGTGGACGCGCTCCAAGACGCGATCACGGACATGTGGGGCATCGAACCTCAAACGAGCGGGGACTACGGCCGCATCGTCGACGAGCGGCAGTTCGACCGCCTCGCAGCACTGCTTCACGGCACGGAGGCGGCCATCGGTGGTCAGTGGGACCGAGCCGAACGCTACATCGCTCCCACGGTGGTGACCGTCCCCACCCTCGACGGTCCAGTCGTCGGCCCGGAGGCAGCCCACCCCCTGCTACGGGAAGAGATCTTCGGTCCGATCCTGCCCATCCTCCCCGTCGACTCCGCCGAGCAGGCCGCCCATGTGATCAATGGCTGGGACAAGCCGCTCGCCCTGTACGTCTTCACCTCCTCCGCCCGCACCCGCCGGCTGTTCGAGCAGCAAACCTCATCCGGTGCCGTGGTGCACGACGCCGGCCTCATCCACGTTGCCGCCACGGGTCTTCCGTTCGGCGGCGTGGGTGCCAGTGGCATCGGCGCCTATCACGGCGTGTACTCCTGGCGAGCCTTCTCCCACCTCAAGCCCGTCCTGCGCAAGCCGCACAGCATGGACACTCTTCGCCTGGCGCAGCCACCGTTCACCCGCCGCGGGCTGCGCTTCGTCAAACGCCTGATGTGAGCCCCCAGACGGGGCGCCTGGGGTCAGTGGGGCGCTGCTTCCGGGGGCGCGTCCCGCACGAGGATGCGCCGGCCCGTGACCCGGTCCGGTGTGAGGGAAACCCACAGGTCTCTTTCACCGCCGGCCCAGGGCAGGGAGTATGCCTGCTTCGCGAGCGCGCGAACGGTCTCGGCATCCGTGACCGCCTGCGCCCTGCCGACCAGCAGAACGCTCCAGCCCCGACTGAACGCGTCGTCGATACGGTCCACCTCGAAAGGGACCACGCTCGCCACGACCTGGGCCGGAAGGGCGTCGTGGGACGTTCTGAAGAGTACGTTGCGCTCTCTGACCAGGTAGTTGACCGGCAGAATGGCGGGCCCTTCGCCAGAGGCCACCCCCACCCGCCCCACACCGTGGGTGTCGAGCAGGGCCCAGCACTCTTCATGATCGAGCTCCAGCAGCGCAGGGTGGTAGGCCGCCCGTCCGGTACCGGGTGGCAGGTCCACATGAGCCCCGGACAGTTCGTCCAGCGTCGTCGAAAGGGCCTCGGCCAGTTGCAGCAGGAATCCGATACCAGGGGTCGCCGTCTGTTCCTCCACGTAGCGGATGTATCCAGGCGCCGATCCGGCCCGGTCGGCCACCTCCTCCCGGGACAGTCCCAACTGCTCGCGACGCGCCGCCACGCGTCGGCCGAAGTCGCCGGGCAAGGGCTTCGGCTCGGGGGCGGGAGAACTTGGCTGCGGGTGCTCGGACACTTCGTCGACCTTTCCTCGTCCGCGCTCGCCGACAGTCAGACGGCCAGTAGTGGCCACGGCAACGGACGCCGGCGAGTGGTGCACTTACAGCCTGGGCCACGACCCCGCTGTCCGCCCCGAGCCGCGCCGAGCGATTCCGGTGTCCTGGTATCGCTCGCCGCTTTCAGCGGAAACAGAATGCCGGCGCGGTACGAGGGCCGGCAGATGGTGTCGTTGTCGCTTCGGGGCCTGGTGCCATGGGAGCCACGGGGTGGCTCGGGGTGCCCGGGGGTCGACCTCCGTCGAAGGCTCGTACTCCATCGAGGAGACGGGCTCCAGCTCCGGACAGCGTGGGTACTCGTACTCCATCGATCTATCGATCGTGTCAGTCCATGGACGCGGCCCGGGCCTTCCTTCGCGACGTCCTCCCCGGACTCGACGGGCTCGTCGACACCAACCACTTCGAAATCCTCCAGGCGAGCGAGTTCCTCGCGCTCGTCGAGCGCCGTCCCGACTGGGACTGGCGGCGACAACCGAGCACAGACCTCGAGTAGACCGGCGGTCGGCGCCCGATGCGGTCGTACGCCGCCTCTGGAGTGTTCGGGCGGCGAGTACGGCGTCGAGGTCGGGCACCACCACACCGACCGTCCCGGCCTGCCCGCCTCCGGCCGGCTCGGACACGCTTCGTATGCTGCCGTCCATGAGTGTCAACGGGGAGTACCTGCGCGTCACATCCGCAGAGCTGGCACGGGCCCTGAAGGATCCCGCATGGGCGCTGGAGCTCGCCGAGGAGACTCAGGACGCACAAGGCGAGCGTGAGGTCGCGCCTGCCGAAGCGCGGCACTTCACCACGCACCAGACATGGCACCTGCTCGGATTCCTCCTGCGGCGTTTCGCTTTCCCTGTCGACATCGTCCACGGTGAGGAAGTACTCACCACCGAGGACTGGGGCTACGAACCGCCGCGATATCTGACCCGAGACCGGGTACGACTGGCCGCTGACATCATGCGGCAGACGACCTATGACCAGCTCATCGAAGGCGTCGACCCCGCCGAACTCACCAAGGCCGAGATCTACCCGCAGATCTGGGACTCTCCGACCTCTCTCGACTGGGCCCGCGACCTGTTCACTCCGCTGACAGAGTTCTTCCAAGGTGCCGCATCCGCCGGTCACGCGGTGCTCATCTGGCTCGACTGATCGATCCACCCGGACCGGACCAGACATCACCCGACGAGCCGACGGCGCACTGTGCCGACGGGATCGGAAGGCAGGGACACCCGTGGACCGAGTCCAGGGCCCAGGGGGTTTCGCAGCGCGTACCGGATGCCCTTTCGCTGACCTGGACTTCTCCCGCGGTCTCACGACGACTTGGACGACGATCCGGTTCCACGCCCAGGCCACCGCCGGGTTCACCGGCGACCGCCCCTCAAGTCGGCGGGCGAGCAGGGCGTCCGTGAACGCGAAGCGGTCCTCGCCCAAGGGGAGTTCGCCCGGGTGCTCGCGAATCCGTGAAGCCTCCTTGCCCCACACGTCGTCGAGAGACACCAGGGAACCGGCCAGATCGGTCGGACAGGCGCCCAGTACCGCGCCTGCCACCACTGGCGACAGACGTACTTGCACGCACTCGACATGTTCGCCCCACGCCCGAACCCCGCCCCCGGAGCCGACCCCGTGCCCGGCGACGAAACACTCCAGGGCCAGCATCACGGCCGGGTGCGGAACCACCCGCAGGCCACCGATCGGCGCGCCGGGGACCCGACACCCGGCCATGTCGACGCCGGCCATCCGCCAGGCTCGCTGCCGACGTGCGACGTCCCACCCGGCGGGATCATCTCGTTCACTCGTGGTGGAGCCCATCACCGGTCTCATCCGACCGAGTCGTTCTCTCAACGAACCGCAGCTCCGCGCCCTCGACCTGGTCCGGGGACGGTGGTGCCGGGACGAGGAACCTGCTCGATTTGTCGGCCAGAAAGCCGGCGAAGAATTCCGCGGCGTCGTGGGGCCGCATCCGGGCCAGTGTGACGAGCGCGGTGATCGCCGTATCCGCCACCTCCGCCTGCACGTCGTCCCAGGAGTGCGAGATGCCCTTGCGCGGGTTGGTGCCGTGCACACCGATCACGGCCTGGGCGGCCTCCCCGAACTCCTCTCCGATCTTGAGGACCTGGAGAGTCCACTGGTGCTCGGTCGGTACCTCCCGTTCGTCATCCCGTCGCGTGAAGCTTCGCGCGAGCTCGTCGATGGTCTTCCACACGTCGTCCATGGAGTTCCTGCCTCGATTCGGGTCGGTCGGGTCGGGTGGTTCACGTCCGGCGATGACGACCGCGCCCCGCGCGCGGCGGCGCCGGGCTGTATCCGGGCGTCTGCGTCCTTCTCGGCGAGCCGCCCACGCCTCCAGGGGCTCGTCAACCGGATCGTCGGGTCCGAGGGTCATGGTTGGGCGAGAGCCTGTTGGAAGTGTTGACACGACTGCCCGCCGGTCCACGTTCCAACCGAGCCGGAGGCCGCGCCGCACCAGCTGGGGTAACCGGCGCGTCATCGCCCACGTGGTCATGGGTCTTCCCTCCAGCACGGCCAGCGTCCCGGATTTGAACCGGTACTCCTGCGCGCCGCCCCCGGGGTTCTCCGTCTCCCGGCCCCTCACATCGTCTCCCGTCGCTTGCTGCCGCATGCCAAATTGCCGAAGCCGGTCCCACGCGTGGACGGCTTCGCGAACGAACCACTCGTTCGGGGACGGGGCCTCCGAGCAGCCGGTGGCCCCGAGGCCGGCCGGTCTGCCGGACGAACCGGTCAGGAGTGTCGAGCCACTCCGATAGCAGCTGCTTGCGCCCGGTCTTTCAAGTGAGTTGATCGCTTCGTTGACCAGAGCGCGGGCGGCCCCGGCGTAGACGGTGATCCGGGCAAGCCCGGTCCTCGTCCGGCACTTCGCCGGCGCCCATCTCCGGCAGGTGGCGGCTGCCCGCCTCGACCCGGGAGACGGTGACGGGAAACCGATCTCGTCCCGCACCTACCGTGAGTGGCCCAGTACGACCCCCCGCCCGGCGAAGAACCGGACGAGGTCCGCTCTGGGCACCTGGTGGAACTGCTGGGACCCCTCCGGGAAGCCGGAGGGGTTGTGAATCGTGACGTGGTCGGGCCCGCGACCCACGGCGAGGACCAGGTGCCCGCCGCGCTGCTCAGGCCGGGGATCGAGGGTACGGATCGTCTTGTGCACCGACAGCAGAACCAGGCGCCCCCGCAAGATCTCGGCGTCGACCTCCTCAACGGAGAGCTGTGGACGGGACTCGGCGAACAGCCCCCAACGGGACGCCACCCACGTGGCGAACGGCGCGTAGATCAGCCCCCGAACCTGATCGCCGTCGCGCACGTACGCCCCGGCGGCCAGAGCCTCACGGACCAGCGGCACCGAGGCGGGCACGGGCTGCCCGAAGAATCCCAGCGCCATCCGCAGGCACGCCATGCCGCACATGCGCGGCGCCCAGAAGGCGTACTCCTCCGGGCTGTCGGCACCGGAGGACTCCCACAGCGGATCTGCGGTTGCGGCCGTGGTGCCCGCAACGAACCCGGGCACAAGGCCGGCGGACTCCCACTGCGAGAAGTAGGGGACATGATGGGTCGTGGCAACGGTCATGCCCCCACTCTGCCGCCGACCGGGCGTACGGGCGTCAGGGCACGTACGAATTGTTCGCGCACGCCATGACCGGCACCAGGCAAGGTACCGGAGGCGGCCCGCACGCTCAGCGAGTCCACTCCCGCAGCGAGGAAGCGATCTCCCGGACATCCGGGCGGCCGTCGGCGACCTGCTCGATGAGGTCCCCGGCCCCCTTCGTCGTCACGTTCACCGGCAGCCCTGAGGCGTGCAGGTAGCCGGCCGCCACGGCGGCGGCGAACAGCTCGTTGGAGTGCTCCAGCGCCGGGACCCGTACGAGTTGCTGGAGCAGCGCGGCGGCTCGGTGGTGGGCCTGCTCGTACACCGGGACGTCCAGCACTCGGAAGGCATGCCGGGCCCGGGCGGCTTCGAGCGACCCCCAGTCGACGACCTCCGGGTCGCCGGGGATCTCGCGCTGCGCGATTTCGAGCAGCCAGGTCAAGTCGATCTGCAGGAACATCGCCGTACCGGGCTCAGGCGGCCGTGGCGCCGGCGCCGGTCGGGCCGCCGAAGCGCGAGGCGAAGCCCTCGGCGTGCATGCCGATGAAGGCGCGTGCCCCGTCCGCGAAGCGCACCCGCGTCAAGTCGGCGTTGAGCACCTGCCTGGCATACGCCTCCGCCGGCAGGCGCTTCTCCGCGGCCGCCCGCTGCAGCTGCTCGTACGCTTCGTCGCTGATCTCAATCCGGATTTCCCGAGCCATGTCACCACCGTAGCGGTCAGCCACGGTGCACGGCAGGGGATCTGCCCGCCCGCCCCACGGCGCGGGATGGAGGTTGAACGCCGGTCCGAGCCGCGGGCGAACGGCTTCGCGAGCTTGGCATCCGCTCGTGGGGGGACACGCTCCGCCGCTCCGTGCCAGCTCGCCACCGAGTGGCTGGTCCCGCTCCCCGTCCGCAGCCCCGGCATCGGCTTCGGCACTGGCCCGCTCCCGGACCCGACGACCTCGACCGCGTCCACGGACTCCCGCCGGCACGTTCGTGGCAGCCGCCTTCGCGCCCTCCCGCCTGTACCCCGCGATCTCCGGGGAAGTGACCGATGAGCAAGGGCGCGCCGCGGTGGTCACGGACCTCGCCGGCGTGTGCGGATCAATGGACCGGGCCCGAAGGGTTGGCAGCGATTGGTCCGCTCTCATGCCGCGCGTCGAGGGCCCGCCTGCCACGGGTCCTGGCCCGTGGTGGGGTGCATCCGCCGTCGAACTCCCGGGCCGCCAGCCGGCGGGAGTGCGCACGGCGGGCGGCCCGGTCGGGTTGCGGTCAGGGGTGATCAGGGAGCGAGCATGACCGTCTTGCCGGACAGGCGCCCGGCGCCGGCGTCGTCATGCACGGCGGCCAGCTCGGCCACCGGGCGGTGGGCGGTGACGTGGAGCCGGAGCTTGCCGGCATCCACCTTGGCGACCAGCTCGGCCAGTTGGGCTCCGTCGCTGCGGACCCACAAGCTCGCACTGCGCACCCCCCGAGCGGGGTCCTCGGGAACAGGGCCGGCCGTACTGGCGGCGACCCCGCCGTCGGCGACGTGGTTCGTCAGCCGCGCGAGATCCTCCGGGGAGAGGCGCACGTGGTTCACCACGACCTGGAACGGACCGCCCACGGCGGCCGGGCCCGCACCGAGGTCGAGGGGGCCGACGACCCGGTCCGCGCCGTACCCCCGAAGGCGGTCGGCGTGCTGCGGCGCGTCCACGGCGGTCACGTGCGCCCCCGCGTCGACGGCGAGCTGCACCACGAGGCTGCCGACCGCGCCCCCCGCTCCGTTGACCAGGACGGTCTGGCCGGGCTTCAGTTCGGCCAGCTCGAATACCGTCTGCCAGGCCGCAAGGCCGGTCAGCGGCAGCGCCGCGGCGTCGACCAGGTCGGCCGTGCGGGGTGCCGGTGCCAGGGACTCGGCCGGGGCGAGGGCGTACTCCGCGGCGCCGCCGGCGGAGTCGAGGGGCAGCATCGCCACGACCGGGTCGCCGACCTCGAAGCCGGCCACGTCCGCGCCGAGTTCGGCGATGGTGCCCGCCAGGTCGATCCCCGGCACGTACGGCAGCGTGATCGGGATCATCGCGGCTAGGGCACCGGCGCGGATGTGGTCGTCGACGGGGTTGAACGACGTGGCGGCCACCCGCACCAGGACTTGCCCGGTGCCGGGGACGGGACGGTCGACGTTCTCGTAGCGCAGTACCTCGCTGCTACCGAACGCGTGGAAACGCATTGCCTTCATGGCACTTTCCTCCAGGGTGTGTTGATGTCGTCGCCCACGGACGGGGCGATCGGTCGGGAAGACGCGGCACGTCGGGGCGTCAGGTCAGCTGCACGGAGCGGGTCGAGTTGCCCATCACCATGCGATCGATGGCGCTCACGGCGCTGCCGGGGTCGTCGGCGGCTCCCACGGTGAGCAGCAGCGGGACGAAGTGGTCGGCCGTCGGATGGGCGACCGCGGCGCCGGGTGCCTTGTTGAGGTAGTCGACGAGGGCGTCGGCGTCGCCCCGGGCGAGGGCGTCAACGGCCCATTCGTCGAAGGCCGTGGTGTCGGCGGCGAGCTCCGGTCGGCGGAAGACGGCGAAGCTGTGCGTCATGAAGCCCGAGCCGAGTACGAGGATGCCTTCGTCGCGCAGCGGCCGTAGGCGTGCCCCGAGTTGGAGCAGGGCGCTGGGGTCGAGGCTGGGCATCGACATCTGCACGACGGGGACGTCGGCCGCGGGATACATGGCCATGAGCGGGATGAAGGCCCCGTGGTCGAGGCCGCGGTCGGCGAACTCGTGCACCGGCGTCCGGCCCAGCAGGCCCGTGAGTCGCCGAGCCAGGTCGGTGGCGTCCGGGGTCGCGTAGGGAAGGGTCTTGTAGCGGGGGTGGAAGCCGCTGAAATCGTAGAAGAGCGGGGTGCCGGCCGCGGCTGCGGAGATCACGACCGGTGCCCGTTCCCAGTGGGCCGAGATGACGACGATGGCACGGGGTTTGGGCATTGACTGGGCCCAGTCGAAGAGGTCGCCGAGCCACTGCGGATCGTCGAGGGTGAACGGGGCGCCGTGGCTGACGAAGAGGCTGGGCATGGGCCCGTCGGAGGGATTCCACACCCTCTGTTCGCGTGCCTGTGGCAGGGCTCTGGCAAGGAGGTCGTCGTATGCCGCGGCCGGTGTGCGCGACGGGAAGGGGGAAGTCAGGCCGTTCGGGGAGGCCAGGCTGCTCGTAGAGGTCATCGAACTCAGCTCCTTCACTTGCCTCGGCAAGTGTTTTCACTTGCCTGGGCAAGTTGAAAAGTAGCCCATAGAGAGTTGCCCAGGCAAGTGATGAGGGTTGCCTGGACAAGTATGATGGGGCTCATGGAAACTCAGTCATCCTGGCTCGACGACGACGAACAGGGCCTGTGGCAGGCGCTCCTCACGGTCGTCATCGCCCTCCCGGCCGCCCTCGACCGCCAGCTGCAGCGGGACGCGGGCATCTCCAACTTCGAGTACGGGGTCCTCGCCCGACTGTCCATGGCCGACGAGGTCACGATGCGCCTCAGTGACCTGGCCCGGGACTGCGACAGCACGCAGCCCCGCATGTCGAAGTTGATGGATCGCTTCGAAGCCCGCGAGTGGGTCGCCCGTCGGCCCGACGCCGGCGACGGGCGATACACCCTCGCCACCCTGACCGACGCCGGCCGGCAGAAGCTCGTCGAGAGCGCACCGGAACACGTGGCGCAGGTGAAGCGGCTCGTGTTCGACCCTCTCAGCGCCGCTCAGCGCCGCCACCTGGAGGCCGCGCTCACCCGCATCGCCGCCACCGTGCGCCAGGAGGTCGAAGGAGGCTGAGCGTCATCCGGGGGTCTCCCGTCGGCTCTGCGGCGCCCGTGACGCGGCGCACGGGAAGGTGCGGACCTCGGCGTCGGTGTGGCCGAACGCCGTGACGAGACCGCGCTCCACCCCCGGACCGGGTGATGCCACGCGGGCCGGCGGTGCCGTCGGCGCCGCCATCGCCGATCCACACCGCGCCGCCCGCGAGGGCGGCCGACCGGAACAGGGCGCGAGAACCTCGGTGTAGGTGGTGAGGGGCAGCGCGCCGGTGGTCCGTCCGCCGGGCGACGAGTAAGGCCGTGCCGAACCGGGGGAGCCGGCAAGGCAGGCGAGGCCGGCTGTCACCCACGCCCGGCGCTGGGCCCCGGCCGCCTTCGTGGCGGCCGCCTCCAAACACGTGAGCCTGTCAGTCGAAGCCGGCCACGGACGTGTTCGCGTCGGACCGGGACTCCGCAGCGCACTTCGAGCGCTCTGCCACGTGGATCCACACCATCCCGGGACAACGGCGAGCATCGTCCGGACGTGTCCACTCGATGGCATCCCCTCACTCTCGGGAGGGCGTGACCAGAGTGTGACAAAAGATACACGGGTCGCAATAAACCCAACTTTGGCTTCCTTCGTCTCCCCATCGGATCGGGTTTTGACCACTCCTGATCCGAGCGGCACTGGCGACCGGGCACGGAGCGGCGGTGCTGACGTCCCGAGAACGAGCCCTGCCGGGCCGACGCACCGAAAGATCAGATATATGACGCCCAGTCAGCACCGAGCCAAGCCGTCCCGCAGACACTTCATGCTGAGTTCTGCGGCGGTGGCGCTCGTCGGAGCTGCCGGGTACGCGGTGGCCTCCTGGCCGGACGGAACTGAGGAGAAGGGCACCGCAGGGGGAACCGACAGCGTGGACGCGGCGCCGCCACTCACGAGTCAGGAATCCGTCATGCAGATCGTCGCGCACCCCGACGACGACCTGTTCTTCATGAACCCGGACACGGGCCATTCGATACGCTCCGGCCGCCCCATCACCTCGGTGTACGTGACGTCCGGGGAGGCCGACGGCGTCAACGCCCCCGGGCACGCCTCCCCGCTCCACCCCATGCCGCCCGCTGACCGGGCGCGCTACGCCGAGGCCAGACAGAACGGCATACGTGCGGCCTACGCTCAGATGGCCACCGGCGACAAGATCAGCCCCTGGACCCGCACCTCCATACCCACCATCGGCGGCGGCACCGCCGAGCTGGACACCCTCCAGGCACACCCCCAGATCAACCTGGTCTGGATACAACTGCGCGAAGCACGCGAGATGTACAAGGACGTGCCCCACAGCCTGCGCGGCCTGTGGAACGGTCAGACCCCCTCGCTGGAACCGATGCTCGCATCAGACACCCCCGCCAAGCCCATCAGTTACACGAAGGACCAGCTCGTCGACGCACTGGCCGGTCTGATGCGGCGCTTCCGCCCCACCCACATACGCACCCTGGACCCCACCCCGTCCCGCGAGGGCGTCAAGCATCAGATCATCGAGCACCAGGACCACGTCTTCAGCGCCCGCTTCGCCCAGGCGGCGCTCCAGAAATACGCTGCGACCTCCGGCCACCCGAACTTCACCGTCCAGACCTACCTGGGCTACAACACCAGCTACCTGCCGCGCACCCTCGACAAAGAAGCCGCGGATGCCAAGGCGGAGACGGTGAAGACGTACGCCTGGATGGACCCGAAGGACAACTACTGCGGCAGCCAGTCGGGTTGCGGAGACCGGAAGGTGTCCAACCGGCCCTACGGGAACAACTGGGCCCAGTCGGTCCGCTACTCCCGCGCCAATTCGACCAGTTGGCTCCAGCCCGGCGAAGACGGCGGCCTGTGGGCATTCGGCGTCATCGACCAGAAGCTGGCCGTCTGGCACAAGGCTCCTGGCGCGAAGGACACATGGGCGGGCCCAACACTGATGGCGGCGGACGGGCTGCTCGACCCCGGACTCACCACGGTACGGCTGCGCGACGGTCGCATCGCCGTGTTCGGCACCGTCACCCACCTCGGGCGGGGAGCCGACTACCGTCGTGAGGTGGTCACCACCGTCCAACAACGTCCCGGGGGCGACTTCGGGGCCTTCCACGCGCTCGGCACGCCGCCCCAAAGCGGCGCGAGCGTGCTCTGCGACCTGTCCGCCCCGGCCCCCGCCGTCGACGGCTCCGGCCGCCTCACCGCGTTCGTGCGCGGGGGAGACCTCAGGCTTTACCAGACAGGGCAGGACGCAAAAGGCGTCTGGTCCGCGTGGCGCGACCTGGGTGGCACCGGCCTGCACGGCGACCCGGCCGCCACCACCGACAGCGCCGGCCGCATCCACGTCGTCGCCGCCACCCCGAAGTCCGTGCTGACCTGGGCCCAACCGAAACCGGGTACCCCCCTCCCGGCCAGTCCCGAGCAGAGCGGGCTGCCCGCGACCACGGTCAGTGGACTTTCCGTCTGCCCGGACGGCGACGGGGTGCGGGTGTTCTTCCGCAAACCCGACTCGGGCGCCGTCCAGAGCGCCGTGCTCGACGGCTCGGGCCGCCCGGTCGTGATCGACCTGGGCGGAGTCGGCGGCTACGGCGCGGTGGGCCTGTGCGGCCCCGCCATCGCCGGCCGGGGCCCCGACGGCACCCTCGGTACGACCGTGACAGGAAGCGGCACACCACGCTGGACCACCGCAGGACTGCTCATATCGGGTGCCCCCGCCGGCGTCCGGACCGGATCGGACGGCATCCTCACCGCGCTGGGCCTCGATGCCAAGCTCTACTGGACCCGGACGTCCGAGGCCGGCCCGCAGAAGTGGAGGCTCGCGCCCGGATAGCAAAGGCAAGCGTTCGGCACCATGAGCGATGCCGCGCGCCACCGTCTGATCAAGCTCGGCGTGCTTGCCGCACTCGCATTCGTCGTACTTCCGCACATGGCGGTTCTCAGGCCGGCCACCGGCACGGAGGCGGGCCACACCCTGGTGTGGCCGGTGTCGCCCTGCACCTCGCTGCCGCTCGCGGTCCGACGTCTGTGGCCTACACCGGTCTTCGCGTGTGTCCTGCTCGCAGCCTGCACGGGGCTGACGCTCGTACTGTGCCCGCACTTCGAGGATGCGGCCGGACGGCGGGAGCGCCTGTCGACCGTGGCGGCCGCCCCTGCCGACCGCGGCGATCTCTCGGCCGCGCTCATCCGCCCCGACGGCATCGTCGCCCGGGCCGCCGCCCCGGGCCTGCCCGCAGACACCGCAGCTCCGGTGACCGCGCTGCGCACCTGGCTCGGCGAACAGCACACACGTACGCCGAACGGCCAACAAGGTGAACCTGGCCGACCTGCAGGCAGGAAAGGCACCGGACAACGCAGAGGGGAGGTCTGATTGTGTGCGATCCACTCTGCCGGCCGGTTCGGCACAGATCTGCCCTGATGCTGCCGAAAGGCCACCCCGTCTCCGCACCGGCAAAAAATCCGAGGAGCACGAACGACGATGGCATCCGATCCGACAACCGCCCAGGTGACCATGACCCTGGCGGCCCTTGCAGCCACCGGGGCCACCCCGCGTCCGTCCGGGGAAACCCCGCAACAACAGACCGAACGAATCATCACCGGCATCAACGCGCAACTGAGCGATCCCAGCCTTGCGACGAAGGGCGCGTGGAGGCTGGTGTGGCTCGCCCTGAGCGAGGCCAACGCGAACATGGCCTACATCGCACGGAGCACCAACGGCTCGAACGAGTTCGCCGTGGTCGCTCGCGGAACGGACGCCGATCTGACCGACATCCTCGAGGACCTCGATGTCGGCACAGTCGTCCCGTTCCCCGAAAGCGGAGCGCCGAAGCCCATCGCCGTTTCCAAGGGGGCGATGGACGCGTTCAAACGGGTTGTCAACGCCCGCTCGATCGCCTCACCCTCCCCGAACGTCACGCTCGCTCAGGCGCTCACCGCCGCACTCAACTCGGCGCCCGCCTCGCCGCAGCCGACCGTCTATCTGACCGGTCACAGCCTGGGCGGTTGCATCGCCACCATGCTCGCGCCGTACCTGCAGGCACAGACCTGGCCGAAACAGCCGAGGTTCGCGGTGATCACCTATGCCGCTCCCACCGCCGGCGTACAGAGCTTCGTCGACTACTTCGACTCCGTGCCGTGGGTCATCGACGAGCGCCACAACAACGCCTACGACCTGGTACCGCACGCGTGGGCCGATCTCGACACCACCGCCGGCTGGTACCCGAGCCCGGGACCGCAGGCAACCGAAGAAGTGAAGCTGTTCATCGGGGCGATCTCCAAGCGCACCAAGGGCAACGTCTACGTCCAGCCCGGCACGCTCTACCCGATGAACACCAGCTACACGAGCCTTGCCAAGAATCTGGTCAACAAGACCACCCAGGACTTCCTCGGCCAGGTCGCCTTCCAGCACGCCAACTCCACCTACCTGGACCTGGTGGGAGCGCCTGCCGTCCCTTCCGCACCGGTGGTGACCGACGTGACCCCCACCTTCGGCGAACCAGGCGCCACGGTGACCATCAACGGCACCGGTTTCAGCAAGGACAGCATGGTCGACTTCGGCCACTTCGCCTGCCCCACGCGCAACATCGACTCCGACAGCAGGATCACCGCCAAGGTCCCCGACGGAACCGGCGTCGTCCACGTCCGCGTCACCAACACCCTCGGCACCTCCCCGGCCGTCGCGATGGGGCAGTTCGCCTATGGCGGACCCGCACCTGTGGTGGTCAGTGCCGTCAGCCCGACCAGCGGAAAGGTCGGCACCCTGGTCACCATCAGCGGCTCGGGCTTCGCCGATGGCGCCACCGTGCACTTCAAGGACAAGGCATCCGATTCGGTCAAGTTCGTCTCCACCGGACAGATCACCGCAATCGTGCCCGGTCAGCTCGACGACCAGCAGACGGTGAACCTCACCGTGACGGTCGGCCAAGCCACCTCTCCCACCAGCCCGGCCGACGAGTTCACCTACACCGGACGGTAGCGTCCGCACGCCCCGTTCCCGGGGTGGCCTTCGAGCAGCCCCGGGCCCTTGCCGCCGACCGGTAGAACCGTGCCCGGGCGAGGGATCGCCGCAAGACCGTTCACCCTGCGGCGAGCAGGCCACGGAGCTGTGCGGCACGGCGAGCAGCTGCCGGGCGACCAGGTGTCCGGAACCCAGCCCCGGCCGCCAGATCAGGTTGTGGTCGAGCTCGGCGGAGCGGCCGTGGGGGTCGCCGCGGACGGCGTTGCGGTTGGCCGCGGCGACCCCCGCCGGACTGACCGCGCTCCACCGGGTCACCAAGGCGCGCAGGCCCGGGGCATGCGCCTCGATGCGGCCGAGCACCCGCTCCCCACAGCCCGCGACCGGCCGCTCGTCGTCCCACCCCGCCGAGACGTCCGGCTCGCCCGCGGCATCGGACGACGGCGCGAACGGAACCTCCTGGAACTGCAGCCAGTGCGCGGCGCGGCCCGGCGGGCCCCGTGAAGGGTCCAGTACGTGCTGCCGGCCCACCACGACCGGCCGTCGTCGGCAACAAGCTCGTGAACGGCGGTGGCATGGCCCAGCTATACGAGGCGTACGGCGGCTTGGTCTCCGGCCCATTCTGTTGGAGGTGGCGCGGATGGGGGTGCGGTCATGGTTTCAGTCCCTGTTTGCCGCGATCGACGCGGGAACGCCCGGCCACTTCGCCGCCTCCGGGTGCCTTGGTGATGAACGCGTTGCGGTGTTCTCCGGGGGAGAGCCCGTAGGCGGCACGGAACGCGCGGCCGAAACCTGCCGGGGTGGTCATGCCCCACCGCGCTCCGACGGCGTGCACCGGCAGGTCACGCAGCCGAGGCGACGTGAGGTCCTCGCGACACCGCTCCAGCCTCCTGCGTCGGATCCGGGCGGACACCGTCTCGGAACGGCCGCGGAAGAGTTGGTGGAGAAGGCGCACGGAAATGTGGTGCCGCGCGGCGATCGCGCCCGGGGACAGGCGAGGATCAGCCAGATTGTCCTCGATGAAGGTGTCGATCGCGGCCAGCAGGACCTCGCGCCGGGTCTCCGGCGGGAGGCGCTCCTGCACGCCGACCTGCTGAGCGAGGAAGCCGGTGGCCAGATCGAGGCTCGTCCGGCCGAGCCGGCGGCTCATGTCCTCGTCCAGGGCAGGCGCCTGCTGGACCAGGGACTCCAGGTACTGGGCGAGGATCCTGCCCATGCCGGACCGCGCCGACAATCCCCGGGCGAGCAACGGCCTGAGCTTGGCCTGCGGCAGAGGGACGAGGCCCTGCGGCAGATGCAGCATGACGGCGCGCGACGCGCCGACGTCCGGGCCGCTCAGAGCCTGCCCGTTGTAGGGCCGCGAGGAAGTCCACATCGCGAAGTCCCCGGCGTGGAGACGAGTTTCAGAGCGTTCCTGGGCGATGTGCATGGCCCCGCCCAGGATCAGGGTGAGTTCGTACGTCTCCGGGTCGGAGCGGCGGACCAGGTGCGCGGGGCGTTCCGATGACAGCGAGGGGAAGGACATCGTCGTCAGGTGCACGGCCCCCAGGGGAATGAATCCTGCCCGGCCCACGAAGTCTGCGGCGTGATCAGTGGCGACCCGGACGGGAGCCACACCTTGCCCCACCACCTCGCGCCACCAGGCGAACCGATCCTCGGGTGGCAGACTCGTCGTGTCGAGCTCCGTGTATGCCATGGAACCCCTCCAAACCCTGCGGCGGCGTGGAGCATGCATGTACCTGCCGCGAAGGCGTCACACGTGCCCGCCACCGACATGGCTCATGGTTCTCCCAACATGGCTTGAAGGCCTCTGAGCGGTGTGTCGTGGACCGGCCGCGCCCGCCGGTTCAGGACCGGGGGGCGCGGCGAGCCTTCTGCGTGGAGGCGTTCAGTTCGCGCCGAAGCGGAGACTGGTGAACGAGGTGTTGCGTGGCGCCCGTTGGCCGGGGGCCAGCTTCAGCGCCGTGCCCTTGCACTCCTTCCCGGCGAAGACCGTGACGGGGGTCTTGGTGCCGTTGTGGGCGCCGTGCGCCTCCTGGCTCATCGTGAAGCACTTCCCGTCGGGCAGGTCCTCGACGAAGAACGGCTTGTCCTGGGCGCCGATCCAGCCGAACGGGCCCTGTGAGGCGTGGGCCGCGCCCGTGTGGGCGGTCAGGGTGAAGGCGAGACCAAGCAGGACGAGGACGGCGGGGCGGCGGACAGCACGCATCGGGAGTGCCTTTCTTGAGCGACGAGGAAGGGCTGGAAAGTGCCCTGCCCGATCAACGACTCTCCCGCCTCCATGGCACGCAGGGATGATCGCCGTCCGCGAACAACGTCGGACGGATGGGGCCATGACGCCGTCCCGCCTCGATGGGCGCGAGGCGTGGCTGATGACTCAAATGGACTGCGAATGGCGGGATTTGATGCTGCCGAACAGTTCACCGGACGCTTCGTTAGCATGTGAGTCGCATCGACTCCGGGAGAAGCGAGGGCACGGTGGACGGTTCCATGGTTGACGCGGTGGTCGCCTCGGTGGGCGCGGCGGCCGGTGCCTACGGCACGGCGGTACTCACCAGAGGGGAGGACGCAGCCGCGGACGCCACGGTGCGTCTGGGGCAGCGCCTGCTCGCACGTCTGCGACGCAGCCCGGAGTCCGGGGACCAGATCGTCGAGGCGGTCGAGGACGTGGCGACCCACCCCAGGGACGACGACTACCTCGAACTGCTTCGCGCGAAGATCACCAGAGTGGTCGAAGGCGACCGGGCCCTGGCCGGGGAACTGGCCGAGCTCCTCGCGGCAGCCGGCCGGCCGGTGGTCACGATCAGCGGCGACCGCACGGCCACGGTGCGGGAGAACACGGGCATCGTGTCGCTTGGTGACCACGCCGTCAACACCGTCAAGGACAGCTGAGCGTCGGCGTGGACCCCTTCAGCCGGCGGGCCGAGGTCGAGGTCAACCAAGGGATCATCTCCCTGGGCGACGGCGCGAACAACACGATCAACAACTATCACCACCCCCTGCCCTCGGCGGCGTCGATGCGCTGGCCGGGCGGTCCGGGCAGGCTCTCCCCGACCGCCCTGGCCGCCGCCCGGTTCGTGGGCCGGGAACAGGAACTCCACGATCTGCACACCGCCCTGCGGTCCGGAACGGGGCTGATCGCCCAGACCGTCGCGGGCCTCGGCGGAGTCGGCAAATCGGCGCTCGCGTGCCGTTACGCCCAGATGCGGCAGGATTCGTACAGCCCCGTCTGGTGGATCACCGCCGACAGCCCCGACCGGATCGAGGCCGGTCTGGCCGCGCTGGCCGTGCGGATGGTGCCCGAGCTGAACAGCGCACCCCTGCCCGACGCCGCCGCTTGGGCCCGCAGTTGGCTGGCCTGCCACGACGGATGGCTGCTGGTCCTGGACGACGTCGCCGCACCGGCCGATGTGCAGGACCTGATCGGTTCACTGGGCGCGGGGCGTTTCCTGATCACCAGCCGCCTCGCCGAGGGCTGGCAGGATCTGGTCGACCGGCCCGTGACGCTCGGGGCCATGCCGGTCGAGGATGCCGCCGAACTGCTGCGGCGCTCCTCGGGCCGCGCGGACCTTCCCGACGCGGCCCGACTGAGTACGCGGCTGGGCCATCTGCCCCTCGCCGTCGCGCAGGCGGGCGCCTATCTGTCCCAGACGGGCATCAGCGTGGGCGAGTACCTGGACCTCCTGGACCACAGCAGCGCCGAAACCTTTCGCCAAGCGGCTGTCGGGACACCCGAGGACCGGACCATGGCCGCGGTATGGACCGTGACCCTGGACAGGATCGCCGCGGAGGACACGCTCGCCCTCGAAGCGTTCCGGACCCTGGCCTGGTTCGCCCCCGCCGGCATCCCGCGCAGCCTCCTGACACCGATGGCCGATCAGGGAGCGCTCGTCCACGCGCTGGGCCTGCTCCGCGCCTACCGCATGGTCGACGTCGTGGACGGCTCGCTGTCGGTGCACCGACTCGTACAGGAGGTGTTCCGCACACCTGACGCGGCGATCCGCCACCGCGAGGACGAGGCCGTCGCCCGGGGTCGAGCCCGTTCGGTGGACCTCCTCACCCGGGCCCGCCCTCCGCTCGACGCCGGACTGGAGGCCTGGCAGCTGTTCCTGCCGCACGCCGACGCCCTGGTCGCACACACGACCTCGGTACAGGACGGCCCCGCGTCGACGGGCGTCTTCGAGGCGGCCGCGGCGTTCCTCGGCAGTCAGAACCTGCAACACCGGGCGGTCCGGTACTGCTCCCGGATCGCCGACTTCCGCGAGCGGACGCAAGGGGCCCACGATCCTGCCACCCTGCACGCCCGCGCCAACCTGGCGGCCGCCTACCTCGGGTCCGGGGACCGGGTCCGGGGCCGCGATCTGCTCACGGCGAACCTGTCCGACCAACAGCGGATCCTGGGCCCCGACCACCGTCTGACCCTCGCGTCCCAGGCCTACCTGGCCGCCATCACCTACACGGAAGGCGACCGGGACCTCGGCATCGAGCTGCTGGAGGAGAGCCTCGACCACCGGGAACGGGCGTTGGGCCCGGACCATCCCGACACCCTGGTCTCCCGCGGCAACCTCGCCGTCGCCCACCACGAACGTGGCGACATGGGCCGGGCCGTCGGCCTGTTCGAGGCCCAAGTCGCCGACTGCGCAAGGGTCCTGGGCCCGGTCCACTTCGACACCCTGCGGGCCCGTTACCACCTCGCCGGTGCCCACCACGCGGCCGGGAACGCGACGGAAGCCGCCCGCCACCTCACGGCGGTCCTCGCCGACTGCGAGCGGGTCCTGGGGGCGAGCCATCCCCTGACCGCGGCCGTTCGCTCCGACGTCACCGCCGTCGACTCGGAACTCACCCAGCAGCCGCGCGTCGACATCGCGCAGCTGCGGGCGGACCTCGTCGAAAGCGAACGGGAGCACGGACCGGAGCACCGGAACACCCTGTCCATCCGCGCGGTGCTCGGCAGCACCTACCTCCGGGCCGGAGACGTCCGGTCGGCCACCGAGGTCCTGGAAGCCGCTCTGGGGTACTCCCTGTGGGTGTTGGGACCGGACCATCCGGTCACTCTGAACACCAGTCACCAACTCGGGGACGCCTACTACGCCGCCGGCCGGCACGCGCTGGGGACCGAGATGGTCCGCGAGGCCCTGGCCGACTGCGAACGGGTGTTGGGCCCCGACCAGTGGGAGACCGAGAACGTGAGGGCCACCCTCGTCTACATGGCCGCGTCCTCCCTGATCACCCGCATCCCCGGGGCCCGGGCGGTGAGCCGGCTGCTGAAACGGTTGCGCCGCCGCAGCCGGCCGGACGGATCCGCCCCGCCGGACGGGCACCAGGGGTGGATCCGCCCCGACCCCGACCCCGAGCGGGTCCGCGCGGCCGCGGCCGAGGGCCTGCGGCTGTGCAGGAAAGGCGAACTGCGGGCGTCGGAAGGGCACCTGCGCGTCGCCGCCGACGGCGGGAACACCTCGGCGATGGCCAATCTGGGGATGGTACTGGCCCGGACCGGCCGCCCCGCCGGAGCCGAGTCATGGCTGCTGCGCGCGGTGGAAGCCGGAGAGGAGACCGCGGGCGGGCCCCTCGGAAGCCTGCTGGCCGAGACGGGACGGTTCAAGGAGGCCCAACCCTGGCTCAGGCGAGCCGCGGCGACCGGCTCGGTCGACTCGATGATGGACCTCGGGCACGTACTCATCCGCACCCGCGGCGGGCGGAGCGAGGCCGAGCTCTGGTATCGGCGGGCGGCCGCCGCGGGCGACCCGGAGGCCGCACTCTTTCTGGAACAGTGGGCCGCCCGGCACCCCCGACGACGGCCGGGACCCGGCTGAACCGCTCGACCGCCCCGGCCCCTGCTCCGCGGCCTCTTCGCACCGGCTGAGTACGATCACCTACGCCGACCTGAGTACGCGAGTGGTTGCTCGCCGCGCGCGGCGCCGGAACGATGAACGCATGCGCCGACTGCTGCTGTTTGCCCCGCTGTTGCTGATCACCGTGGGCTGTGGGGTGATGCCGTCCTCCGAGGACGAGGCGACGGACGCCGCACGGGAGGTGGCCAGGAAGGCGGGCGAGCGGCTCTACGGGCAGCGTGAGCGCACGGCGGAGGAGGTCGGGCGCTCCGCTTCCGGCATCGACGGCGTCGAGGTGCTGCGGATCACGGGTACCTCGACACACGACGGGGACGGCGTCGACGTGGTCGTCCGCACGTCCGGCTCGGCGTACGAGGGATGGCTCGCCCCGGAGGAGGTCGTGCTACGGCGTTGTTTCGAGGTGCGGGTGTCGCCCGACTCGGAGTGGAGCGAGGACCCCCGTGACGTGGACTGCCCGGATGGTCCTCCGCTGACCTTCGCCCCGCCACCCGAACCACCTCGGCTGCCGTACGAGGAGCTCCGCGCGAAACTACCCCGGGTGCCGGAGGGCGGCCGGGTGGACGAGGCCGAGGTGCGCCGGACGCTCGCCGCCCTGGACCTGCCTCCGGCGATCCGTACCGAGGTGAAGACAGACGGCGGCAGGGTCGGCGTTCTCCTGTCGGTCAAGGGCAACGGTTTCGACGCGCAGGACTGCCTTCTTGCCCGTGTGGGCCCCGGTGCCACCGAAGTGTGGGTGCCGCCCCGGATCCAGCGGATGCCCGGAGAGGGCGGATGCACCGTCGGCAATGCCCTGGACCCGAAACCGTCACCGCACTGAACGGCGAGGTGCGAAGCAGCGCCGGACAGGTTGCCACGCGGGCGGCGGCAGCGGCGCCGGACAGGTTGCCACGCGGGCAGCGGTAGCGGCGCTCGGCGTGCAGGTCCGTGGCGTGTGCGTGGTCGAGCAGGTCCCACGACCGGGCATCGAAGACCGGCCACGCCTTGTGAGATCCGGCCATTGTGGATTTCCGCGGCAGCAACGGGCGTGGCGCCGGTAACCGCCTCGGCGTGGGGGCGTTGGTCTGGTGGATCCCCGAGGCCGTCAGGGCCGTTCAGGGTTCCACCGACGACCACGGCCCGATGTCTCCGCGCTCTCGCGGTACCGCCTTCGGGCCGCCCGAAAGCCGTTCTCATCGCCGGCGCACCGCCATCTGTTCCTTGCCCGGGCGCCGTTCACGCAGACACCCCTGGAGTTGTTCCATGTCCACGCAGCCACAGCCCGGTCACGGCAATCCGCACCAGCCGGACGGGCAGCTCCCTCCGCCGAAGCAGGGCATGAGTACACGCCTGAAGGTGGCGCTGGGCTGCGGTGTCCCCACCCTCCTCGGTCTGATTCTGCTCGGCGGTTGCGCGGCCTTGTTCACCAAGGCAGCCGACGACGTCGGCAAGGACCTCGACAAGAACCACGATTCCGCTGTCGTCTCCCCAGGGGGCGCGGCCAAGGCCGCCGGCGGCTCCAAGGACGGCGAGCCGGACATCACCCACGACGTGAAGGTCACGTCGTGCACGGTGAGGACCGGCGAATTCGGAAGCAGGGAACTCGACCTCAGGATCGAGTACGTCAACAGCGGCGACCGCCGGTTCACCTATCTTGCCGAGGGCGAGATCACCGTCAACGGCGAGAAGAAGAGCGACATCATCTCCACCGGCCAGAACCTCGCACCCGGCCAGAAGTACACGGACGACAAGGCCGGAAGCCTGGCATTCGACGTTGCCAACTCCGCGAAGTCCTCCGACAAGATCGAGTGCAAGCTCATCAAGGTCTCCCGCAACTCCTACTGACAGGCGCGCGGCGGAACAGGACCGCGACGGAGCCGTCCGCTGCTACTTCGGAGCCGCCCGACAAGCCTCGGTCGCGTCGTTCTTGGAGATGCCGGCCTGGTCCAGGCTGGCGGTGCAGCTGGTCTGGTTGCCGATCTGGCCCTGGTAGCAGGCCTGCCGCACCACATCCGTGACCTGCTTGTTCTTTTGCGTGACGTGTTGCTCGCAGGCCTGGATGTCCGCGTGGGCGGCCGGGGCGGCAATGACGACGCCGCCGGCGGCGAGGGCCAGGCCGGCGAGAAGGCTGGGGATACGAGCCGACGAACGCATACGGGTACACCTGCTCTCTCGGGCGGTCACGCGATCCGCGACGCACCGGATCACGGGCGGGGGCGGCGTGCGGAGCAGGCACTCCGGGGGCGACCGGCTCGACACATCGGTCACCCTCGCACCTTCGACGCTAGAGCACGCCACCGGTGCACGCACTTCAGGCCGGCCGGGCGAGCGGTAACGCAGCAGACCGGCCACACCCGCCGCAGCGAGCCCACGTACCGCCAGGGCCGCGAGGCTCTCCTCGCCCGGTGCGGCCGTCGCGGGTGGTTCGCTCCGTCAGGGTGGTCAGTAGCCGGTGCCGCGCTTGGTCTGGGCGCGTTCGATTCCGTGGGCGGCCCCCTTGTTGTCCAGGGTGCGACAGGCGTCGGCGATGTCCTGGCTGAGACGATCGATCTGCTCGCGGCTCAGGGTTTCCTTGACCAGGGCGCGCAGGATCTTCACCTTCTCCGCGTTGGGCGGGAGTGTGTATGCCGGGACCATCCAGCCACGCTCGGCCGAGAGTTGCCAGGCGATGTCGGACTCGTCGTAGGCGTTCTCGCCGGAGAGACGGAAGGCGACCAGCGGCAGCTGCTCGAGGTCGCTCCCGATCACTTCGAAGCGGCCGCTGCTTCGCAGGTTGTCCGCCAGTGCGCGGGCGTTCTCCTGCATGATCTTCATGACGTAGGTGTAGCCCTGGCGGCCGAGCCGTACGAAGTTGTAGTACTGCGCGAGCACCATCGACGCCCCGGTGGAGAAGTTCAGCGTGAACGTCGCGTCGGTCTTGCCCAGGTAGTTCTCGTAGAACACGAGGTCCTTGGCGAGGTCGCTTTCCTCGCGGAAGATCAGCCATCCGATGCCGGGGTAGACCAGGCCGTATTTGTGCCCCGAGACGTTGATCGAACGGACCTGCTCGAGCCGGAAGTCCCATTTGGAATCCGGGTAGAGGAAGGGCCACACGAATGCGCCGCTGGCTCCGTCGACGTGGATCGGAATGTCGAGGTCCCGTTCTTTGCGAACGTCCCGAAGGAGCTTGTCGATGCCGACGACGTCGTCCTTGTGGCCGGTGAACGTGGTGCCGAGGACGGCGACGACGCCGATCGTGTTCTCGTCGAGGTGGGGCTCCACATCCTGCGGACCGATCGTGTACTTGCCCTCGGCGAGCGGCACGATCCGCGGCTCGACATCGAAGTAGCGACAGAACTTCTCCCATACGACGTGGACGTCGCCCCCGAAGATCAGGTTGGGCCGATCGATCGACAGGCCGGCTGCCTGGCGGCGCTCGCGCCACTTCCACTTCAACGACAGCGCGCCCAGCATGATCGCCTCGGATGATCCCTGGGTCCGACATCCGGTCGTCGCGCCCGGTGCGTGGAAGAGGTCGGCAAGCATGCGCACGCAACGCTGCTCGATCTCGGCAGAGATCGGGTACTCGGCGTGGTCGATGAAATTGCGGTGGAGGTTCTCGGCGATCAGCCGTTGTGCCTCGGGCTCCATCCACGTGGTGACGAACGTGGCGAGGTTGCGCTGGGGGTCGCCTTCCATGGCGAGATCCACGTCCACGAGCCTCATCGCGTCCGTCGCGGGCATCCCCTTCTCGGGGAAGGTCTCCGAGGGAGCGGGCACCGTCAAGAATCGGTTACCGAAAAGAGCGGATTCGTCGCGCTTGGTCATGCGGCGATTCAACAGTGCCGGGGCCTGCGCGGGCGGGGGACACACCGTGTCCCCGCGGAGTGGAGCCCCGAGCCAGTGCAGACGCAGGATGGGCGACGGAGCCGGCTGCCGGCGGGTACCGCAGGACACCGACAGCCCGCCCCCTGCCGCTCACCGGTGCATGCGGGCGCCCTTGAGCACCTTGTCCACGGAGTTGCGGGGTCCGTGGACGGCGATCCCGACCAGGTCGAGCCGGCCCTTGCCCACCGCCGCCACCGCTGCCCGGTTTGCTCCGTCGTGGCCCGTGCCGAACAGGTCCGAGGTGAACACCGCGGTCGGCAGTCCGCGTCGCACCGCCCGCTCGTGCGCCGCCGTCACCGCTTCCTTCCCGCCCTCGAAGACCAGAACGGGTTGGCGGAACATCGGCAGGTAGGGAGTGCCATCGGCGTCCTGGTACGGCTCGCCGACCAACTCGGGGAGGGCCGTTCCGAGCCCGCTGACGAGGAACGCGGTCACGTTCAGCCGCTGCCACGTCTCCAGGTCGTCACGCAGCAGAATCGCGATCTTGGTGTCGAAGCGCACGGGTGCATTCGCGCCGCCCACTTCGACCTGCCCGTTGCTCTCGTTCTTCGTCTCGTTGCTCATGCCCTGAGACTGCCGGGCTCGGCCTCGCGCGGTCTTGTACGTTGTTTGCGTGCAGCTCCAGCAGGAAGTCTCGGCCTGGCGCCCGCGGGTCGCGGGTGTCGTCGAGGTCTTCCACGCCCGTTTCACCGCGCACGCGTACCCCATGCACGTCCACGACGAGTGGACCCTCCTGATCGTCGATGACGGAGCCGTCCGCTACGACCTGGACCGCCACCGACGCGGCACCCCGGGCGGCACCGTGAGCCTGCTCCCGCCCCAGGTTCCCCACAACGGCTCCGCCGCCACCTCGCACGGGTTCCGCAAGCGCGTCGTCTACCTCGACACGACGGTGCTGGACGAGCGCTTCATCGGCGCCGCCGTGGACGGCCCGGACCTCGCCGACTCGGTCCTGCGCCGGCGCGTCGGGCAGCTCCACCGGGCCCTGACCTCTCCCGGTGACGCATTCGAGGCGGAGAGCCGGCTGGCCCTGATCGGCGAACGGCTGCGCGCGCTGCTCCAACCACGCCTCGAACTCCCCGGCGGGCACACCGCGCCGCCCGGCACCGACGCCCGCCACGGCATCGCGCGCAGCCTGCGCGAACTCCTCGACGAGCGGGTGGTCGCCGGCATCTCCTTGCCGGAAGCGGCCGGTCTGGTCCAGGCCCACCCCGCCCATCTGGTGCGCTCGTTCAGTGCCGCCTTCGGCATCCCCCCGCACCAGTACCTCATCTCGCGCCGAGTCGCCCTGGCCCGCCGGCTGCTCCTCGATGGCCGCCCGGCCGCCGAGGTGGCGGTCGAGGCGGGATTCCACGACCAGTCGCACTTCACCCGGCACTTCAAGCGAATCGTGGGCACCACCCCCGGACGCTACGCCCGCTCCGCGATGCCCTGACACCAACGATGCGCACCATCCGGCCCCCTTCGGCCAAGGTGTCAACGACGGGGAACGAACCCGGTGCCACGGGAGGTCAGGTCCGAGAGGGCCCGGGACTCTCTTCCATCCTGGCGATCCGGCGCAGGTTCTCCGCCGCGGGAATGCATTTGTTCCGTGCTGAGCGGCTGTACCAGAGCACGGCCTCCCTCATCCGCCCCTGCTCCTCGTACAGGGTGCCGAGGTTGTTCATGGCCATGAACCCCTGGGCGTCACCAAGGTCGTCGAAGATCTCGATCGCCTCGTGCAGTGCGGCCTCGGCCTCCTCATGGCGGGCGGTCCCGCCCAGCGGAGCGGCGATCTGCATCAGGGCCTGCGCTTCGCCTTCGCGTTCGTCGAGCGCACGATAGAGGCGCAGCGCCGACTCGCATGCGGCGAGAGCCCGGGCGTGTTTCCCCTGACTGGCCAGGCATGCACCCAGGTTGTTCGCGGCCACCGCGACGAAATGCTCTTCGTGCACAGACTCGAAGAGTCGCCCCGCCTCTTCCAAAAGCGCCTCGGCCCGCGCGGCCTCGTCCCGCAGGAGCCGCAACATGCCGAAGCTGAGGAGCGTCCGGGCACGGTAGGCGGTGAGATCCGGCCGAGTGCTGACGCCCGTCGCCGTCGCCATCGCCGGATCCGGCGGGTCACGGTGTTCCGGTGGTGAGAACAGTGTCAGCGCCTCGGTGTGGATCGTGAGTCCATCCAGGGCCGTACGCGCCGCCCTCAGCGTCGTGGCGTAGTTGCTGACCGCGACGTGGGGCGGTTCGTTCTCGTCCTCGGCAAAGAGCCGTGCGGCCCGATGGCCGGCCCGAATGGATTCGCGCAGCCTTCCTGACGCACGCAGCTGCTCCGCCAGCAGAAGTTGAACGCCCGCCTCCCGTCGGGTGTCGCCACCTGCGGCGTAGGCGTCCGCCGCTTCACGCGAGGCGGTCAGAGCGTCGTCAGGCCTGCTCATCCTGCCGTACGCCACGGCGATGCGAGAGAGCATCCGCCCACGAGCGACCTGGTTGTCCAGCTCGGCGAACATGGTCTCGGCCTGCCGGTACAACTCCACGGCCCGACGACGATTGTCCCTGGCGTCGTAACACAGACCCAGTTCTCCCAGGAGTTCCGCCTCCAACGAGCGCTCGTTGGTGCGGTGGAAGAACGCGGTCGCCTTCCGGAGCGCCTCGGTAGCGGCCTTGTAGTCGCCCTTGTGCCGCAGAGACCTGCCGAGCTGGGCGGTGGCGACCGCCGCGGCGTGGGCGTCTCCGACTTCGTCGAACACCGCGATGGCGCGTCTGCAGGTCACGATCTCGTCGTCCTGGTGGAGCGTCGCGTCGCGACCGTCTTGACTGTCCTCGTCCTCCTCGTCCTCCTGGCCGAAGGACATGGCGGCGAGATTCGTCAGTGCCCCCGCCTCGTGCCGGACGTCTCCCTGGTTCCGGAAGACGGCGATAGCCCGGCGAAGCATGGTCCGAGCCTCCCCCTCCCGGCCCATTCGGGCCAGGCAGGTCGCCCAGTTGACGTCCACCTCTGCCGCGGACCGGACGTCGCCGCTTCGGGAGAAGAGCGCTGCGGTCGCCGCGAACTGCTCGTACGCCTCGTCCAGCCGGTGTTCCTCCATCATGACCAGACCGGTGGCATTCGAGGCGTTCGCCTCACCGACCAGGTTGTCCGCCGCCCGGTGCAGGTCGGCGGCGAGCTCCAGGACGGGCAGTGCCTCACCGTTGCGGCCCGCGGCGGTGAGCGCCTGGCCCAGATTGAGTGTCGCGTGGGCGAGACCCTCCCCGCCGATCTTCTTCGCGGCTCGCCACCCTGCCTGCGCGGTGAGGACCCATTCGTCGAGGTGGCGACGCAGCTCGAAGAAGCTCGACAGCCGCAGGGCGAGCCCAAGCACGAACTCCCACTGCTCCTGCTCGGCCGCCCGCACGGTCGACGCCACCAGATTCGGCAACTCGGATTCCAGCCAGCCGATGGCCTCCGCCCGGGCAGGGAAGAGCCCAGTGCCCGACTTCGCCCCGGCGATGCTCGCTTGGGCTTCCCGCACGTTGAAGGCGTAGAAGACGAGCAGCCGGCCGGCCGCGCGTCCGCGTCCGTCCGCTTCCCTGTCCTCCCAGCCGCGCTCGTTCGCGTAGATCCGCAACAAGTCGTGCATCCGCCACCTGCCGTACTCCGACCCGGACTCCACCAGGTGCGCGCGGTGCAGAGCCTCCAGGAGGCGGCGAGTGACATGCTCACGGGCGTCCAGCAGCGCTGCCGCCGTCCGCACCGCCACGTCCGGACCCGTGTTGAGCGGTAACAGGCGAAAGAGCAGGGCCTGCTGGGCGTCGAGCCGTCGATAGGAGAGATGGAATGCTGCTCGTACCGCCACCTCTTCCCGTTCCAACTCGTCCAACCGCTCCTCGCGTGCCTCCGCGAGGTCGCGGGCCATCGCGGCGAGGGGCTTCTCGGGCTGGTCGGCGAGCAGCGCGGTGACGATCTGCAGGGCGAGCGGCAGAAACCCGCACAACCGGGCAATCTCGGCAGCATGCTCGGGCGCGGTGGCGACGCGGGTATCCGACGCGCCGTTCGAGGCCATCAGCCCCTTCTCCAACAGTGCGATCGCCTCGTGCGGTTGGAGTACCGGCAGTCGGTGCACACGCGCACCGGGGACGCCGAGCGCGTGCCGGGACGTGATCAGTACGGCGCCGCCATCGGGAGGGAGCAGGAACCGTACGCCCTCGACGGTCGCCGCGTTGTCGAGGACAACCAGCAGGCGGCGGCCGGCGTCGGCATAGGCACGCAGGATCGTCGTGTAGATCCGGGCGCGTTCCTGCACGTCGGAGGGTACCTGCTCAGCCGGCACGCCAAGGGCGCGCAGGAAGCCGACCAGGGCCTGCTCGGGCGGCACGCAACGCTCGGGGTCGTAACCGAGCAGGTCCACGAAGAGGACACCGCCGGGGAACCAGCCCTGGTGGCGCAGCGCGCGGGTGGCTACCTGGAGGACCAGTTCGGTCTTGCCGACGCCAGGCATGCCCGTGACGACGCGGGCGGCATGACCGTCCGCCTCGTCCGCCTGATTCGGGTCCAAGGCCTCCACGAGGTCGTCGAGGAGGGTGCCGCGCCCACTGAACATCGGTGCGGGGGAGGGGAGTCCGTTCAGGGCTGGTGCGGTGCGCTCCGGCACTTTGAGGACGAGGTCGCGACCCACATTGCCGACGGCGATGAGGTCTCCCACCAATAGGTTGTGGGAGAACTCCTGGTTGATGTCGCGGAGAGCGAGGGCGGCATCAGGCCCGAAGGGGACTGAGGTCCCGGGTGCGGTACGCATCGCGCCCGGGACCGGCCGCGTGCCCTCAGCCTCAGGGTTTGCGGCCGATGATGACGTCACGGCCGGCCGTTCCGACAACGTTCGCGTCGCCCGAGATCGTGTTGTGAGAGAGGGTCTGGGTCACCCGAGCCGCCCGTCCCTCCGGCAGCGAGGCCCGAGCCAGCGAGACCAGCTCCTCCAACTCGCCCCTGGCTTCCGGGTACTCATCCAGGAAGTCCTGGAGTCGCGTCTCCCACTGCCCGGTCGCCCGCGCGACAACGGCCGCCCCGTCGGCTTCGGAGGCTCCTTCGACCTCGGCGGCGGTCTCGTCGAGCCGCTCCAGCGCACGCTGCTCCCGTTCAGCGTTGCCGCGCCCGAGGATGCGGGCCAGCGTGTCCCTGGTGCTTTGCCACGCCTGCCCTGCCATTGACTCCGTGAAGGTCGTGGCACCCGCCAGTGCGAGCACAGCCACCCATTCCAGCATGTCGTCCTCCCCCCGGCGCCCTTGCCGAGCGCCTGCCTGGATCTGGCTTCAGCGTAGGGGACGACGGCTTGCCGATGCGGCTGATTCGGCAACCCAGCCCCCGAGGTGCCAGGGAGCGGGCCAGTGGACGACGGTGGTGGTGAGGCAGTCCTCTCCGTGCAGGGGGAGGGGATCCTCGGTCCATTACCGGGGAGTGGTAGTTGTCCTCGCCCCAGCCGGTGGATCATCTCTGTTGCAGACGTCGCCGGTTCCGACTGATCCTCTACGTATTGACGATCCGACCGGGAGCGACGTGGGGCTGATTCTGTTCCCAGGTGACGGCGATACCAGCAGTCCGGACGCCGGCTGGTCTTACAGCGGCTTCGCCGCGTTCCGGCGGCAGTTGGCGCGAGCCGAGGGGTTCGATCTCGACGATATGTGGGGCTTCGGTGGGGACCGCCCATGGAGCGATGTCTCCACCTCGCTCGAACCATTCCTCGATCGCCCCGATGACGGTGGAGGCGAGTTCTCGCCTGACGTCCGCGAAGCCAGAGCTCGTCCTGACTCTTCCGCAGTCTCGGGTAGCCCATGGCCGTGCAGATCAGAGGAGTGTTCTGCCGGTCGCGCTCACTGCCGTGACAGCAGCTCCTGAGGCCCGGGCTGTCCACCAGGCTGTCGACCGTTGCGACGCCTCATCTGAGCCAAAGTTCGATGACCGGGCCGTCACCCTGTCTCCGACCAACTCCACCAAACCTCAGGGAGCTTGCCGACCATGCTGATGCGCGCGCCCCGAGAGAGCGGCTCGTGGTCGTGGAACCTGGAGGACGTTGAGCAGCCCGGTCTGGAGTTCGCACTGATGACCGCGGCGGGCATGAGTAGGTGACCGGGGGAGTGGCGGAGGACGGGGAGCAGGCGGCGCACCGGTAGCTGCGACGGACGACGCACATCGCATCGATACCGGCGAATGGCTTGCCGAGGAGGGCTGTGCCCGGCGACGTGTGGGTGGTGAATCTCGGCGAGTCGGTCTCACCGGACCACGACTCCGCGAGATCTTCCGCACCGGGGTGACCGACCGCTTTCCCGACAGGTCGTCACCCGTGTGCGCGGGCTACTGTTCGCCGACGCCCTCCTCGACTCCGAAGGCGAGTTCCTGGGCGCGGTGGGGGACGGAGTGCGCCACCGTCCGCCTGGCCTTGGCGGCGATGGCGGCGGCCTTCCCGTCAGCCGGCGCGTCCCAGGACCTGCTGCCCAGCTGCGGACGCCGGCAGGTCAGTATCCGGGCTGGACTCTGCCCGGGGACTACGCGCGCCTGGCGGGGACCATCATGGTCGGCAAGCGGGAGAACGTCCGCACCGCGGTCGAGGCCCTTTACCAGCCGGAACTGGAGTCCGACAGTGCGGTCGGCACCCCTCACGGGCTGGGCCCTCCATCTCCTCGACCAGATGCTGAACCGGCTGAGGGCAACCGAGAGGACACAAGATTCCTGAGCCGGACTCGCGGAGCCAAGGCCAGAGGCGGAGACTCGCACGTACGCGAGCGAGCGGGGCGCTGGATGCTCCGCAGGCGGGCCGAACACCATTGACTACGGAGCCCTGCAGCGTCTCCCGCTCCCCGAGCCGGGTGGGGGAGGGGAACGCGGTGCTGTCGGCCGGCGGGGCACAGCTGGTCAGCGGCGGTTGTCTGGGGGATGGATGCTGAGATCGCCATAGGTCGACAGGACGCCGGCCAGATCACCGGGTTTGTGCCGCAGAGTGCTGTCCAGGAAGACGAGAGTGGTCGCGGCGACGACGTGCGGGCTCTCGGTGCGGCCCAGGGAGCCGACGATCGAGGGCACCGGCGGCAGGTACAGGGGGCCGTCCATGAAGGTGAGGTGTGCGGCGCCGGGAATGGTGAGTCGGTAACTCGTCGCGGTGTTGCGCTTGAGGGCTTCGGTGAGGTGGGGTATGTAGTGCGTGTCGGTTTCGGGGGTGATGGCCTGGGTGAGCGCGAGCGTCGGCTGGTCGAGGGAGGGGGAGGTCGGGCCGTGGGGGTAGCCGTCGAGATCGATGACGGCGTCGAATCGGCGGTCCTGCCGGGCTGCCTGCAGGGCGGCTGCGCCACCCATGGAGTGCCCGGTGACCGCGACCTGACCGGTGTCCAGGCGTCCGGCCAGTGGGCCGCCAGTCTCGCCGCGGTCCAGCTGGTCCAACTGGGTGAGGACAAAGCCGAGGTCGGCGGCCCGAACAGCCGTCCAGTCAACCGCCAGCTTGTCGTCCTTGTCCCGGTCTCCGGTGGAGGCGGTCCGGCTATGGATCGTTCGGCCGTCGTCGAGGACGACGGCGGCTGAGTCGTACGGGTGGTCGAGGGCGGCGACGACGTAGCCGTGGCCGGCCAGTTCCTCCGCCCAGGCGGTGTTCTGGGTACGTACGCCACCCGACCCGGGAGAGAACAGCACGACCGGGAACCGTTCGCCCCCACTTGCCACCGGGGCGTCGAAGACCGAATGGCTGCGGGCACGCGGCACGCCGTCGACCAGGAAGTCCGGCAAGCCGACGTTGCGGGCGAGGGCATCGGAGACGGTGCGCGACTCGTACTCCGTGCGTCCGAGGTATTGGGCCCGCCGCGCGTCCGCGGGGCTCTTCTGCGCGGGATACCAGAGCTGCACGACGACCGTGCGCCGGTCGTTCGGATCGTCGGTGAAGCTCTCGGGGCGGCGTGGGTCGGTCCACTGCACCACGCGGGTGCCGACCGCGAAACGGCCCGACGGCTCGGGGAACTCGGGTACAGGAAAGGCCCAGGCGGCTACCGGACTCGTGGCAATGAGGCCGACGCAGGCCACCGACCCCGGCAACGCCAGCCACCATCGGGCCCGCCACGCCGGCCGGCCCGTACGGCGTCGCAGCAGGGGAGAGAGGGCGAACGGCAACGCGAGGGCAGCGCCTGCCAGTACCGGCAGCATCTGCCAGCGGATCCCCACCACACCCAGCACGATCGTGGACAGCACGAGAACCGCCGACGACACGATCGTGACGCGTGGGCGGGCAGCGGGCGGAAGCCAGCGCGCCACCACCAACGCGACGGCACACAGCGAGGCAAGAAGTTCCAGAGGGGACATGTACAGCCCTGTGATGGTCTCGGTCACCTGGCCATCCTCAGGGCGGGCCACGTGATGTCACATCAACCCTTGGTCGCCTGCGCATGCGACCGGAGTCGCAATCCGAGGCAGGTTTCAGGTGCGACCAGAGTCGCACCCGGACGATTGGCCTGTGCGGCGGAGTCGCCATCGAGCACGCCGGATGAACGGCCGCTTGGCGATGAGGGCCCGTTCGGTGTGGGCGCGGAGGTCGGCTTCGGCGGGCCGGGCCGGGTTCGTCCTCGGGCATCCACCGGCGCGTCCACGGGTGGGCGGCGGCTCGGGTGACGCTCGTTCCGGGGACCAGGTGTGCGACCGGACGACCGGGGACGACGACCACGTTCGACCGGCAGCCGGAATTCCTTCTGCCCCGGCTGGGCATGGGGTTGTATGGCTCCAACACGCTTGCTGCCAGGCCTGGTTGGCCCGGCACCTGCGTGCATGTTCGTTCGTCACGAGGTAGAGGGAGTAGTCGATGAGTGAAGAATCCCCGGCACCGCCGGAAACCGGAGCGCCTCCCCTGGCACCTCCCCGGTCAGGCCGCCGGATCGCGGAATGGGCTGCGCTGATCTCCGCGGTGACCGCGGTCATCGGACTCCTGCTGGGGTTCTTCGGTCTGCCCACGATCGTGAACTCGCCCACGGCCAGGACCGTCCGGGAGACCGTCACCGCGACGCCTCCGCCCGCGAGCCCAGCACCGGCCGCCGGTCCGCCCGAGACTCCATCACCGACGGCCCCCGTGGAACCCATTCGCAAGAAGGACATCCACATGACCATCCGCTACTACCTGTCGTTCTCGATGGATCCCGTCACACCCCGTGAAGGAGAAGGAGACTTCAACTTCTTCGCCCTCGGGGACGGAGAGATCAACTCGACCGGAGGCACAGTCGTACGACTGGACCCCGGCCAACAGGGCTCGTTGGACGTCTGCACCACCGACACCCGCTACGTCAGGCGCCTCGAGGTAGCCGAGCTGACGCCGGGAACCCAACTCTGTGTCGTCAACAAGGCCAACGTGGGACTCATCGAGATCCGGGCTCTTCCCGACCCCAAGGCCCCCAGCTCCTATCTGACGTTCGACGCCACGATCTGGCGCCAGGCGATCCGCTCCTAGGCCTTCCGTTTCAGCCGCGCCAGGGAGAGCGCCTTTCGGGCTGACAGTGCGAGGAAGATCAGAGCGGCGCCGCCCACCACGGCTGCCATGAACATGTGCGCGCCGCCGTCGACATCGTTCTCGGCGGCAACGGTCTGCGGATCGTCGGCGCGATATCGGACGGTGAGTCGAGTGCCGGCCGGATTCTTCCCGCCACCGCTACCCGCCGGTGGATCGGCCACCACGGTGCGGCCATCGACCTCGAACCGGACCTTGCACCTTCCCAGCACGCATGTACCCCCCGAGTGCAGGGTGGCGTGAGCCCGCACACCGTCTCGCAAGGAGCGCAGGTGCTGGGTCTGGGGGAAGCCGGCATCCCGGAGCCGTCCCCATTGCCTGCTCTCAGCAGCGAAGGACGGCGGAGCGGCCTCGGGGCGAGCCGAGCGTCGGCCGACGAGGAAGTCGGACGGGCGCAGGGAGTGCCGGTGAAGCCCGGCACGGTCGATGGCGGTGTCGGCGCTTGACCTCAGTCATCAGATCCGGGCGGGCCAGAACGACGTCCAGGACGCCAGAACGACGTCCAGGACGCCAGAACGACGTCCAGGACGTCGCGGGCCCCACACGCCGCCGAGAGAACGCGCACCAGTCCGCGGCTCCTCGCGCTCCTCGTCCCTTGGACGAGCACGATCCGTACCATGCGCGACTACCCGGACCCGTGGCTCCCGGACCAGTGATGACAGGGACCACGCCTGCGGTGTCAGTCCGCTGAAGTATCCTTCCCGCCACCGCACACCGACTGCAAGGAACAAGAGAATTGACCGGCCTGTCTGCTTTCCCGCTGCCCTTTCAAACTTCCCGTTCCATATCGTTCGCGACACCCCGAACACTGCGTGAACTTCAGATGATGCAGTGCAGCGCGCTCATTCGGGCGAAGCCGGGGTGGTTCGACAAGATGAACGATGCCCACATCGTCTCCAGGTGGACGCAGGAAGCGATGGCTCAGGGCCTCACCGAAGCGCAGGTCCGATACGTGCTGGCCGAACTCCAGCACTACGCCGCGCTGCGGGACGGACGAACCGGCGTCGAGGTGTCCGCCGTCGACGGCGTGTGGCAGTCGGACACACTGGTCGACGACAAGCTCAGGTCCCGGCTGCGCGAGGCGGTCCGGGTGCTGGAGCAGGTCCCCGAAACAGAGCGGGATTGGCACCCCGGATCCGACGGCCAGGTGCTGGATCTGGTTCATCCCTCACTGTTCTGCCTGGTGAGAGAGGTGAGCGGTGTGCCCGAGCGGGCTTGGCAGAACCCGACGGACCGCTACTCGAGGTACGAATTCTCGGAGAAGTTCCAGTGGCTGCCCACGGACGTCGACGTCAGTGACGACGGCGATGTCGCCTTCCGCTCGTACATCAACAACGTCCACCCCGAGACGCATCGCGAACTCGCCACCGTCCTACCGGACGTGTTCGCGCGCCTGCGCCCGCTGCTGGAGAACGTGCTCACGGATCTGCGCCACCCGCGGCCCTTGCGGATCGAGGCCGATCCCTACGGGTGGTACGACTCGGAGCCGGAGTATCCGAACAAGACCTCCTACAGTGATGATGAAGCCTTCGCAGAGGCCCGCCGTGCATGGGAAGCGGCCCACGGTGAATGGTGGGAGAACCGCCGGCCGGTCATCCCGGACGCCCCGGCCTTCACCCCGCCCGAGTTGCCCGATGAATCCGTCCGAGTCGACCTGCGCGGCCGCCGTCTCCAGGTCATCGTCAAGCTCGCCACCATTCATCTCACCCCGGACAAGCCTGAGTACGCCGGTGGTTCCTGGCATGTCGAGGGGATGTTGAACGAGCGGATCGTCTCCACCGGGATCTACTACTGGGACAGCGAGAACATCACCGAAAGTCGGCTGGGTTTCCGGGCGGCCCTCGACGACCCGGACTACGAACAGAACGACGACAACGGCGTGCGTGAGGTCTACGGCCTGGAGAACGAAGACGGCCTGAACCAGATGCTGGGATCGGCGTCGACCCCAGCCGGCCGCTGCCTGGCGTTCCCCAACATCCTGCAACACCGCGTCGGCTCATTCCGGCTGGCGGACTCCACCCGCCCGGGACATCGCAAAATTCTGGCGTTCTTCCTGGTCGACCCGTCGGATCAGATCGTTTCGACATCCGACGTGCCACCGCAACAACCCTGGTCCGATACCTCGACCATGACGCTTGAGCAGGCCCAGAACTACCGCGAACAACTGATGCGAGAGCGCAAGTTCTTCGTCGACGAACACAATGAGCAGCTCTACGAGCGGGAATTCTCCCTCTGTGAACACTGAACACTGAACACTGAGCCCCTTCCCTCATGAATACGTGAAGGTCAGGAGGGTGTGGACGGCCGGGACGATGGCGCCCATGCGGGGCATGGAGCAACTGGCGCGCCCGCGGCCGGGCAGCTCGCCACCCGCACCATGCTGTTGAGGTGCCTTCAGAGCGTCTCCGCGCCGCGGAACGTCTTGAGCGCATGGGGGCGCCGTCAGCGGGGCATCGGGAAAGCGGGAAGCCGGCTTCTGGGCGCGGCGATGAGTCTGAGGGCTTTCGTCGGTCTATCTCTTGACGGAGACATTCGACTCATCGGGAGCAAGCCATGGGCCTCATCCACATCGAGATGTTCGCGACCCTCGACCTCGTCGGGCAGGCGCCCGGCGGCCCCGACGAGGACCCCGTGGGGTTCCCGTTCGGCGGCTGGCAGGCGCCCCTGCTGGACGAGGTCGCCGGGGCACAGGTCGGTGCCGCGTACGAAGGTACGGACGCCCTGCTGCTCGGCCGGCGGACGTACGACATCTTCGCCGCCTACTGGCCTCACCAGAAGGGTGGTGAGGACAATGAGATCGCCACGCTCTTCAACAGTGTCCCGAAGTACGTGGCTTCCCGAGGCCGGCCCGACCTCTCGTGGGCCGGGTCCACACAGCTGGGCCCGGACCTCGCCGCCGCGGTACGTGAGATCCGGGGACGGCACCGGCACGTGAAGGTCGTCGGGAGCCTGAATCTCGTGCAGAGCCTCCTGCGCGAGAAGCTGTTCGACCGTCTCGACCTCTGGGTGCATCCGATCGTGCTCGGCGTGGGCAAGAAGGTGTTCGACGATGGCGCGGTTCCCACCAACGTCACCCTCCTCGCACCCCCGGCAGCGAGCCCCAAGGGCACCGTGTACCTGCGTTACGGCATCGCCGACGGAACGCCCGCGACGGGAGACATGAGCGCACCCGATCGCGGTGTCGAAAGCGGAGAGTAAGGCACCCTGCGCATGGTCGGTTCAGCCTGGACGTTCGCCTCCCGCGCATGGTTTTTGCCCGCGCGTTGCCCGCGCAACGGTGTTGCCTCACGCGTCCCCTTGCCGAGGCGGTCGAACTCGTCGACGATGCTCCAAGGCCTCAGGCCGGCCGGATTTCACCCGGCCCCGGTCGGAGCGGTCACAGACAAGGGGAGACAGTGACGAAGCGCAGGATCTCAAGAAGGCACCCCATGAGGGTGGCATTCGTACCCCTCTTCGTGCTCACCGGCCTACTGCTCGGCCCTGCAGTGGTGTCGGCAGCGGCGACTGCGCCGACGGTGCGGCAGGCACCCGTCACCGTCGCGCTCCCACAGGGCGGTCTCTCTGCCGGTGCGGGCGCGATGACCGCGGTCCAGGCGCCGAAGAGCGCCCCCGTACTGGCCACAACCGGGAACAAGAAGGCAAAGAAGAGCAAGAAGAAGGGTGGGTTCTTCAAGAAACTTCTGATCGTCGTCATCATCGTCATCGTGCTGCTCGTGGTCGTCTACGGGGTTCGCCGGGCCCTGCGCCGCAGGTCCTCCTAGGCCACGGGGTCGGACCTCCCGACAGAGACAGGTCCGCCGTTCGAGGCCATCGAGGCCATCGAGCCCGTCGATCAGGCCTTCGGGAGGTCCCGATCGCAGCCGTTGGCGCAGGCGGAGCGGCCGGTGGCACGGGCATGACGCGATCACCACCGATCCGGCCGCCCGCCTGCTGCGCGTGCCGCCTCCGACAGGTCTGCCGGAGGCGGCGAGGTCGCGTCACCCGACGGCGGTCCCCTCAAGTTCGACCATCAAGGTTGGCATGGCCAGCCGTTCCACCCCGAGCATCGTCATGGACGGTGTGACTCCGGCGGCGCTCAGCCGCGACTTCAGCACGTCGTGATGCTCGAACAGCCGATCGACATCGATGGTATAGACATTCAGCCGGACGAGGTTCGCGAGTGACATGCCGGCCTCGCCGAGCACGGTTTCCAGGTTGTCGAGGCTCAGAGCCAGCTGCGCCCCCATGTCACCGTCGTGCTGGGGCTTGCCATCGCCGCCCATCGAGGTCTGCCCGGCGCAGTACAGGGTTCGGGCCTGCCCGGAGACGATCTCACCCTGGCTGTACCCCATCTCCAATGACCACGCCCACGGGTTGACTCCTGTTCGCTCTACCGCCACAACAGCTCCATTCGATTCATCGAGAGTGGCACGCCCATCGTCACCGGCTCGGTGGCCACCGTCTGCGACGACGTGTTGTTGAGCCTCCCCGCAGATGACGACACCCTTGGTCGTATATTCGATTGATTCATTTGTATGCGCGCCGACCGGTTGGCCTCACCCGCTCCGCTGTTGCGCCGACGCGATCGGTGTCGAAGCGAGGGGGTTCGCGTCCACTTCCACAGCCTGGACGTCTGTGTTCCGCCAATTTCCTTCATGCGGGGTGAAACATTCCCCCACCCCCGCCGCGTCAATGAGGTGAGTCGGATGCGAGGGGGACGGGGATGCGGCAAGTGCGCAGGGAGGGGTTCCGCGAGTTCGCGGAGGGCCGGGCGGGAAGTCTGTACCGGTCGGCCTGTCTGCTGGCGAGTGGGGATACCCATCTCGCCGAGGACCTCGTGCAGGAGACCCTGGGTCGGATGTACCTGATCTGGGGGAGGACTCCCCGCATCGACAATCCGGCGGCGTACGCGCAGTCGGTGCTGGTGCGGGAGTTCCTCAAGCACAAACGTCGTCGCTCCGCGGGAGAACGGCCCTTCGCCGTCCCGACCGAGTCGGTCGGAACGGCGGTGATCCCGGTCACGGGGGCCGATCCCGTCCTGCGGCTGACCCTGTTGGAGGCGCTCGGCCGCCTGGCCCCCAAGGATCGGGCGGTGCTCGTGCTGCGGTACTGGGAGGACCGCAGTGTCGAGGAGACCGCCGAGGCCATGAACGTCAGCTCGGCTGCGGTGCGCACGCGCAGTTCCCGGGCGCTCGCCCGCCTTCGCGCGGAACTGGGGGGCAGCCTCGGTGTCTTCGTGGCCACCTGAGCCCGGCGGCCCGTGCTTCCCACTGCCCCGTCCCTCACTCCCGTCAGTCCGTCGCCGGGTCACACGCCGGCGCGTTTCCCCACCACCACCCGGAAGGTGACTCGGCATGCCCTTTGAAGATGAACTCGGTGCGGCCCTGCGGCGCACGGGAGACGGATTCGTCCCCGGCCGCCCGGACCTGGTGGCCGCCGGCGAACGGCGCGGACGCCGGCTGGTGGCCCGCCGTCGGGCCGCCGTCGTCGGCGGTTCGGCGCTGGCCTTGGCCGTCGTCGGCTCCGCCGGAGCCTACGGAGGCGGCCTGCTCGGTATCGGCACCGGAAGTGACGGCATGGCGCGCGTCGCTGCCCCCGTCCCCACCACCCAGACGGCCGTCGCCTCCACCCCGCCGACCACGCAGCCGGCCAGTGGGTTGAGCCCGGCCCGACTGATCGAGATCTACCGGCAGTTGCTGCCGGGCGGCCGGGTGAGCGACACCAGGGCCAACGTGCCGGGCGGCGCCGACCAGTCGCCGAACGCGATGGTGGCCGGCGTGTACGACGACGGCAAGGGCCGCGCGGCGATCTCCGTCGGCCTCGCCCGCACCGACCCGCACGGTCAGGCGGCCGAGGACATGCTGAAGTGCCCCGATCGCAAGCTCGTACCCTACGACTCCTGCACCGTCGAGACGCTGCCGGACGGCGGCAGACTGAACCTCTTCCAGGGCTACGAGTACCCGGACAAGCGCGAGCCCACAAAGCTCTGGCGAGCCATCCTGGTCACTCGTGAGGGCTATCAGGTCGACGTGTCGGAGTGGAACGCTTCCGCCGAGAAGGGGCAGCCCGTCAGTCGACCCAACCCGCCTTTGAACAAGGTGGAGTTGAAGTCCTTCACCACCTCGGCGCTGTGGCGCCAGGTCCTGAGCCGGCTGCCCGCTCCCCAACAGGCGCCGGAGGGAACGGGCGCCGCGGAGGGGAACACGGGCAACGGGGCGAGCCCCGGCGCCTCCGCGGGCGCCGGCAGCGATACCGGCACGGGAGACACCACCGGAACGACCACCGACAAGGGCAAGGGCAAGGCCGGCGCCACCCCGGGCGCTCCGCAGCCGTCCGGGGGAACGGGCCAGACGCCTCACCAGGGAGGCACGGATCAGGGGGACTCGGGTCAGGGCGGCACGGGCCACAGGGGCACGGTAGGGGTGCTGGAGTCCTTGGTGCCGAAGTCCGGGATCACGATCCTGCGCAGGTCCGGACAGCCCGGCTACGGCGCCCTCGTGCTCGACGACGGCAAGGGCGCCTCGCTGGTCCAGGTCAATGTCCAGGAGGACATGGGCGAGGCCCTCAAGGACCGCATGGAGGGCGCGGGCGTCGTCGTCCTGCCCGACGGCACCAGGGTGCTGGCGGAGCAGAAGGCGGGCGAGAAGGGCGGCTCGGGCGTGGTCTGGTGGAGCATCGACACACTGCGCCCGGACGGGCGCCGGGTGGTCGTGTCGGCCTTCAACACCGGCGACCAGTCGAAGGCGGCGACCAGGGCCAAGCCCATCCTGACGATGGAGCAGATCAAGGCCATCGCCCTCGACCCGAAGTGGTTCGGCTGACGGCTCGCGCGGATTCCCGCCAGGCGTCCGACCTTGTGCGGCCGCCCCCGTGCGGCGGCTCACTTGGCGCCGACGCGGCCCGTCACGACCGCGGTCGTGACGGGGAAGCGGATCGAGGTCTGGCCGAAGCGCCCCGGGCCGCCGCCCGGTCGGGGGCGGCCCGGATGGCCGCGGCGGCGGCCCCTCAGCCTCCTCGGCGGGGCGGCGGCAGGTCATGCAGGGCTGAGCTTCGAAGCACTCGCCCGCCGGGCAGGCGTAGGCAAGCACACGCTCTACCGGCGCCGGCCGTCCCAATCGGCCCTGCTCCTCGACGCGCTCAACAGCGTCTGGACCAAGGGCTTGGACTACCGCGACACCGGCGATGTCCGCGCCGACCTGCGCGAGCAGTTCCTCCGCTCGGCCTCCGCCCTCTCCGAGCCTCCGATCGGTCCCCTCTACCGCGCGGTCATCGCCGAGGCGCAAGCTGACTCGGCACTCCGGGCAACCCTGCACGAGCGCTTCCTGCGCACGATGGAGCAGAGCACGCTCGCCCGCATCACCCTCGCCCGCATCACCCTTGCCCAGCGAACCGGCGAGCTGGACCCGGACGCGGACCTGACGTACGCCGCCGAAGTACTGTGCGGGACGTTGTACTACCGCCGGCTCGTGACGGACCTCCCCATCGACGAGTACGCGGTGGACGGCCTGCCGAAGATGTTCCTGGCCGCGGACGCCAGGTAGCCGTAGACCGCCGGCGGACACCCGCACGGCATCCGCAGAGCACCGATCTGACGGCCCACACGCGCCATCACATCAACACCGTCGCCGCTGAACCCGACGGCCGCGCGCGCAAGTCGCTCGGTTGGGAAACACCTGCCGCGCGTCCGCGTGAGCTGAGAGCTCCCCTGGACTGGTCTTCGACTACCTGGGATCGTCGGTTTCCCAGGGATGGGCGAAGAGGCCGGGCTTCATGCCCCATGCCGTGAGCAGGGTGCTCAGCTCAGGCTGGTCGGGGGCGTCGGCGGACGCGATGAGGGTTGCGCCGAGGTCGTGGTCGAAGCCATCCATGTGCTCGAGGTCGTACTCCCAGTGCTCCAGCCGAAAGCTTCGTTCAGTGTCGCTGCGAACCCATCCCTCGTCCCGGGCCTGGACGTCAGGCTCGCCCTGCGCGGGACGGATGTCCACGAACGCGCGGCGATCGGGTCGCGATGCCGGGACTTCCGCAACCAGCGTCCCCCCGAGTCCGAGCGCGGTCAGTTTGTCCGTCGGCCTGTCCGCCCCGTCATTCATGGGACGCATTCTGTTCGACGCCTGGTGCTGCGATTCGCCCTCGTCGTGTCCGAGATGGAAGGCGTGGTCACGGTGTGTCAGGTGACCCTGTGTCGGGTTCGGGGGTTGCTTTCGGGTGGGCGCGCGGGAGCAGGGCGGCGGCTGCCAGCCCACCCACACCGACGACCGCGAGGGCGGCCATCGCTGTCGCGTACGCGCCGGTGCTGAGCCCCGATACCAGGATCGTTCCCGCCACGGCTGTCCCCAGGGAGGAGCCGAGGTTGGAGACGCTGCGCGACAGTCCTGAGATCTCGCCCTGCAGGGACTCGGGGAAGCGGGACTGGACCATGTTCACCGACGGGGTGAGCATGACTCCCAGACCCAGTCCGATCAGCAGGAGTCCGGGGGCGAACGCCCAGGGACTGGGGGTTCCGGCGACCAGGGCGAGGAGCACGCCGACGCCGGTGATGGTCATGGCGAAGCCGGCCATGATCAGGGTGCGCTGGGCGCGTCGGCGGGCCAGCTTCTCCGCGGCCAGGGAGGAGGCGAGGATGCCGAGAGTGGCGGCGGTGAAGATCACGCCGGTCTGGATCGCGTCGTAGCCCCGGACGACCTGCAGGTAGGCGGCGACGGTGAACGAAACGCCCATGAGCATCAGCCACTGGGTGTTCTGGGTGATCAACCCCAGGTTGGACGTGCGGTCGCGGAACAGCGCGGTCGACAGCAAGGCCTCACGGCCCGCGCGTTCCCGCCCCCGTACCCAGGCGAAGAAGCCCGCCAACACCAGCGCCCCGGCCAGCAGCAGGCCCAGCGCCAGAGCGCCGCTGTCGTCGACGGCCAGGATGCCGGTGACCAACAGCACGAGTCCTGCCGCCGACAGGACGGCCCCCACGGTGTCGAAGGGGCGTCCGGGGTCGGGAGGCAGCGGATCGTCGATCCCGCGGCACAACACCAAGATCACCACGACCACCAGTGCCTGGAACACGAACGCCGCCCGCCAGCTGATCGCAGTCGTGATCAGTCCACCGATCAGCGGACCCGCGGCCGCGCCGATCCCGCCCATCGCCATGATCACCCCGAACGCGCGCGCCCGGGCCGCCGTACCGGTGAACAGCAGTGTCGTCAGGATGTAGACCGGCGGGATCAGCAGGGCCGTGCCCACACCCTCCAGGATCGAGTTCCCGATGATCAGCACACCCAGATGCGGCGCCACCGCGCTGAGCATCGCCCCCAGCCCGTACACGACGAGTCCCGCCATCAGGCAGCGCTTGCGGCCCCACTTGTCGGTGAGCTTCCCGCCCGGGATCATGAGCGCGGCCATCACCAGCAGGAAGATCGTGATCGCGACCTGCACGCCCTGCACCGTGGTGTCCAGGTCCTCGCTGATGTCATTGATCATCACGTTCATGTTCGAACCCGCGAAGCTGCAGATGAACTGTGCCAACGCCAGCGGTGCCAGAATCCGCCGCCTGCCTGGCACACCTCCCGCAGCCCCGGAATCAGCCGCTCCAGTCATACCCGCCGTCCCGCCCGTCTGCCCATGGCCCGAGGTGTCTCACACCGACACCCGAGATCTCACGTGCCGGCAAGCGCAGCCACGACCGTCCCACGAACCACCGCCATCACGGCCGAAGGCGCGCAGCACCTGACCCAGGCAGGCTCGGGAGGGCCACCGCGACCGGCCTTCATGCCGCTGGTCTCGCTGCGCACCGGCTGCGGCGGACGCCTGCGAGGTCGACGACTACGCCAGGACCCAGGTCATCCTGCGCTCCGGGACGAAGGTATCCGCATACCCCGGTGCGCAGCCGGGCCGGAACCCTGTGGCAGTTGCCGACGGTACGGCCTCACGTCGACCCTTGTGCCGAGCCCATCACGCCGGGAGAACCAGGTGTGCCGGCCCGACGAGTCGGTGAACCGGTGGCCGGCCGGTCGCGGTGAGCCGGACGGATCCCCGGTCGGGTCGGTCTCCGGCTCGGTCGGCTCCGGCGTCTCCGGCGTCTCGGGTACAAGGACTCACGGCCGTTGCCGGTGCCGGGCGATGTTCCGCTCGGCACCGCAGGGCTCGTACGGCATCTCCTCGAACTGCCGCGTCGGTCCGGCCGATCATCCGCTCCGCCATGGGGATCAATTGCCACAGGCATACGCGCGTACTGGCCGGTTCCGCCTCTGAGAGTCCCTACCGTGGCGTGCACGACGCAGGCTCGGCCCAGGTGTCCGTCCTGCCCTCCATGTACCGACCACGAAAGGAGTGAGCGTGAACGCTCGCTTCGGCATGAAGCGGAAAGTCGTGCTTGGGGTAACGGCGCTGATCGCGATCACTGCCGGGGTTGTCCCGGCCTCCGCCCTGACCGGCGGAGGTCAGGGAAGCTCGCACCACTGGGGCGTCATCACCCGCAACACGATCGGCTCTCCCGTCGCTGCTCTCAGGGACGGCCCGTACGGATCGTTCGGTGTCACGGGGACCGCCGCGAGGCCGCCCTACGGACGAGGCAGCCTCGGAATCGAGGTCGCGGATCGCTCCACTTCCCTCACTCCGCCCAGTGAGAAGGTCAGCTTCGGCAACGAGGTCGACTTCTACGGGAAGCCGATCCTTGGCGTCCAGGGTCTGAACCAGGTCGGTTTCCACGTCTTCCAGACCGGCGAGAACGTCTCTTACGGCGGCCCGACGAACATGCCGAACGTGACGTTCGAGATCAATCCGAACCTCACCGCGGCGCCGGCCACCACCTACTCGTCGTTGGTATGGCTGCCGCCGGCCTCCCCGGTGACGAACCGCTGGAGTGGCTACCTGGACGCCACCACGACCGGTACCTGGTTCCTCACGGGCAACGCGGGCACCGTGACCGGCTGCGGCCTGGCGACCCCGTGCACCTTCGCGCAGCTGAAGAGCGCGCTCAACGACGGCGGCGCACAGCCGACCCTCTACACCGCTGCGGTCGGCAAGGGCCGCGACAACATGTGGATCGGCGCTGTCGACGGCCTGCGGATCAACGGGACCATCTACGACTTCGAGGCTGACGGAGTCAGGACGCGTCGTGCCATCTGAGTTCTGACCAGCGGGCGTTGTCGTCCGCAGTCGTGAGGCTGCGGACGACGCCATCCTCACCTCCATCCGCGAGGGGAGTGAACCTGCGCCGGCGGCCTCGCTCAGCCGATGTGGACGACGCGGGCCCACGCGGGCGGAGCGTCAGGGATGTAGTCGGGATTCTTCTCGTTCACGGTGCGGGGACGGGGGAAGAGGCCGACGACCGTGCGGCAGGATGGCTGCGCGGAGGGCCAGGGCGTCTGTCCGTCCGTCAGGGCGACGATCACGTCCGGGCGGGGGCGGGAGCGGAGCGCACGGGCGAAGCCGGACCGCAGGTCCGTACCGCCGCCGCCGATCAGTTCGAGGTTCTCTGCCCGGCACAGCGGTACGGCGACGCCCGCCGCCGCGTCGCAGGAGATCACCGACACCAGGTCGCGCCGCCCGCCCACCGCCCGCGAGATCGCCGCCACCTCCAGCAGCGCGCCGCCCAGCTCGGCGTCGCTCACCGACCCGGAGGTGTCGATCACGACGCAGACCCGGGGCGGCATCCGGCGCAGGCTCGGCAGCACGATGCCGGGGACGCCGGCGGAGCGGCGGGACGGACGCCGGTAGCTGTGGTCCTCGCCCGACCCCGGCGCACCCGCGGCCGCGCGGAGTGCCGCGCCGAGCAACTGCCGCCACGGTTGCGGAGGGTGGAAGGCCTCGTCCGCCCAGCGCCGCCACCCTTCCGGAGCGTCCCCGGGCCGGCCGGTGATCGCCTCAGCCACCCGGAAGCGCACCGCGTCGCGCTGCTGCCGGCTCAGGCCGTGTGATCCTTCGGGCCCCAACTCCCAGGGCCGGGCGTGCCCGTCGGCGCCGCTGCCGCAGTCCAGCCAGGCCAGCCGTGGTGTGCGGCCCGCCATCGAGAACCCCCGCAGGTACTCCTCCATGAGCAGCCCGTCGGGCAGGCCCAGCGTCGCCGGGAGCACCGCCCCCGCCGGCATCGGCAGGCCATCGCCGTAGATGTCGTCGTTGATCTCGAAGTCGGCCGCGACGTTCTGCCGCAGCCGCTGCCCCGGCCCTTGGTCCCCGTGCTCCCGGGCGTACCGCGCGCCGCGTTCGTGGTGGTCCCGCAGCAGGTGGGAGACCTCGTGCACCCAGACGCCCGCCAGCTCTTCCAGCGGAGTGCGCGACACGAAGGACGGGGAGACGTAGCAGCGCCAGTAGGCGTCCACCGCCATGGTCGGCACCGACCGGTCCTCCACCACGTGGAGCGCGAAGAGCGCGCCGGCGAGGTACGGTCGGACGGCGACCGCGTACAGCCGCGCTGCCAGCAACTTGTCCATGTCGAGCGGGACCACGGGGCCTGATGGTGCCCCGGGAACCGCGGCTTGCACCGTCCGTGGCGGCGGGGGCGGGGACATGGGGCGCGGCAGCGGGCGCGGCTGCTTCACGGCCCCGCTCATCGGCGCCCACCCACCGCGCTCTTGGCGCCGGCGGCCGCCGCGGTACGGGCCACCGAGTCCTCCGCCCGCCGGGCGAGACCGACCACCGCAGCGAGGCGCTCCACCGTCTCCGGGACCTCCCAGCCGTCGCGCCGCAGCGCGGCCAGCGCCTTCGCCGGGGCGACCAGCAGATCCGGTGCGCCGGTCTCCAACGCCCTGACCAGAACCGCCCAGCCTGCCTCCCAGCGCTCCCGCTCCGGGCGCGCCCCGACGGCGGCGACCACCGCTTCCAGCGTGGCCTGGCGCAGGTCGCCGCGCTCGGGCAGTTCGGCGGCTGCCGGGTCGGCGAGCAGCGAATCCGGGTCCGGGAGCTCCATGCGGTCGATGTGGGCGAGCAGTTCGAGGCCGGGTCCGTCCCCTACCGCGCCTCGGACCAGCATCGCCAGCACGTCCCGGGAGACGGAAGCCGCCGTGCCGAAGGCGAGCAGGGTCATCGCGGCCTCCCAGCTGCGAGGCGAGGGCCAGGCACCACCACGCTTCGTCTCGGTGGTCGGCAGCCGGTGGATCAGGGTCGGCCGGGCGTTCAGGAAGCCGCAGACCGCGCGGCGGGCGAACGCCACCGCCTCCGGCAGTCCCGCCGGGTCGAGCCGGGGCAGTTCCGCGCGCGGCCATACCCCACCGAGGCCGCGCACCACCACGTCCCGGTCTTGCACCCAGTACAGGTGCACGAAGCGGTTCGCCAGCGGCGGGCTCAGCTCCCATCCGTCCGCGGCCGACGCACGCGGATTGGCCGCGGCCACGATCCGTACGCCGGGCGGCAGTTGCAGCGTGCCGACCTTCCGCTCCAAGACGACCCGTAGCAGTGCGGCCTGGACGGCAGGGGTGGCGGTGGACAGTTCGTCGAAGAAGAGCAGCCCTCGCCCGGCGCTCGCCAGCTCGACGGCCCACTGCGGCGGGGCCATGGGCACGCCGTTCGCCGCCGGGTCCTCGCCCACGATGGGCAGCCCGGAGAAGTCGGTCGGCTCGTGGACGCTGGCGATCACGGTCGTCAACGGCAGATCGAAGGAGGCGGCGAGCTGGGTCAGCGCGGCCGTCTTGCCGATGCCGGGCTCGCCCCAGAGCAGTACGGGCAAGTCGGCCGCGACGGCCAGGGTGAGCGCCTCCAGTTGCTCGTCGGGGCGCGGCTCGGTCGTGGTCGTCCGCAGGAGGGTCAGGAGGTCTCCGGCGAGGGAGAGCTGTGTGCGGCCGGCCGGGAGCGGCACGGGCACGGAGAGGTTGGTGTTCGAGGTCATGGGCATCACCTGGGTGTGATCGGGGACGGGGGGCCGTCCTGGATGTCGTCGTCGTTCAGCGGCGCGCGACGGCTTGGGCGCCGTGCGTTCGTCACGTGCGGTCGGCGCGCGGTACCCGCATGGGGTCACGTCCAGCCGCCGGTGTGGGGGCCGGGCCGGACCGTTGCAGGTGTGAGTCGGGTACGGGGAGGTCGGACGAGGTCGTGCGGCCGATCGGGCCCGCGGGCGCGGGCGCTGCGGAGCCTCGGCTCTACAGGCCGGTCCGGGGTCGGGTACGGCTGCCCCGCTTGCGGCGCAACTCCTGCGGCAGACGGCGGTCGAGCCGTGGCCGGTACCCCGGGTCCCCCGTCGCAGCCGCGGCGGGATGCACCGGTACCAGCCCCGAGCGGAAGAGCCCGTGGCCGAGGCGGCCGGCCACAGCCGCTTCCAGCGCTTCCCGCAGGGGTCCTTCACGCAGGACGGCGCCGGGGCCGAGCAGCCCTTCGACCACGGCCAGGGCCCCGGTCACGTCGCCGTGCCCGAGCCGCTCACGGACGGCGGGCAGCGCCTCGGGGCTGCGGTGCACCGTGTCGATCGCCCTCAGGCAGGGCAGTCCAGGCCCTCCGAGCGCCATGAGGAGTTCCTCACGGGCCAGTTGGGTCGGAGGATGGTCGACCGCGGTCAGCGTCCCGTTTCGCAGCGCAATCCGGTGGACTTCGCCCAGGCACTCGACCCGATGCGGATCCGTGGCCCGGGGGGCCGGGTCGTCCGCCGGCCTTCCGGGGCCGGGCTCCGCCGCCGGACCGGAGGCGGAGCCCACGGCTACGGGAAGCGTGGACAGCGCGGCCGCGACCAACGGGTGCAGCCGTTCGGCGGGGAGCAGGCCGGCCCGCAGCAGCTCCAGGTCCGGATGCCTCCGGGCAGCTGCTTCCGGAAGCAGCGGGAGCGCCGCGATCTGCTGCGGCGGCAGCGTCTCCCGTACCGGCCGAAGGACCGGGGCATGGCTGTCGTCGGGGGCGACGAGTTCGAGCACGGAGTGGCTGCGCGCACCGAGCCGCACGGTGAGGGCTCCGCGAGGACGGCCCTCGGCCCGCAGGAGCAGTTCCGCCTCGTGGGCCCAGTGGCCGGGCGGCCACGAGGGATCACGGCTTGCGGTTCGGTACGGCGCGTCCGCGCCGCATCTCTGTGCCAGCTCGGCGCTGCGCGTGGCGTCCCAGAGGTGGCGGTGCAGGTCGAGACGGAAACGCCGGTCGGGGTGGGGGTGCGGATGGTGCTCCGGTGCGCTGTCCCGCGAATCCTCCCAGAGCGCCAGGGACATCCGCTGGCCTGCGTCCGCCCAGGCGGGCGGCGTCCGCACGACGAGCTGTGGTGCCGCGGGGCCTCGGGCGCCGTAGCGGGCGAGCGAAAGGGTGAGACCGGGCCGGAGCCGCCCGTCGGGGGCGATCCGGGGCATGTTCCAGCGCAGCAGTTCCGGCGCCAGTCGGCGCAGATCGGCCCGGATGCGGGTGGCGAGGTCAGTGCCGTGGCTGTCGCGGACGGCGCGCAGATCGAGATCGACATCAATCCGGGCGACGGCGCAGGCCCCGGCCCAGTCACCGGCCGCACGGCGCGCGGTCGCGTTCTCGATCATGGACGGTGGCACGGCGTAGTCGCGTACGCGCTGCCACATCAGCAGGCGGGCGGGAATCGGTTCCACGAAGTGAGCTGCCATCAGCACTCACCTTGCGTGGACGATTCCCCCAATCCGAAGGAGGGGAAGTTGTTCATCACCGGCATCATAAGCATCCGTCGGATGATCTGTCAGCCATAAAACGTGAGGCCTCAGGGCTGTGGCCGGCGTCGGCACGGTGGGCCCTCATGCCCCTGGTCCGCGGCATACCGGTCCCTGGGCAGGGCCGCGTCCAGGGCCGTACGGAGGCATGGGCGGGGCAGAGGAGGAGGTGTCCGGCCGCTCGACCGAGCCTGAGGGGATGCGGAGGGCCTCCCGGCCCGCCAGGGGCGCCGTCTAGCCTGTCCCGATGGGACTCGACATCACCGTGCTCATGGTCGACTGGGAGCACCTGGCGCGGATACCGCCGGACGACAGGGTGAACGTACTGGGCGATGCCGCCTGCCCCGACTTCTGCTGCGAAGCGTGCGAGGACGCCGACTACGCCGTGACGGGCGGCTGGGTGTGGCAGCGGCAGGTGACTTGGTGCGCCGAGTACCGGTTCCACGGAACCACCGGTTCCTACGGCTGGCACCCCCGATTGGGCAATGCCTGGCAGGACGTCCGGACCTCGATGGCACCCGAACTACGAGACGCCCTGGACCACTTCCTGCGCGGCCTGTTCTGGGACGACCCGGACGACCTCACTGGGACGGACCCCACGGCCCCCGCGGAGGAGGAACGGCCCGCCGCGCGCGGCTTCCCCGACGACCCCGCTCCGTGGCGCCCCCGGGTGCTCCTGCTCAGCGCCCCCGACGAGGTGTCGGAGCTGGTCCGCTCCTGGCAGGTGGCCGCGACCCGGCTGGAGGAACTGCGCGGGCCCTTCGAAGCCGAGGCCGCCGGCTGGGCGGGCCGGCCCGCCGGCTTCGACGCCGCCGCGGCGCTGTTGCGCGAATGGGGCGACGTGGCCACGGAGGCCGGCGCCCGCGGATGGGGCCTGGTCGGACTCCCCTTCTAGACCGCTCCACGTCGTCACGCACCACGACACTCGGCGCATCGGCCGGCACGAGATCACCGCCCGCGGCGACGGCCTCAATCTCACCAACTCCACCGGCCCGGCGACCTCGACCACCAGCCGGCTGCGCCCATACCCGCAGGACCCTCGCGCCGACCCGTTCGACCAACGCACCTCCGTACCGGGGCCGGCACGGGGCCCGACACGCACCTGACTCCTATCCGCCATCTGCCTTGCCGGAAGCGGGCTGGTGGGCTTCCTTCGTGGCCGGGTGTCCATCGCGCAGCTCACGACGCAGCGAACGAAGCGCCGCACGTTCAGCGCTGCGCCGCCGAAGCCAGGCCCGCCACCGCACGCGCGTCAGGACGAGCACGAGGACGAGCAGCACGACGGCGGAGCCGATCAGGACGGCCAGGAGCCAGGGGAAGTAGGACAGCCGGACCGTATCGCTGTCCACCGTCTTGGCAGCGCCGCCGGGGACGGTCGCGGTCACTCTGGCGGTGACCTCGCGGCGGCCGAGGGCGGGGAGCCCGGTGAACCGGCCGGTGACGGTGGCGGTGCCGCCCGGGATCACGTAGATCCCCGAGGGGGCGAGTGGCACGGTCCGAGGGGAGCCTCCCCGGATGTTCAGGACGCCGGTGAAGATGTAGAGGACGTTGCCCGTGTTGCGCACGGTCACCGTGAACTCCTCACCGCCGCCGACCGGTCGGTGCTCCAGCGTGGTGAGGGAGACCCGCAGGTCGGCGGTGCCGGGGACGGTGACCTGAACGAGACGGGCGATGCGGGTCTCGGTGTTCACCCCGCCGCTGACCGCCGGGGTCCGCAGCGCGGTGACCAGGCTGCCCGTGTAGCTGCCCGGCGGCGTTCCCTCCGGGACGGCCAGGGCGAACCTGACGGACTGGCGGCTCTTGGGCTGGACGGTGACGGTGGCCTCGGAGTCCGGCTTCAGCCAGGCCCCCACGGCCGTCATCCTCTGGCCTTCCTGGGCGGGAGCCAGACCACCCCCGACGGCGTTGGAGACATCCGCCGCGTAGACATGGAAGACCCGTACCTGATCACTCTGGTTGTAGATGACCGCCGAGTCCTCGATCCGGGAACCGGCCTTCAGCGCGTAGCCGAAGTGCCCGCCGGTCAGCGTCGTCAGGCCGTACAGCCCGGCCTGGACGCCGAAAGGCGCGTCCGAAGCGGATGGCGCGCCGGTCGGAGAGGGAGAGGGCGCTGCCCGCGCGCCCGGCGCCATGCCGAGCACGAGGCCCGTGAGCATGAGGCTCCACAGGGCGGGGAGGCGTGCCCGGAGGGTGGTGGCGGCGCCGGCGCGAAGTAGGAGGTGGCTGGAGCGAACCCGCCCTTGCCGTCGCCGAGCAGCTCGACGATGCTGCCCATGCTCTCCGTGCCGTGCTGGGTGGGCCGCCCGGTGGTGGCCGCGGCGACGACCGCGTCCAGCCTGCCGTCGCCGTTGAGGTCGGCGAGGGCGACAGCCGTGGGGTAGGTGCCGGTGTCGAGGCCGAACGAGACACCAGGGCCAAAGCCCCCCTTGCCGTCGCCTAGAGCGGCGACCAAGGTGTTCGATCCCCGGACCGGGGTGACGAGGTCCGCCTTGCCGTCGCCGTTCAGGTCACCGAGCGCGGGCGCGGTGCCCTTCCCGGAACCGGCCGGCAGCGGGACGGCGCTCGCCCCGGCGAACGAGACGGTCGGATCCGGTGCCGCCTGGGCCGCCGGGGCCAGGCACAGCCCGGCCACGAGCGCGGCGGCGGAACCGAGCACGAGCCCGGCTCTGCGTGGTGCGGAAATCTTCAACGTACCTACCCCTTGAGGAAGTTGAGGCACGCCGACGGGAGGAATCGACCTGCGGTGCAATGACGGGAGAGTCGGCTGAAGTCAACACCGCCACACCGGGGAAGATCAGTGGTTGTCCCACCAGTTCCCGTGTCCGTTTCCGCGCCACGATCTGGTGATACCTACGACAGCTCACCGGTGCCGGGAACCCGTGCCGCGCGCCGGCGGGCTTCCCGGAGAACCGGAGAACCGTTGGTGGACTCGCCGGACCGATCGGGTCAGCCCAGGTTCCGGGCACCGCCGAGGGTCGGGGGCAGGGGGTCGGCGAGGTAGTGCTGGATGGTGGGGGCGAGGAGGTCTGTGACCGAGTCGGCGGGGAGGGTGGCGATGGCGCCGACCTGCCAGATGTAGCGGTTCATGACCATGCCGACGATCTGGGTGGCGATGAGGCTGGCCCGCAGGTTGCGCTCGGCGTCGGGCAGGCTGTGGGAGACGACGGCCAGCACGAGTTCGGAGAACAACTCCCGCAGGCGTTGCAGGGCGACCGGTTCCTGGGCGGCGGTGAGGATGATGGAGCGCAGGATCTCGGCGGGGACGGGGTCCTCCCACAGATTCAGGGTGGCCTGCACGAAGGCGTGGCCGCGGTGCTCCATGGGCTGTTCGGCGGCGGCGGCCACGGCTGCGCCGAACGCCTCGGGGGGTTGCATCACCTCTTCCAACAGCCCTGTCTTGGTACGGAAGTAGTAGTTCACCAAGCCGGGGTCGACGCCGGCCTCCTGGGCGACCGACCGCAGTGAGGTCGCGGCGTAGCCGCGGGTGGCGAAGGATCTGCGGGCGGCGGCGACGATCTTGTCCGCCTGCTCTCCGCGTTCACCCCGAGGGCCTCGACCAGTCACACCGCATCACCTTCCGTAACGGTTGGGAGAGGGGGCTTCCCCTCGGCGAGAGTTTCAGCATACGTTGAAATTAGTTTCCACGCATGAGGAAATTAGGAGTTGGTCATGCGTACGATGAAGAACGAGTGGATCACCGCCTCTGATGGCGTCCGGATCTGCGCTGATGTGTACCTCCCGGAAGGGGATGGCCCGTTCCCCGCTCTGTACGCGGTGGCGCCGTACCAGAAGGACCTGCTGTACCTGCCGGCGGTGTCGATGTTCCGGTTCATCGAGACCGGTCCCCTCGACTACTGGACCGGCCACGGTTACGCCGTCGTGGTCGGTGACCAGCGAGGCACCGGCGGTTCCGAGGGGCGGTTCGAGCTGTTCGGTCCCGCCGAGCAGCGCGACTTCCACGACACCATCGAGTGGATAGCCTCCCGCCCGTGGTCAACCGGGAAGGTGTCGATGATCGGGGAGAGCGCCTACAGCGTGAACCAGTGGCTGGCCGCCGCGCAGCGTCCGCCGCACCTGACCTGCGCGCTGATCTACAGCGGGTTCACGGACCTCTATCACGACGCGGTCTACCACGGCGGGGTCTACTCCATGGGGTTCCTCAACTTCTGGTCGACCGACCACCTCCGCGCCGGCGCCACGATCGGCGGCGGCACTCCGCCCCGGCCCGGCGGCATCACCACCGACCTCATCGGCATGGCCCTGGACCGGCCCGTCTTCGATGACTGGTGGGAGCAGCGGTCGGTGAAGGTGGAGGACATCGACGTCCCGGTGCTCAACATCGCCTGGTGGTACAGCGTCGGCCTGCACTTGCGCGGTCAACTCGACGGACACGAAAGACTCAAGGGCACTGACAAGCGCCTCGTCGTACTCGCCGGCACCGACAGCCACGAGCGCTACTACCAGACCGATTTCCTCGATGCGTACATCCGTCCCTGGTACGACCACTGGCTCAAGGGCGTCGACAACGGGGTCATGGACGGCCCTGCGGTCCTCATCCAGGTCGCCAACTCCGGGCGACCGCCGCGAGAGGAATCCGAATGGCCACCCCGGCGCGCCGTGCCGACCACCCTCTACCTGGACCCCGCACCCGCACACGCCGTCCTCTCACTGAACGACGGCAGCCTCACGACCACCCCGCCCGCCCGGTCGACCCGGACGGCAACCGCCTACGACTACCCCAACCCCGAGTGGACGGTGGGCACCACCGTCATCACCGAAGGCATCCCACAACCCACCCGGGGCGTCCTCACCTTCACCACCGCGCCCCTGGAACATGACACCGAGGTCACCGGGCAGATCACCCTGGTGCTGTGGGCGGAGTCCGACCAGACCGACACCGACTTCCACGTCAAGATCTCCGAGCAGAAGGCCGTGCCCAAGCTCAAGGAGACCCTCATGCGCAGGGTCGCGAAGAACGTACCGCCGCCCTCCGCCATGGTCAGCCGCGGCTGGCTGAAAGCATCCCACCGCGCCCACCCGCCCCAGCCGATCGAGCCGGGAACCGTCGTCCGCTATGAGATCGAGGTCTGGCCGACCTCCTACCTCTTCCCCAAGGGCAGCCGAATCCGCCTGGAGATCGCCAACGGCGACTCGGCGGTCGCCGACGGCCTGTTCCACCACTACTACGGCCACAAGGCGGGCCGCGACCTCATCCACCACGACGTCGACCACCCCTCCCACCTCGTCCTGCCCGTCATCCGCCAACCCGCCGACTCTGACAAAAGAGCACCCCTCGTGGCCACCACCTCGTCCTGACCGAGACCATCCGCCCGCCACCTCACCGATGTCCCGGGCAGGGCGGCTCGACCGGCTGCCATCGGCATCGGCCTCCTCACGAACCTCGCATACGTCGGCGTCCTCACCGGCGTCGCCGGGTACGACCTGACGGTTCCCGCAGCATTCGGCAGGACGGCCCAGACCTTCAGATCGGCGTGGCGGGCCACCCTCATCTGGTCGACACTCGCGATCCTGCTGCTCGTCGGCGGTCTTCCCCACAACGGGGCCGGCGTCGAGGCGACTGCGGAGCCTGCGCCGCCCCCGACCGAATGGGCGCCGCAAGGCCTCGTCGGCGCCCATGCACGCGGCCCCCGCAGGCCGCCGTGACCGTGGCCCAACTCGCTCCAGCAGTCCCGCATCCCCGCGGTAAGCCGATCCGCCGCAGGACAACCCGCCCGACATCGACCTCCCGCTCGATACGCCTCGCACACCCGAACCCAGAGGAACCGTCATGACCAATATCGCCACCCTGTTGACGGGCTCCGCGTCGGCTCACGGTGATCGGATCGCCATACGGCACGAGTCCACCACACTGACCTACGCCCAACTTGACGACCTGACGGCACGGACCGCCGCGCTGTTGCAGGACCGCGGCGTACGCCCGGGCGACCGGGTGGCTGTCATCACACCCAACGTCCCGCACTTTCCCATCGCCTACTACGGCATTCTTCGCGCGGGCGCCGTCGTCGTGCCGATGAACCCACTGCTCAAGGCCTCGGAGATCGGCTTCATTCTGCGCGACGCCGGCGCCCGGATGGCGCTGACTTCCCCGATGTCGGCGGCGGAGACGGCCGAGGCGGCCGCGCCTACCGAAATCGACTGCCTGGTCCTCGATCCGGACGGCTTCGACGCTCTGATCGACCGCACCAAGCCGCTTGGCGCCGTCTTCGACGCACAGGACACCGACCTCGCGGTGATCCTCTACACCTCAGGCACCACCGGCACGCCGAAGGGCGCAGAACTGACGCACCGCAACCTCCTCACCAACACCGCCACTGCCGTGGAGACCCTCTTCCACGTCGGCCCCGGCGACGTGCTCTTCGGCGGCCTGCCCCTGTTTCACGCCTTCGGTCAGACCTGCGGCCTCAACACGGCCGTGGCGGCGGGGGCCACGCTGAGCCTCCTCACCCGATTCCATCCGGCAGCGGCGCTGGAGACCATCCAGAGGGACGCTGTCACCGTCCTCCTCGGCGTCCCGACCATGTACGCCGCGCTCGTGCACGTCGAGCTTCCCGACGGCTTCGACGCCCCGCACCTGCGCCTCGCCGTCTCCGGTGGCGCGTCGCTTCCGATCGAGGTGCTACACGGCTTCGAACAGCGTTTCGGCGTTGACGTGCTCGAAGGGTACGGCTTGTCCGAGACGTCTCCCGTGGCGGCCTTCAACATGCCGGACCGTCCACGCAAGCCCGGCTCCGTCGGCCTGCCCGTGCGCGGCGTCGAACTGCGTCTGGTCAACGAGGACGGGACGACAACCGGGCCCGGCGAGGTCGGCGAGATCGCGATCCGGGGCGAGAACGTCATGGCCGGATACCACAGACGGCCGCGCGCCACCGCGGAGACGATCCGCGACGGCTGGTTCCACACAGGTGACCTCGCCCGCGTCGACGAGGACGGCTACTACTTCATCGTCGACCGGGCGAAAGACATGATCATCCGCGGTGGCTACAACGTCTACCCACGTGAGGTCGAGGAGATCCTCTACCAGCACCCGGCGGTCGCCGAAGCCGCCGTCGTCGGCATACCGGACCCGAGGCTGGGGGAGGAGATCGCAGCGGTGGTGGTCCTCAAGCACGAAGGGCAGGCCACGGCCGAGGAGATCCGCGACCACGTGAAGGCACAGATGGCCGCGTACAAGTACCCGCGGATCGTCGAGCTCACCGATGAACTCCCGAAGGGGCCGACCGGGAAGATCCTCAAACGGGACATCGTCATCACCCCCACCGACTCCTGACCCGCTTCGCATCCCACCGACGCTGTGTTCCGCCCGCCGCCGGCCCCACACTCCCGAGGACCAGGAGCGGCCTTCGACAGCGAGTAGCCGGAGCGCACCAGCCCCGCACAACAGCTCATATCCGCCACTCCAGCCGCAGCCCTCGCCAAGGCCGCGCGTATGAGCAGTACCTCGATCCCAGACAAAGGAGCCCTGCCCCCCGTGACCCGCACACCCGACATCGCCACACTCGACGTTGTCACCCTCGCTTCCCTCGACACACACCGCCTGATCGTCACCCTCCCGAACCAGGGCCCCGCCGACGTCCGATCGAACCTCCCGCGCGCCACCGTCGCCGCCATGCTGCGCCACCTCGCCGACGAACTCGACACCGAGCGGCTCCTCGCCGTACTGCCCGCCGGCAGGCGCGGGCGGGGCCTTTGCCCGGTCCGCCGGATCGGCGAACGTTGGTGAGCCACGGACCGAGGGCCCGGTCAGGGCGGCGATCTGCCGCAGGGGCGCAGAGGGGCCCCCATGGATCCCCTGCCACGCCCGCGCGGCGGCCAGTTTGGGCCATGAGTGGCGGTCGTCCCACGGCACGGCCGAGGATTGCGACGTCGGGTGGTGCACCCGCCTGCCCGAGCGGGCACGGTGGCAGCAGTGCCTGACGCAGGGGCCGGGAGAGGCCTGGGACATGCCGCGGCGTGCTGATGGGCCGTCCCGGGTGAGGCAGGCATCGGGACCCGAAGGCCGGATGCGTTGGGAGCGGCCCCTGCGGCCTCCTGGTGGGGTGTCCGCCGGCGGGGAGCGTCCTGCTGTGGGCTCAGACGCGGCGGAAGGCGGGCAGGACGTACCGGTTGTAGACGAGTTTGCCGCAGCACGCCGTCGCCGACCCCCGAAAGCACCAAGCGAATCGTTTCCCTGGTGGCCGCCCGGGGGGACCGGTACAAGGACGCCCCTCCGGACGGAACGGAAGGAAACGATCCACCACTGCTGAGGACGATCAAAGAGCGCCCGGCCGGTGCCAGTCTGCAGTCGATCCTCGCAGAGACGGACAAGCTCCTCGCCGTCCGCACGATCGGACTGCCCCGCGACCTGTTCACCGGCATCGCGGGACAGATCGTGGCTGGCCGGCTGGCTGGCACGCCCGCGCCGCCGCCGAATCCCCCTCACAGCTATGGCGCATGCCCTCTCGGGCTCCGTCGGCACGGGACCGACCTGCCGAGAGCGACCTTTCGGGTTTCCCCGGTGACTAGAGCTGCGCAGACCATACTGTGCAGTAATGAAGGAGAACCAGCGAAGACGGCCGGCTGTTCTGTAACGAATCGCCAACTACGGTGAGTTGCAAGTCAGTTGACGCTGCGTCGGAGGATGTGGGCCTTCGGTGGCCGGGTTGAGGCGCGCCGATCCGGGGGCTTCTTGTCCTCCTTGCCGGCCTGGGGTATCGGTCTGTGGGTGAAGGCTTTCCGCGGCGACATGCGGCCCCGCCGCAGCATGAAGTGTCCGGAAGTCTTTGCTCGGGATCTGTGACCTGGCGGGACACGGAGATCATCACAAGGGCGTTGTGGTCGGCGCGAGCCGGGTGTGCAGGGCAGCCCGAGCCTTGGGTCCGGGGCGTACGGGCTCGTCGCGCGCTCAGGTCGCCTCTCTTCCGTGCTGTGTCCTGAGGGGCAGGTGCGTTGGATTCTGTTCGAACATACCCTGCTCATCGGGCTTCAGGCGAGGCGTCAGACGTATTGAGATTGGCCATGGCGATAGTTGGCGGCCCCGCTGCCCCTTGGGGATCTGCGAAACGTAACAGGCTGATCTCAGCCAACGCGGCAGGGTTGACGATCTCCCTCTGGCGGAGGTCTCATAGAGCGCGTCCGTTGGAATCTATTGGTTACTGGCTGATTCGCCAGGCGGTCGATTTGATCCGCTACTCCACCGGCGAGCGGCCCACGCCCGTCGGGGGAAACGGCCCCGCTGATTGCCCCCTGACCGGCCGGACCCCTATCGGCCCCGTCCGGCGACCGTCCCACGCAGACCGTCGCCGGACGACCTGTCCGCCGCCCCGCCCGGCCCCGCCGCGCCAGAGCTGAAGCAGAGTGTCTCCTTCGCCACGAGGATGATCCACACTCCACACCCCACCGTCACAGGCGTCGGCGTATGGCCGGCGGTCCCCAACATCTATGCCAGACCCCATTTGCCAACGACTTCGGGAGGGATTCGGTTCATCGCTCGTGCCCATGATCAATGTCGATGATCTCGGGAGCCATCGCCGCCTGGACTTTGAGCGACGGAGGGGAGCATCAGATCAGGGGACCGAGTGGCTCATTGATTCTTCTCGGTGATCATGTTGATCAGGCCCTGGGCCGTGTTGCGCTCGGAGTCGATCCCCGGAACCTCTCCACCTTCGAAAGTGGTGACCTCCGCGCTGCGGGGGAACATGGCCTGCTCGTACTCGGTGAGCGCGGCCTCGACATCGTCGGGGTGCGCTGCGAGGGCCTCGCCGAGTTCGGCACCGTCGAGCATGGCCAGGTTGGCGCCGTCGCCGTTCGGGGGCGCGAGGTGGGCGGCATCGCCGAGCAGGGTGACCCCCGGCACCCGGTCCCACCGGTGCCCGATCGGCAGAGCGTACTGGGGGCGCAGGACCGGCGCCGTGTCGCCGTCGGTGATCAGCGCGGTGAGTTCCGGCGCCCAGCCGTCAAACTCGCGCGCGACCCGAGCGGAGGCCGCAGTGGCATCGGTGAAGTCAATGGCGGCGAACCACTCCTGAGGCCTGCTCAACGCCACGTAGGTGTGCAGGGTGTCGCCGCTCTCCCGGTGAGCGAAAATCTCCTTGCCCGGTGAGGGGGCCAACAGCATGCCGCCACCGACCGCTTTCGCGGCGGCCGGGTGGCGGGTGTCGGCGTGGAACAGGTAGGTCTCGACGACCGACGTGCCGGCGTACTCGGGTGTGGCGGTGGTGAGCAGTGGCCGGATCCGCGACCAGGCGCCGTCCGCGCCGACCAGCAGGCCGGCGACGACGGTGGAGCCGTCGGCGAACGTCACCTCGTGGTGGCCCGAGCTGAGGGCGCGGGTGCTGCCGGCCTTGTGCCCCCATCGGACGGTGTCGGCCGGGAGGGAGTCGAGCAGGATCTGTCGTAACGCGCCGCGCTGCACCTCGGGGCGTCCGCCCGTGCCGTCGTCGGCCTTGTCGAGCATGACGGTCCCGTCCGGGTCGAGAACCCGAAGCGCCTGGCGGCCGTGCAGGACGATGGCGTGGAACTCGTCCATCAGGCCGGCCGCCTTGAGGGCGAGCTGTCCGTTGTAGTCGTGGATGTCGAGCATCCCGCCCTGCGTGCGCACCGTCGGGGAGGAATCCGCCTCGTAGACCGTGACAGGGATTCCGTGGACGTGCAGGACGCGGGCCAGAGTGAGTCCGCCGAGTCCTGCGCCGATGATCGTGACGGGCATGTGCATCGTGGCTCCTGAGGATCGGGGCCGCCCAGTGAGCTCCGGGCGGTCGTCTCCGGAACAGTGCCGTGCCTCGCCGACAAGCCACCGACATCGAACCGGCAGCCGCCGATGGATGACCGACACGGCGCATCAGCCCCGGCACCTACCCGGAACGGGGTTCCGCCGTGTATCCGGGTCGATCGTGCTCATGCGCATGCTCTTGTTTTCGCATCGCTTCCCGAGCGACGAAGCCCGGCCTGCACGGAGGTGGCCCGAAGCGGCAGCCGGCCTCACGATGATGCTCCGCTCGGGCGGCGACTTGCCACCGCCGCCCCAAGGGCTGACCTACACAGCCGCCGGGGCGGAGGGGAACCCCTCCGCCCCGGCGGGTACAGACCGTTCGCACAAGACCGGGCATGCTGGGTGTCAGGACCATCGCCGGGCCCGATGAGGCAAGCGTGCTCGGCACGCCTGGGTGTCACCTCCGGGCGGGCAACACGGCGGCGCGCCGGTGCTCTTGACCGTGCCGGCGCCGCTGGAGATCGAGCCGCCTGGGCCAAGGCTGTGGAGCGCCGACAAGGGACCCGTGCCACGGCGTGTTGAGCGACGTTCTGTACGAGCAGGAACCGCGGCTTGGCGACGGTCGCGGTGGCGACGTTCGTGTGGGAGACCGGATGCCGGGGGTGTACTTGGTGCGCGATGACACGGTGCACACGACCGACTCGTGAGGCGACCTACGTGGCGGGTTGTGCCCACCGCTTGATGATGTGCGGCGCGGTGAACGGGGCGGGCCATGCTTGCAGTCGAAGCTGCTCGGTGGTCCCGGGTACCTCGTCGGATTCGATGCCCGCGTGGACGGCAGCAGCCAGGTTCCGCCGAGAGGCTCGGACCCGAATCCGGCCGGCGGGCATGTCGAAGCGTGCTGCATCGGGGAGGTATTCGGTGCAGCCCACGTCGACCGGGTGATAGGCGGTAATGTGCACAAATGACTAACGTGATCATCCTTCACGGAGCCTGGCATCAACCCGCTCACTACGCCGAACTTGCCGATCTGCTGCGCGCCCGGGATCTGTCCGTGGAGGCGCCCGACCTCCACGAGCTGTCGCTCGCCGAGAGCACCGCGAAAGTCGAGGCCATCGTCTCGGGCTCGTCGGGGCCGTCGGTGGTGGTGGGACACTCGTTCGGGGGCGTCATCGCTGGGACGGTGCGTGGCGCTGCCGCGTTGATCTTCCTCAACAGCTGGATCCTCGACGTCGGTGAATCTCCCGCCAAAGTACTCGCGGAGACCCCTGGCGAGCCCGGCGAGGGGCTGCTCGTGCTGCCGGACGGGGACGGGCGGCTTTGCCTGGACCCGGAAGACGCCCGGGCGAAGCTCTACGACGACGTAGACGAACCGGCGGCCACGCGTGCGGTGGAGTTGCTGCGTCCGGAACCTCCGTCGATCTTCGACGCCACGCCCACTCACGTGAGTTGGCGGGACACCCCGTCGATCTACCTTCGCGGGCAGCGAGACCGAACCATCGCGACTCCGCTTCCGGACCGCTTCGCCGGGCGCTGCTCTCGCGCGGAAGTGTGGGACACCGGCCACTCGCCCTACCTGGGTCGCCCGACAGCCGTGGCCGACCTGATCCAGCGCGGGCGAGCGGGCGACGGCAAGTGAGCCCGAACGAAGTGTCGTTGGCGCGGCCAGGTCGGGCAGTCTCCGGCGGGATGGATGGATTCGGCCCGGGCCGCGCGTCCAGGAGCGTCCGGGCGACTCCTTGAGTCAAGCGACGGATCACCGGAGACCTGAAGCGGTTCAAGAAGCACATCGAGATCGCGGCCGGGGCGCGGCATCCTGCTCTGGGCCCGCCGGCCACCTTGCAGGTTTCGCTGGTGCTCATGGTGTTTCACAACTCCGTGAGCGCCGGGACCTGTGCCCGTTCCATCGCCGGTATCCCCATCGCGCCCATGGGTGCGCGGCGGGCGCCCGGCGCTGGAGCGCCTCGAAGGACAATCGGCCTTCCTCGGTTCCCCGACGAGGTCGGGGAACCGGTCGTGGGTTCAGCTACCGTCCCGCGTGTTCGACAGTTCTCGGGTCGTGAAGGTGATGTTCTCGAACACCGCCCGGCAGCCGGCACCGGTCGGTGACTGGGAGAGGAAGCCCACCTCTATCGGGCGGTCGATCGCCACTCCGAGGCTGCACACTCGGACAAGCTGCCAGGTTCGGCCGTCGTGCGAGCTGTGAAGCGCGAAAGCATGTCGCATTCGGGAAACACGGAGGCAGACCGTGCTCCCGGGGACGTGCCAGGAGTTCGCGTCGTCCGACACGCCACGGGTCACGACGGAGACGACACTTCCCCGGTGGGCCGGAGAGAACTCGAAGCAGAGCTTGAGCCACGTGGACGGGTCCACCCACACCACCAGGACGCCCGCGTCGAACCGGTGCCGAAAGTCCACGGTCACCCGTGCGGCCAGTTGGAAAGGGCCCTCCACCTCCCCGGTCAGCCGGGTCAGGTCGGCCGACGCCTCGCCAGGCACAGCAGTGGAATCGAGGAAGAGATCACTCATCGCCGCCGACACGATCTCAAGCGTTTCGCCGTCGGTGCTCCACCGAGCCCCGGCCGGCCCGCGTGGCATCAGCTCGAACGGCAACGCGGACGTACGCACTGGCTTCATCAGGGTTCTCACCTATCGGCGGGGAGCAACAACAGGTCTTCCACGTCGCACAGCGCCAGTGAGTCGAGGCGCAGGGCCGCATCGCTGAAGTCGTGAGTCCGGGAGAGGACGTGCGGCACGGCCACGCAGAGAGCGCCTGCCGCTGTCGCGGCGCGTACTCCCCGGTAGGAGTCCTCGAACGCCAGGATGTCCGTAGGTTCGACGCCCAGGCGCTGCGCCGCCCGCAGGTAGAGATCTGGCGCGGGTTTCACCCGCGGTACGTCCTCCGATGTAACGACCACGCTGAAGGATTCGAGGAGTCCGAAACTCTCAAGGTGGGGTATCACGGAGGCGGAGCGGGAGCTCGACGCGATTGCGAGCGGCAGGCCGAGTCGTTCCGCCTGCGTCACCAGGCGCCGGACTCCCGGTAGCGGCGCCTCATATGTCATCCAGGTTCGGAACAGGTTCTCGCCCCGGCGCTCCAGCTCGGCCGCACTGATCGTCCCGCATCGGGCCGCCAGGTCCTCGAAGGGGTTGAAGTCCTGGAGTGTCCCGCCGATGGAAGCGACGTAGAGGTCGTGCGGCAGTTCTTGGGACAACGAGCGGTAGAGCCGGGTGAGGACGGCCAGCCAGAGCACCTCGGTGTCTGCGACGAGTCCGTCGAAGTCGAGCACCAAGGCTCGTTCGTGTGCGCTCACGGGTTGGTCACCGCCCCCGAGCCGTGGGGGACGAGTCGAACATCGGCCTGAAAGGTGGTGTGCCGGCCGAATGTGCAGAGTACGGCCACCCCGTACAGCGCGCCGATCGCCGCGAACAGCAGTAGCGGCTGGGTTTGGAAAAGTACCGCGGACAGGTATCCGCTCGGGATGGACACCACGGCGGTGAAGGTCTGTACGGCCGCGAAGAATGTGGCTCGCTCCGAGGTGTGCACGCAGCTCACCACGCCGGCATCGCGGTATGACTCCACCAGGAACGGGCCGCCCGAGGTGAGCATGGTGCACAGGCACAGCAGGGCGAGGTTCCCCGGGCCGAGGATCAGGAAAAGTATCCAGCCCGCCAAACTGGCGACGAGTGACCACCGCGCCATGGTGGTCGCCGAGGCCCTCCCCGACGCCCAAGGCATGACGACCGCGTAGCAGAGCAGGGCGGTGACCGCGCCGAGAGCCGGGACAGAGCCCACCACCAGAGCGCTGTACCCCAGGTTCTTCGTGAGGTACACGGCAAGGAACACATTGAGTTGGACGGCGACAAAGCTAAACACGTACATGGCTACAAGACGCCGCAGCGCGCTGTGCCGCCCGGCCGCCCACAAAAGCCGGCCGCTGTCGAGCACGCTTCGGAACAGCGGCGTGCCGGCATGGCGCTCCCTGGCCTCGACGCCCGCCTGTGTCTCGACCGTGTACCAGTGACGCAGACAGTTGTGCAGCAGCATGGCGAGCCCGCCGACAAAGAAGAGCACGCGCAGGGTCGGCACCGTGCCGTACCTGTCCATGCAGAATCCCACGATCGGCACCAGCAAGCCCGCGAACATGATCACCACTTTGATGGCGGCGAAGATTCGCGCCCGGTCCTCTTCCGGACTGTCCTCCGTGGCCAGTAGCCAGAAAGACACGTTGACGATCTTGGACGACGCGTTGAGGAGGTAGCCCAGGAGGAAGAACCAGAAGTTGTTGCTGAAGGCCCACACGAACATCGGGACGACCCAGGACGTGACGTCGAACCAGAACGTGGCACGACGTCTGCCCATCCTGTCGGTCACGGCACCTGCCACCAACTGGAACAGGAACGCGACGTAGAGGTTGGCCGACAGGATTCCGCCGATGGCCACCGTGCTGAGGCCGACCGTTTCCATGTACAGCGTCGCGTAGTACAGCGCGGCGGTGCCGAAGATCGCCCAGAACGGCTCCGTATAGATGCAGTACCGGGCATTGGGGTGAAGACGTGCCACGAATCGGTGGCGCTTCACGAGCGGATCACGGCTTTGACGGATGTGACCTCGACTTTCAGTCCGGTTTCAGGGTTGTCACCCATGGTCGCCTCGAAGGCGCTTCGGAAGTCCTCCATGTCCACTTCCGTGGTGACCATCCGAGCGAGGTCCGGAAGGTCAGCGGCGAAGTCGATGGCGGGGCCTATGGCATCGTGCAGCGGGACGGCCGCGATGATGCTCAGCCCGTCGTCGATGAGTCTGGTGGGCGCGATCTCGACCCGGTACGTGTCGTCGTAGCCCATCGGCACCACTCGGCCGCCCCTGGCGACGGCCAACATCGCCGCGGTCAGCTGGTTGCCGACCGCGTCGATCACCACGTCGAACTTCTTGCCGTCGGTGAGTTCCGCGATCCTCTCCGGCGTGAGCTCGTCGGGGTGCAAGGCGTGGTGGGCGAAGCGCTCGGCGAAATCGCGGCGGAACGCGTTCGGTTCCGTGGCCACGGTGAGCCGGCTCAATCGTCGGGTGATGCTCTGGCACAGCAGTCCGATGGCGCCGGAGCCGATGACCAGGACGGACTCGTGCGGCTGCAGGTTGGACTTGAGGACACTGTTCAGCGAGCAGCCCAACGGCTCGATGAGACTCGCGACCTGCCAGCTCATCCCTTCGGGGATCGGGTAGAGGTACTGTGCGGAGCCCACGAAGTATTCGGCGAAGGTGCCCGCGAGTGTGAAGCCCACCTGGTGGTCGTCAAAGGTGAAGCAGTAGCAGTAGGCGCCCAGCCGGCAGTTGCGGCAGGTTCCGCAAGACTGAGTGGGGTTGATGATGACGCGGTCGCCGATCTTGAGGTGTCTCACGGCGTCACCGACTTCCACCACCGTACCCACCCCCTCGTGGCCGAGGATGGTGCCGCTCTCGGCCACGTCGAGTTTGCCCGCGAGGATCTTGTGGTCGGTGCCGCAGATGCCTGTCATGGCGATCCGGACCTTCACATCGGTGGGTGCTCGCAGGATGGGCTCCTCGACATCGACGAGATCCATCCGGCCCGTTCCTGCATAGACGAGAGCTCGCAACTCCCGGCCTCCGTTCAGTTGTGGTGTCCGTAACTGGTCAAGGCGGTGTCAATGGCACGCTCGACCTCGTCGAGCTGTGGGGGTCTGTGGCGGTCGGAGAAGACGAAGTAGCCCTTGGTGAAGATCCGGCAGTCGGTGAGGACATCCAGCAGGTGCGTGCGGAAGGGGTCCGTCCAGAAATCAGGTGCGGCGACCGTGCCCAGGGAGAAACTCGAGTAGTCGCCCCGAAGTTCGATGTGTCCGCCCAAGCCGAGGACATCGATCCGGGCACGAAGGGTTTCCATCATGTCGGCGGTCCGTGCGCGCCACGACGGCCAGGTGGGAGCCGCGTCCATGAGGTCCTCGCAAGCCAGTGCGGCGGCGAGAGCCAGTGACTCGCTGGAGTGGGCGTTGCTCATGCGTACGTCCTCGGCACGCATCACCAGGCGGCGGTGACCCAGTATCGCCGCCAACGGGAGTCCGTTCGCCATGCCCTTCGAGATGCACAACAGGTCCGGCCATACGTCGACTTCACCGCAGGTGGCACGTCTGCCCATCCGTATGCCCGACGTGACCTCGTCGAAGATCACGACCGCTCCCACGGAACGCACCGCGTCCACGACGATGCCGAGGTGGTCGGCAGACCAGCGGTTCGGGCACATCACCACTGCGGCAACGTTCCCCGCGTGCTCGCGCAGGAGTTCGAGGAGGCGCTCGGGGTCGCCGGGCGGGGTGGTCAGCGTCAGTGCTGCCACGGCTTGCGGGATGCCGAGGGCAGCGGGCCGTGCGGAGTAGTGCGATGGTGCTGCCCAGTCGTGCCATCCGTGGTATTCGGTCGCCACGACGAGGTCGCGTCCGGTGGCCGCGCGGGCGATTCGTACCGCCCCGCTCACCACATCGGCACCGCTTTTGGCGAACTTCACCGCCTCGTAGACACCGAAGCGGGCCAGGAGCCGCTCGGCCAGGGCCAGTTCGAGGGGGTCCGCCACGGAGAACGCGGTGCCCCGCGCCAGCACGGCACTCACCGCTTCTCCGACCTCGGGGCGGGCGTGCCCCCATGTCGCCGTACCCATGGCCATCTCGCAGTCCAGCCAGGTACGACCGTCAAGGTCGGTGAACTCGGCGTCCTTGGCCTGTACTGCCACGATCGCGCCCCGCCCCGGAAGGAGTCGGTGAGGTGCCTTGGCCAGGGTGCTGCATCCGGCGGGAATCACGCGGCCGACTGTGTCGAGCCAGGTGAGGCCGGCCGGTCGATCCGCGGTGGCCATTTGATCGCTCGTCACCGGACTTTGGCCCCCGGCCAGCAGCCGGCGTGGAGGTCCTCAAGACCCACTCTGTTGCCGTGCAGGTCGATGACGATGTCCTCCGTCTGAGTCCGAAGGCGCTGGGCCAGCCACATTTGGTTGTCGAGCAGGCGGACGAAGTTCTCGACCAGGATCAGCAAGGGTTTCGGTTCGGTGAGGAGGGCGGGCGGCAGCAGATGTGGGAGGAGAATGGGCCGCTCCCCGTCCACGTTCGTCGAGTAGTCGAGCACGGCATGCCGGTTGAGGGTCGATGCGGCGGCGAGCGCTTCCCAGACGCCGGCGGCGTCGGTACGTGTCTCGGCGAGATCCAGCGGAACGAATCGCCCGAGGTCGGGCGTGTTCGTCAGTGCATTGACCATGCGCGGGACCACGTCGTTGTCGACATGGTCGCCCCAGGTCTTCCAGAACCGTGCGAGGTTGCTCTTGCGGTTCCCCGCCCGGTGGACCCCGTTGCGCAGCTCCCAGTGGTAGGAGGTGACCCGCGGGTCGATCACCGTGCGGTAGCCGAGCGTCCTGGCTCGCATCTGGTAGTCGAAGTCCTCGTATCCGTTGAAGTACCGCTCGTCCAGCAGGCCGACGTCGTTCCGGACCTGCCGGGTCATCGCGAAGAGGGCGAAAGCAGCCAACTGAACCGTGTACGGCGCACCGGGTAAGTCTTCGGGTCGGGCGTTGAGAAACAGGTGCCGGCCCAGCGTCTCACTGAACGTGATGCCGCAGTGTTGTACTCCACCGGTGTGCGGGTACAGCAGCACGCCAGCCGTCATCCCGCTTTCCGGATGCTCGTGCAGGGTTCGCAACATCCCTGATTGCCAGCCGGATGCCAAGATCAGGTCGGAGTCGACGAAGAACACATGGTCGCCCTCCGCTCTGGACAAGCCCTGGTTGAGGGCTTGTCCGCAACCACGGGGGTTCACGTTGTGCACGGTCTCGACTGTGATGGCGCCGAGCCGCTCGGTCTTCAGAGTACGGGCGAACTCCTCGATGAGCTCGCCTACTTCGGGTCCCGAACCGTCGTTGACCATGATGAGTTCGGTGTCCGGCTCGACAGTCAGTCTCAGCGACTCCAGGAAGAGCGAGAGAACTGTGGGCGATTGATAGATCGGCACGATGATGCTGCTACGCAAGAAGACCCCCACGCGTTGGAGCGACATCGGAGCACGGAGCGAATCCGGCTTCCGAGTGCGCGAAGTTGGGCTGACGACATGGACAATCGGGGCAAGGCGGCCGAATGGCTGCCCCAAACCCCCAGTATTCAACGTGTCTACACAAAATCGCTCAACGAGTGGAAGACTGAACGCACTGCGGGTTTGTTGTCAAGCAAGCTCCGCGACGCCGCCGGGACGAGCATCCGTGACCCGACCTGCGCGAACCTCCCTTTGCCTGAAGCCCACACCTCAACAGCTCAGGCCGAATGTCGTCTCGATCGCATGGGTCCGTCGGCTTGAATGCCTTGGTTGCCGAAAAAGGGGACCGCCCCGCCGCAGGAACGCCAGGAGGTCCCACTTCAGTAGGCAGCAGGTACTTTGCGAGGCGCGTACCCGGGTGCCTCGCGGGCCGGTCCTTCTTCAGGAGTCGTTGTGCTCCCGGATCGCGGCTGTGCGTGCGGGGCTGCCGGGAGGCTCCTGGCGAGCGGCGGGCTCGGCCGCAGGGGCGTTTTGCCGCCGGTGTCGGTCGATCGTCTCCGGGCCGGGACAAGGCCTCAAGGGGAGGGGGAAGGCGACGAACGATCTGCGCGTGGCTCGTCAGCGTTCTGGGCGTCGCGTGCCGGACGCGTGGCGTCCGGCACGCGGGCGCGGTCAGAGGAGGGTGAGGGTGAGTGTCGCGGCGTAGTCGCCGACGGGTGTGTACTTGGGAACGTCGAGGGCCACGCCGGCGTTGGTGGTGAATTCGCCGCCGCTCAGGTCACTGTCGGGTGCGGATGCGAGGGTTGCGCCGTTCTTTCCGATGGTCCCGGAGCTTCCCGCCACGCAGGTGGTGGGACTATCGGGTTTGGTGGTGCAGGTGGGTGTCCAGGTGAGCCGGTCGGCGTCGATTTTGCCCCGGGGGCTTGTGAAGTCGGTGATCTTGCCAGTGAGTGACCAGCCTGTTGTGCCGCCGCGGAAGTCCTTGACAGTGATCATGTTGAGGTTGCCCGTGGAGGCGCCGCCCTTGCCGAAGTCGACCGGGGGGAGTCGGACGGGATCCGCTGTGGTGGACATGGTGAGCACGCCGGCGTTGACCGAGGTGGTGAGGTGTTGGTCGGCCGTTCCGGGGTGGGTCGGATCGGTGGGGTCCGTGGGGTCGGTCGGCTTGTCGGGCGTGCCGACCTTCCAGGCCTGACCGGTCGAGCCGTTGCACTCCGACTGGACGATCTTGGCGCCGGCGCTGGTGGACCCGCCCTGGACGTCGAGGCATTTGCTGCTGTGCTTGGAGACGACGCGGACGTAGCCGTCCACCAGGCTTTCGAAGCGCCAGCGCTGGTTGTTTCCCCAGCCGCAGTCGTACTGTTTGATCTCGGCTCCGTCCGCGGTGGAGTTGTCGGCGAGGTCGAGGCATTTGCCACTGTGTTGGGCGAGGACACGGACGTAGCCGTTGTCGTTGTCCGTGAATCGCCATTGGCTGTTCAGCCCGCCGGCACAGGATTCCTGGGTGACGGGTGCCTGGTTGTCGGAGACGCTCCCGGGGACGGTCATGCAGGCGCCGCTCTTCTTGCCGGTGATCGTGTTGAGGGGGTCGCCTCCGGAGCCGGAGACCCGGCCGGTCTGCGTGTCGATGGAGACCTTCGTATACCAGGGGAGGTTCATGGTCGTGGCATCCGGGAACTCCAGTGGCAGCCACACGTACTTGGAGTCGTTGACCCGGTTCGGATTGGACCACGTACCCGCCCAGCGGTCCCCCATGTAGAGGAAGGAGGTGGTTTCGCTGCCCTCCACAGGAAGCACGAACGTCGTCTGCGAGTGGTGTCCGTTGTGGTTGCCGACGTCTTTCATCGGCGACCACGGACCCGCGAGGCTGGTGGCGGTGGCGTACTTCTGCTGGTTCGGGTCCCAGTAGCTGGTTCCGGAAGTGAGCATGAAGTACACGTCCCCGCGCTTGAACAGGGCGGGTGACTCCCGGTGTTGACCGGGCCAGGGATTCGCCACCAGTTGCTTGACCTGTGTGTAGTCGTCGCTGAGTTCGTAGATGTGGAGGTCGGCGTTGTGGTTGGCGGCGGAGATCATGTAGGCCTTACCGGCGGCCTTGTCCTCGTACACCGTGATGTCGCGGGACATGTGCTCGGCCCCTGACGCGTCCTTCGGGCGGAAGGAACCTTTCCATTCGTACGGGCCGTCCACCGTGGACGAGACCGCCACTGCGGCCCGGGCCTCGGCATAGGAGTCATCCGCCTCCTTGTGCATCCACATGACGAACTGCTTGGTCTTCTCGTTGTAGAGGACCTTCGGACGCTCGATCACCGCGGAGCGGATCTCGGGGTCGGCCTCCTGGGTCAGGACATGGCCGCGAGACTCCCAGTCCTTGAGGTCCTTGGAACGGTAGGCGGAGACATAGCGGAACTTGTTGTCCTCACCGCGGTCCTCGCCGAACCAGTAGTAGTACGCGCCGACTTTGAGTACGCCACCACCGTGGGCCTGCACCCCTGCCCCGGTCGTGTCCGGGAACTGGGTGCCCGTTTCTGTCGTGACGGGTGCCGCCATCGCCGCCGGCGCGACACCGAGGACAGGTAGAAGCAGGCTCAGGCCTGCCAGGATGGATCGGATTCTTCGCATGCGGATCCCTGACGTCATCGCGCACCCGATGGCCTGTGGCAGATGAGAGGCGTCCCGCCCTCAATGTGCACAGTAACCAACATTTCTGCGCGTGAATCAACATTTGCCCAGAGGTTGGCTCACGAAAGGACGTAATGTCAACAGCTCGTAAACACTTGTGACATGTAGTGCGTGGTGAAGCTGATGCGTCAGCAGGTCCCAAGGTTGCTTTCCGGCCCATTCCTTCGAGTTCGGATCCGGTCGGCCCCGCGCTGCCTCCAGCCGAAGCTGCCGTCGGATGAATGCCGCAAGGCCTGCCCTCGCGGACGGAGACGCCGTACGGCAGCCGACGGAGCACCGGCTGCCGGTGACGAGCCGAGGGCCCCGTCACCGGCAGCGAGCCTCATCCCGTTCGGAACTGCTGGTTCGTTCCCCCGTTGCACGCGTACTGGACAGCCTCCGCGCCATCGGCGGGCGAGGCGCCGGCGATGTCGAGACATTTGCCGCTGTGCCTGGCCACCAGGCGAACGTAGCCGCCGCCCGCCTCGATCCGTGACCACTGTTGGTTGGGTCCGTTGTTGCAGGTGTACTGGGCGACGGGAGCGGCGTCAGCGGTGGACGCGCCCGTCACGTCCAGGCACTTGCCGCTGTGCCGCACCACAACGTTGACGTGGCCGTCCGGGGCGGTGCGTAGCGACCACTGTTGGTTGGGTCCGTTGTTGCAGGTGTACTGGGTGACGGGAGCGGCGTCGGCCGTGGACGCGCCCGTGACGTCCAGGCACTTGCCGCTGTGCCGAGCTTGCAGTGCCTGCCAGTCGGTCGGTCCGCGGAAGGCCCATCTCTGGTTGCTCCCCGTGGTGGGCGGATGGACGCCGACAGGGGCGCCGTCCGTGGTGGAGGCGCCGGTAACGTCGAGGAGCGTACCGGTCGCGCTGTTGACCAGGGTGTACTGCCCGTCGCCGGTGGTGGAAAGCATCCACCGCAGGTTTGCCGACGGTCCGGGAGGGGCCAAGGCGAGCGCGCCGCCGACGACGCCGAGGAGTTTGCCGCTCCTGACGTTCTTCACACGATACGAAGCGGTGCTGCTCCAGTCACCGGGTACCGAACGGGTGAGGACCCACTGCTGCGCCGCGTCGCCGGGGTTCGGCACCTGTTGGACGAGGGCGCTCTTGCCGAGTGTGGTACCTGCCAGGGCCATGCCGCTGTTGGCGTTGACGAGGAGGCGGGAGGCGGTGGAGGGGACGGCGGTCGCCTCGGTGTTCACACCGGATGCGCCTGGTATGACGAGGGTCGTGACCGAGTTGGGCCCAAGGGTCACCGTGAGCCGTTTGCCCGAAGTGGTGAGGTCGGCTTCTCGATGGACGTTCTTGGTCGTGTCCGTGGTGTAGCGCTTGACCGGTTGCGGGGAGACCGTCCGGAAGGCGCTGAGGTCCAAGGTCACCGTCCGGGCCGTAGGCGTGGGGTTGGTGTGGACCACCACTGCGCCCTGACCGCCGGGTCTCACCGCGGCCAAAGTGGCGTCGTCGTCCGTGGTGATGACGCGCGCCCCCGGCCGGATGAACCTGCTGTACTGAGCCATCGCCCAGTACTTCTTGTTCTTCCGCAGTGGCTCCCGCGCGGCGTCCGCCGGGGTGAAGTCGGTCTGGACCAGCCCCCAGTTTGAGTTCTCGTGGGCCGGGGTCATGTTCTCGTAGTCCTCCACCGCCTGCCACAGCACCCAGGCCCGGGGCTCCAGTTCCCTGAGATCGTCGGTGATCCGACCGGCGAGGTCGAGGGCGGGGCTCATGTCGGTGAAGTTCTGCGGACCCCGACCGCCAAGATCCACTTCCGACATCCACAGAGGTGTGCCCGCACCCTTGGCGATGTCGCGTGGCCCCGTGCGCCCGTTCGTCCCGTAGGTGTGGGTGTTGAGTTTGCCGACGGCGGAGCGGGCCGAGTCGTCGTAGGCATTCCAGTTGGCCCGGAACGTGTTCGGGTTCGTCTCGTCCATCGCCGCGATGGGCGTGCGTAACCCTTTCGCGTCCAGCTCCGAGCGGAGGGCAGTGATCATGCGAGTCTGGGAGTCGACTGCCCAGTGGGAGCCTTCCTGGCGGCCGCCGGCTCGCCAGAAGTTGGTATTCGGCTCGTTGATCGCTGACACGGAGCCGAAGGTGACGCCCGTGGAGTCCTGCACACGACGCAGCGCCCCGGAAAGGTAGGCGGCGAAGCGTTGGTACTGGTCGGAGCGGAGGTTGTCGTCATTGGGGTTGACCGCGCCGGTCACGAGTCCGCTGTTGGTCATGAAGTAGGGAGGGGAGTTCGAGAACGCCTCGAAGGTGTCCGCGCCACGGGCCTTGGCAGCGCTGAGCCACCAGCGCTGGTTGGGGTCGGCGTCCGGGTTCCAGTGATCGGGGTTGTCGGGGTTCCACCAGTCGGGCGTCTCGGCTCCGGGGCGATTCCAGTAGCCCGGTACGGCTGCGCCGACGCGCATGTAGGGCTCGGTCTCCGGGCTGTCGCCACCGCCGATGTTGTAGCGGGCGACGGTGAAACCGAGTCCTTCGGCGCTGTAGAGGGCGTCGGCCAGCCGGTTGCGCTGGGCGTCGGGCCAGCCGCCGGTCACATGGGCGAACCAGGCGAGTGAGGTGCCCCAGCCCTCGAACGGCTGCTGCTGGTAGCCGGGGTCGAGACGGACGGTCACACCGGTCGGTTCGGGCGCGTCGGCCGCGGCGGGAGGCGACACCGCCCCGCCGACGAGCATCGTGGCGACGGCGAGGGCCGACGTGGCTATGCCGGTATGCCGTCGGCGGCGCGATCCGATGGATGTTCTTCTGTTGACAGGCACCACTGTTCTCCAGTCGTGTGGGGGCGGTTGGGAGCAGGCGCGGATGAGGTGCGGCCAGGCCTGTCCGGCCGGGGGCAGGCCGCGAACCTGCGTCCACCCTTGGCGGGCGGCCGCGAGGGCGTTTGTCGCGCGCTTTGACGGCTCAGCTCGTGCCGATGCCTACTGTGGGCGTAGGTCCGAGGGCTCAGTGGCAATGCCGTCGGCGTTTGCCGGACCAGCGTGTCGAGCCGTTGAAGCCGTGCGGGGTGATGACGAGCCGGGTGCGCAGTGGCCCGGGCGCGCGGGCTGGGTCCGCATGGCGGGCCGGTCGGCTTGTGCGCGCGGGCACCGAATGAAGGAGCGCGGCCTGGCGGGCACTCCGCCCGTCGCGGGGAGAGGGTGGGAGGGTAAGGGTCAGATGGTTACGGGCGTGTTTCCCCTCTCTGTGTTTACGTTAACATTGCCGGGTGAGGAGAGTGTCGAAGTGACGCCGGGCCGTGTCAAGGAAACTGACGAGTAGAAGCAGAAGTGGTCCTGCTGGCCTGGGTCACCCCCGACCGTTTCCATCCGGTCGCGTCCTTTTGGCGCAACAGTCGCTCTCCGCCCAGTGCTTGGCCCCGACAGAGGTGACTGCCCAGCCCTCCGTTTTGCAGCCCCGGTTCGCAGGTCCGCTTCACGTGCCGCGCGAAGTCGGATCAAGATCTCCCGGAAAGCGTGGACGCGTTCACCCGCGAGCGGATACTGGCCGTGATGAAGATGCTCGGTCGTCCGCCCGCGGCTTCGCGTGTTTCGGCCCCTCGGCGCGCGTGGGCGAGGTGGGGCTGCGGCCTGTGCTTCAAAGCATCCGCGCCCTGGCGGCCCACGCGGAACGGTGCCCCGCGGCAGCGGGGGTGAAAGGCCTCGCGGCCGTCGATTGAGGTTGAGGGTCTGCCGAAGCCGCCCCCAGGTGGTGGGCGGTCTTCGCCACGGTCTCCGCGGCCACGGCATCGCCTTCCGCGGCGAACCCGGGCGACCGAGGTGCGAACAGCGGCCTCGTCGGCGTGCCGGCGGCGAATCTTCCCGGTTGCGTTCCCATGCCGCCCGGACCGTGGTGTGTACCGGCACAGGCCTCCACGCATCCCTGCCCGCCGCACCGGTGCTGCCGGTCGCCGCGGTCAGGCGCGTGTCTCCCCGCTCCTGGGCGCGGTCCGTCGATGACGGTGCCCGTGCCGACACGGGCGTGAAGGGCGACTCGACCTCGCGAGGTCGTCATGTCGCGTCCGGCGTCGAGCCGCCTCTCCGTGACGGTTCAGGCCCTCGGGCTACGAGCGGTGTCGTCGGGAACGGCGTCGTCGTGGCCACGGAATCCGGGAAGAACCTGGCCTGAGTCGAGCAGGTCGCGTGAAACCTCACATCGCCCCCTTCGGCATGACCTCGGGCATCGGTGCAGCTCCAGACCACGTACTTGTTGTGGGGGGCGAATGCGGACGCCGGATGGCGTTGAACCGATCCTGCGACGCGGCGATATTCGGCCGAGCTACACCGCTTCGCCCTGTTGACTTATGGCGGAAACGGCGCTTCCCTCTGTTGCATCAAGTTTGAAAGAGAGTGACTGTGGTGGATTCCTTCAGGGGTAATCCGCCGATCTTCTGGTTCGCGTTGAGCGAGGTTCGATCGTTGAGCCCTCGCTCACCGGGCTCTGCCCCCCAGCCCAGGCCCGGCCAGACAGCGAACACAACGACGATCGGCCCGCAGTCTCGTCACATCGCGCGCCTTGCTGCTCGATGCCGTGTGACCCGTCCAAGCAAAGGGAACGACATGTTCACTCACCACCACCGCCGACCGGTAGCCGTCGTGGCTTTGGGTCTGGCTTCGATGCTCGTCTTGTCCGCGTGTTCCAGCGGTCAGGAGGCGACGGGCGGGAGCTCGGACGTGGGGAAGGTCGAGGGGAAGATCTCCCTGACCTATCTGCAGAAGCAGGGCGATCAGGAGTACTTCATCGGTGAGGCCGCCGGTGCGAAGGCGAAGGCGGCTCAACTCGGGATCGATCTGAAGATCGTGAACCTGGGCAATGACGCGAACAAGACGGTGAGTGAGGCGCAGGCGGCGATCTCGCAGAAGAGCAACGGGTTGATCGTCGTGGTTCCCGATCCGGCCGTGGGGCCGCAGGTCGTGCAGCTGGCGAAGGATGCCAAGGTGGCGTTGTTGACGTCGGACGACCAGATTTGCAGCACCGGCCCCGATCCGTCCTCCTGTGGTGCCGACGCGTTGGTGCCTCGTATCGGCTTCAGTGGTCAGCAGATGGGAGGCGAGGTCGGCAAGCGGGCGGCCGAGGAGTTCAAGAAGGCCGGCTGGGGTGCCGCGGAGACCCGGACGATCTCGGCGTGGAAGCAGGACGTCACCGTGTGCACGGACCGGGTGAACGCCTCGAAGAAGGCGTTCACCGAGGGTGCCGGCGCGCCGGTCCAGAACATCGACGTGCCGACGGACAACTCGCCGACGGGGGCGCAGGACAAGATCGCGGCGACGATCACCGCGAATCCGGCGGTGAAGCACTGGGTGGTGTGGGGCTGCAACGACGAGAACGTCCAGGGTGGGGTCACAGCGCTGGAGAACGCCGGCTTCAAGGCGGACAACGTGATCGGTGTGGGTCTCGGTGCCTACCTGGCCTGCAAGAACTGGAGCTCTGACAAGCCCTCCGGGATGAAGGCCGCGCTCTTCATCAACGGCAAGGACGTCGGCGCCCTGGCCGTACAGACCATGTACCACAAGCTGAAGGACGGCAAGGACTTCCCCAAGGAAGCCTTCGCCCCGACCACGATGGTCGACGCCTCCACTTGGAAGGAAGTGGGAGTCAGCTGCGGCTGACCCCGACCGGCATCGAGGACGGGTACGACCGCCGTGGCGCGTACCCGTCGCGACCGACCGTCGACCAGCAGCATGGCTGAGCGGCACACGTTCCCCCAGCATGCGAAGCTCCCCATGACCACAACCGGCACGCGCCCGCCTGCCGCCTCCTGCGCCGAAAACCCCGGCGGAGAGATCTCCGTGGAGGACATCACCGAACGCCCCCCTTACCGTCGCGCAGGACGCAGTCCTGCGCGACGGCGCGGTCCCGGCGTGTTGGAGGCCCGCGACACCAACGACGGGGAAGTTGTCCGTCTCATGGGTGGCCGTGGCCCGTCCTCCGTGATCGCACGGTCGGACATCACCCAGCCAGCAGGGCCCGGGCCAGTTCGAGACGCGGTCGGTCGATCATCTGGCCGTCCACGCGCACGGCGGCCCCATCGAAATCGCCGGCGGCCGCGACGACCCGGCGCGCCCAATCTCGTTCCGCCGCGGTCGGCTGCCAGGCGAGGTGTACGGGTTCCACCTGCCGCGGGTGCACGCAGAGCCGGCCGCCGAATCCGAGCCCTCGGCTGCGCCGGGACGAGGCCACCAACCCGGCCTCGTCCTCGAGCCGGGTGTAGACCCCGTCGAGCGGCGCCGGCAGACCGGCTGCTCGCGAGGCCACCACCAGAGCCGAACGGGCCCAGAGCAGCTCCGGTTCGTCAGGGCCCGAGGGAGTGATACCCGCGTCCAGCGCGAAGTCGATGCTGCCGAAGAGGAGGCGTACGACCCGGGGAACCGCAGCGATCGCCGCCGCTTCCCGCACGCCCAGAGCGCTCTCCACCAGCGCCAACAAGGGCACGTCCGGAGGCAACCTCCGCACGACACCGGCCACTTGGTGCGCGGTGGCGCTCTTGGGGAGAACCACTCCGCGCAGGCTTCGTGCCGCCGCGAGCGCGGCCATGTCTTCGTCGCACCATGGCGTGTCCACCGCGTTGATCCGCAGATAGCCCTCATGTGCGGCAAGCCATTCAACCGCGGCGTCCCGCGCCCGCGCCTTCCCCTCCGGCGCTACGGCGTCCTCAAGGTCGACGAGCACCCCGCCCGGATCGCAGGCTGCCGCCTTGGCGAAGCGCTCCGGCCGGTCACCCGGTACGAACAGCAGAGTGACTCGGGGCTTCACCACTGTTCCTCCCTTCGCGGCGACGTCACAGGACCACGAAGGCGAGCCAGGCACACATCGGAGCGATCGCACACACCCCGGCGCCCCACCGCAGCAGGCCGCGATACACACCCGCACGAAGCCGCTCGGGCGAGTTGGCGACCACCAGGGCGCCATTGGTGGAGAAGGGACTCGCGTCCACGACCGTCGCCGTTGCCGCCAAGGCGATCACCATGCCGGTCGTTCCGATGGCTCCCGACTGGAGAAACGGCACGGACAGAGGCACCAGCGCACCCAGGATTCCAGTGGTGGACGCGAAGGCGGAGACAACGCCGGCGACGTAACAGATCAGCAGGGCTGCCACCAAAGGTGCGCCGATCGCCGCGATCGTCGTACCCAGTGAGTCGACGACGCCGATCTTCTGGAGCAGGGAGATGTACGTGACGATCCCGCAGACCAGGAGAACGACCGGCCAGGCGATCTCCTTGACGGCCGCCTGGGCCGTGCGACGGAAGAACAGCGCCAGCAGCGCGGCCAGAGTGAGAGCGAGGAAGCCGGTGTCCAGTGAGAAGACGGTGGTGCCCACGACCATCGCGGCCATCGCGGCCAACGTCGCAACCTGTTCGCAGCCCAGTCGAGGCCCCGGGCCCTCTTCGGGGTCGCTCACGTCCTCCGGGCCCCCGGCCGCGAGGGACTTGCGGCCGAAGACCAACCAGGTTGCCCCGGCGGCTGCCAGGTTGAAGGCAAAGGTTCCGGCGAAGAGCTGCCCCGCGCCCACGGGCAGATGCTGGGCCGCCAGGGAGGAGTGGACGATTCCGCCCAGGATGCCGGACGGTGCGAAGCTTCCCGCTGCGGCGCCGTTGACAGCCATCAGCCCGGCGTACAGCGGATTGACTTGGTGGCGTACGGCGAAGGTGATGCCGATGGGGGCGACGATGGCGACCGCGGCAGGCGAAGCCGAGCCCGTCGCGCACAGGAGCGCCGTCAGGAAGAACAGCACCCAGGGGATGGCTGCCACCCGGTCGCCGACTGCCCGTACCGCGACGCGCACCAGCCAGTCCACCGTGCCGTTGACGCGCGCGATACCGAAAAGGAACGTCACAGCCACCAACACCACGAACATCGCGGCGGGGAAGCCCAGCAATACCTCTTCCGGTGTACGGCCGAGCACGACGCACCCCAGCACGAAGGTGGCTGCCAGCGCGAGAATGCCCATGTTCAACCCGCACACGCTGGAGAGCACGAACACCGCAACGAGGACAAGTACTCCGACGACCTCAATCGACATGGTGTGCCCCCTGGTGGGTGCTCGCGGGGGCCTCCTGGGCCAACCACGCGAGGACGGAGTCGGTGTGCTCTCCCAGCGCCGGCACGCGCCCCAGCCTCAGCGGGCGCTCTCCGTGAAACGTGACGGGAGGGATGAGTCCGCGTAGTTCCCCGACAGGGCTGCCGAACGGCGCCCATCGGCGACGCTCGCGCAGTTGCGGATGCGCGCTGAATTCCTCCACGGTGCGCTGGTGTCCGTAGGCGATGGACGCTTCCTTGAGCCTCGCCACCAGCTCTTCGCCCGTGACCCCCGACGCGACCTCCTCCACGATGGCGTCGAGTTCGCAGCGGTGGGCAACCCTGTCGGCGTTGCCGTTGAAGCGAGGGTCATCCCGAAGCTCCGGGCGGCGCAGGACGATCTCGCAGAAGGACGCCCACTCGCGTTCGTTCTGCAGCCCGAGAGTGACGGTTTCCCCGTCGAGCCCCGTGAACGGGCCATACGGAGCGATGGCCGCGTGCTTGGCGCCGGCGCGCGCGGGGGCTGTCCCGCCGTAGCGCGTGTAGTACTCGGCGTAACCCATCCACTCGCCCAATGCCTCCAGCATGGACACCTCGACCTGCGCTCCCCGACCGGTGCGGGCACGCGTGATCAAGGCGGTCAGGATTCCAGAGTATGCGTACATGCCGGCGCTGATATCGGCGATCGACAAGCCCACCTTGGAGGGAGTCTCCGGCGTCCCGGTGAGGGAGACCAGTCCGGCCTCGCACTGTACGAGGAGGTCGTACGCCTTGCGGTCGCGGTAGGACCCGCTGCTGCCGTATCCGGAGATGTCGCAGGTGATCAGATCCGGGTGGTTTGATGCCAGGGTTTGACTGCCGATGCCCAGCCTTTCCGCCGCGCCGGGAGCGAGATTTTGCACCAGGACGTCGGCGCGGCCGACGAGGGAGTGCAGTTGCCGGTTCCCTTCCGGGGAGCGGACGTCGAGTTGGACGCTTTCCTTGCCCCTGTTGAGCCAGACGAAGTGGCTGGACATGCCGCGGACCGTGCGGTCGTACCCGCGGGCGAGATCGCCGCTGCCGGGTCGCTCGATCTTGATGACGCGGGCGCCGAGGTCGGCCAGTTGCCTGGTGGCGAAGGGCGCGGCGACAGCCTGTTCCAAGGACACGACGACGAGCCCGGACAGGGGACCGGCAGCGGTGCGGTCCTCGGGGGGTGCATACGGATCAGACATGGGGTCCCTCCCATGGAGTGTGATCGGGTGGGACACACTGTTGGTCTCGCGAAAGCCGTTGTGAAATGACGAAATCTCCGGTCGACCATGCACAGGACGTATAATCCGACAGTGGAGATCAGAGAGCTTCAGTGGTTCGCTGTTCTGGCCGAATGCCAGCACGTGACAGCTGCGGCGGAGCGGTTGAACATCTCGCAGCCGACCCTGTCGCGTGCGATCGCACGACTGGAGCGGCGCGTGGGGGTGCCGCTCTTCGACAGGCACCAGAACCGCCTTCGGCTCAACAAGTACGGCGAGGTGTTCCGCGCCCACGCCCTGCGCGCCATTGGTGAGATCGACGGGGCCGAACAGCGCATCGCGAGTCTGGTCGATCCTGACGGGGGGACGGTGGCACTGGGCTTTCTGCATTCCTACGGCTCCTGGCTGGTACCTGGACTGCTCGCCGGCTACCGCGTGATCGCCCCGACCACCCGATTCGATCTGCGTGGAGCCGCCGCCGACACGGTGGTCGACGACGTGCGCCAGGGCAGGCTGGATCTGGGGCTCACCAGCCCACAACCGGCCGGCCATGACCTTGACTGGACCCCCTTGCAGCGGGAACCCCTGTGCCTGCTCGTTCCCTCTGGGCACCGCCTGGCGCGCCGCCATCGGGTGGAGGCGGCAGAGCTGGTCGAGGAGGACTTTCTGGCGCTGCGGCCGGTGTTCGGTCTTCGCCAGGTGGCCGACCGGCTGTGCGCCGCAGCCGGCTACGAACCGCGGATCATCATGGAGTGCACGGAACTCAGCACGCTGCGAGAGCTTGTGGCGGCAGGGCTGGGAGTCGCTGTCGTCCCCGCGAGGGGAAGCCCCGCGGGCACGGGGGACCGGACCGTCGCCGTGCCCTTCAAGGATCCGCAGGCATACCGCACGATTGGCCTGATCAACCCGCTCGGGGGGCCGCGCGCGGCAGCGGTTGTGCGATTCTACGACTACGTTTGCTCGACAGCTCATGCACACGATGCATGATGCGGGTGAAAGTTCGCTATTTCACAGGACGCTCCGAACTTCTCAGAATGAGTCTCATGACGACCGAGCACTCATTCTCAGCCCCCGACCCCGCCGCCCCTGGCCCGGCCGCCCCCGTTGGTGGCTGGCCCGGCCGCTACTTCGAGGACTTCACCGTCGGTGACGTGTACAAGCACACCCTTGGGCGCACCGTTCTCGAAACGGACAACTCCTGGCTCACCCTGCTGACCCAGAACACCGCCCCGCTGCATTTCGACCGCCACTATGCGGCCGGCACCCGTTGGGGCCGGCCGCTCGTCGATTCCACGTTCACGCTCGCCCTGATCACAGGGCAGAGCGTGAGCGACATATCGCAGCATGTGATGGCCAACCTCGGCTGGGACCGGGTCAGGCTGCCCAACCCCGTATTCGAAGGCGACACCCTCTACTCGCAGTCCGAGGTGCTCACCAAGCGGGATTCAAGCAGCCGTCCTGACATCGGCATCATCAGCGTGCGCACCATCGGGTTCAACCAGGAGGGTGTCATCGTGATCACTTTCGAGCGGACCTTGATGGTGTACCGCCGCGCACACGGTCCGGGCTTCGCGACCGTCGAACCGGTATGGGACGAGCGCTCCCTCCGGGCAGCCGGGTTGTGAGGGGGCCGGCCCGAGAGACGCAGGCGCTGGTCGACGCCACCGCTCCCATTCCGCTTCCTCCGGCGAAGGTCATGCCGGCTGACAGGGCGCATGTGAACATCCGAAGCGCCCATCACATCATCACTCAATCTCAAGCCGCACAGAGAACAGCATCGGACGTGGGGGGAATGCCCTAGGAGGGGCCATGACGAATCACAGCATGCCGGTCACCGCAACTGCAGTGGCTCCGGCACCGGCCGGGATTCCCCCGACGTCGCTCACCCGCCGCGCGGCCACAACCGACCCCGCCGCTGGTTGCCCGCGACAGGCACTGCTCACCCTGCCTGCAGAAACGAAACGCGTGCGAATCGCCCGGGAGTTCACCGCGGATGTGCTCAGCCGCTGGCAGGTGTCCGGCGATGACCGGGACTCCGCGGTTCTCATCGTCAGTGAACTCGCCACGAATGCCGCCCTCTACGGTCACGCGGAGCTGACGGTTCGGCTGGCACTGAGCGAGAACATCCTGCACGTCGCCGTGGCCGACTGCGGACGCCCGCCCGCCTCCAGGGCGAAGCGGCCGGGCATCGACCCGATCGAACACGGCCGTGGGATGGACATCGTGGAATGCCTGGCGCACTGGACTGACGTCCGCCAAGAGGCCGACGGCCGCCGAGTCCATGCTCACCTTCTGCTGGCGGCACAGTAGATGAAGCTGACGCATGGCACGTGACCCTCGTGGTGATGCCACCGGCGCCCGTGGTGTCGACCAGCCGCATGTCACCGATCTGGAAGCCATCGTGCTCGACGTTGATGTCGTGGTGGAGAGGCTCGGCGGAATCAAAGGTCTCGGAAACCAAGGATGCCCGTGAGCAGGTAGACGAAGCCAAGGTGGGCGACGATGAGGAGGATCCATTGCAGGGCGCTCATGTAACGGTAGCCGCGGCGTAGTAGCCGCCACTCATACGCCACCGACGCGCCGGCGGCGCCGAACAATGGCGCCCAGAGCAGAGCCCACGCTGTCCAGACACCGCCACGGCCGAAGATCGCGGCGATCACTCCGAAGAGCAGCACCGGTACGGCCCAGCCTGGCTTCTCCTCAGCGGGGCGCGAAGGCCTGGTCACGTCCTATTACCTCTCGGGTTTGACGGTAGGCGACGCGCCCCTTTCGCGTCGGCTGCGGGGCGCCTCTTTCTTGAGACGGGGTGCTGGTGCTGCGGCTTGTCGAAGCAATCGTCCGGTCGTGCGAGCGGACCGGTCCGGTCGCCCGGTGGGGGAGTGGTCCTCTTCAACGCTCGGGGCTTCGGCCCGTTGCTCCCGAGGGGCGGAGATGATGCTGTTGTCGTCGTAATAAGTCGCCACCGCGGACGTCCTGCCCTTGAGGTGTTCCTATGCTGCCTGCTTGTCCGGTCGGTACCGACCGGACAGGTGGCAGTAGGCGACGTCCTGGCGGGTTGTCGGGACCGCGGTGTGGTCCGGCCTCGACGCCGTCGCGCCTTGCGTGGATCGAGCCAAGGGTGGTCGCGGCCGACCAGGAGATGTCCAAGCAACCCCTGTTGCACCGCCCGCACCGCATCGGACCGAGATCGTGTTCGGTTACCCGACCGGCTGCGAGAGGGGCTGCCAAGGGATGTTCGCGACCCGGCTGTTGCCCTCGATCGCGAGGGCGATCGACGGCATGGCGCCGGCCGCGTCGTGCCACCGGGAGACGGTGGCCATGTTACCGTCGAGAGTCCGATCGGCGGGCGCATGGTCGGCGGAGGTGTGGCGGTGGCTGCGGTATGGGAGGTGCCTGGTGAGGATCTCCGAGAGGAAGAGTTCGCTGTCGTTGAGCAGGGGGAATCGGGCGTCCGTGCCGGGAAGGCCGCCCGATTCCCCCACGACTGTCTCTTTGCCCGCACCTTCGATTCGCTCGCGGGATCGCTGGACCTTTCCGCTGGTGTCGAAGTTGCCCAGGAACGGGATGGCTGCGGGGCTCCTTCCGACCGCAGGCCCGATCAGCGAGGTGATTCCCGCTGACGGTTGCGGTCGGGAGTACGCCGGTCGGGCGGTGACGGGTATAGCGGCGGAACATGGACCATCCTTGTACAGCTCCTGGTAGCGCAGCAAAGAGGTGGGCGCCGGGTCTTGTCTCCGGTGTGGGGGTCGGCGAACCACGCCCCGAAAACGATCAGAAAGCAACAGGTCTCAACGGGTGGGCCCTATGAGACCCCTGCCGCAGAAGATCGTCAACCCCGCGGCGTGGGCTGAGATGAGCTCGTGATCTTTCTGTCGGTGCATCACATGGCTTCAACCCAAGGTCTGTTACCGCGGATGGTTTGAAGATCCCACTTCCAGTCACACGCTCGCCGGTCGCTGTTATTGAACAGAAGTCAACAAGGCGCCGGGCTCTGATCGCCTACGCTGACCCCGGCCGCCGAGTCGCTGGATCCGTTGTCCTTGTCTCAGGCGGTCACGATTCCGCCTTGCGGTCGCCCCCTTGAGTCGACCCCTCAAGTCGACTTCGAGGTCCTCGTGGGCAGCCATGCCCCGGGACATCCGCGATACCGCTGTCGAGCCTCCAGCTTCCCGACTAGCGGTCAACTGGTATGTGCACCAGCGTAGTTAGCAATTCGTTACGGACCGGCCGGCAATCGCCACTGGTTCATCGTCATTACTGCACAGTATGGTCTGCGCAACCTCAGTCACCGGGTAAACACCTCAATGACCGCTCCTGGAAGGTCCGTTCCCGTGCCCGACGGCGCGCGTGAGGGGGCAGCGCCCTGCCCTTTCGCGCCTCGCCCCCAGAACCCCCGCCGACCCCCACGGCCGGACGGCTCCCGGGTTCGCCGTCCGCACTCCCACCCACCACCCCACCGAAGTCCCTTCTTCGTCGTACGAGGAAACGCCCATGTCCACCGCACCGCCGCCGTCCTTCGTCCGTCACCCCGCCCCCCTCCTCACGGGGTGCGCCGCCACCTTGCTGCTGGTGGTTCTGGGCAGTGCCTCGCCCGCCGCCGCAGCTGATTGGGCCTCGTACACCACTCAGGCCATTGCCATGCTCACCGGCAGTACATTCACGTCCACCGTCGCCTCCTCGCCGGGAGCAACTGCGTAGAGGGCGAACAGTGACGGGCCCTGGGCTCTCGAGCACCGGCGTGACAGGGCAGATCGTCACTGCCGTTGCCGGCGTCGCGACACTGGCCGCCGAAGCCTCCGCTGACGCCGCGCCGCCGTTCGGTCGCCCCCTGAAGCTCCCGGGCGCCGTACTCACCGAACCTACGGTCGGCCCCGGGCTTGAATCGGAAGATGGCAGATTCCACGTTGGCCGCAGCGGCCTCGGGTGAGGCTCCCCGCTCGAGGTTGCCCGGTGCCCTGTGCCGGCTGGGCAATCACGCCGAGCGCCCGGGGCCTACCGGGGCTGCTCTGCGCTTGTGGTGCTCTTCGTAGGGGCCGGCCGTCAAGTCCAAGCCCTCGCAGAGTTCGGGGAACCGGAAGAAGTCGTCGTGGTCCCGCCACGGCCCACCCCCGCGCTCCATGCCCTGAATGTGCCCCCTCCCGGGCCGTCGGCATCCCCCCGCTGACCGCATACACCCCCACCGGGTCTCCGCGATGCCGGTAGTGCTTCGCCCGCACTACCCCCGCCTCGCACGCCCTCTGATGGAAAGCCCCACCTCGTTGACCCTGGCCGATCACCCGACCACCGCCCCGCGGCGGCCCGTCACGTACGGCGCCGTGTTGGGCAGCCGCCACGTCGTCCGCCTCCTCGGCGGCACCCTGACCGGGCGCCTGCCCAACAGCATGGTTCCCGTGGGACTCGTCCTGTGGATCACCGGTGGCGGAGGGTCACTTGCGTTCGCCGGACTGCTCGCCGCGCTGTACGGGTTGGCATCCGGGCTGTCCCAGCCGCTCAAGGGCAAGCTGATGGACCGCTACGGCCAGACCCGCGTATCCGCACCGGCGGTGCTGCTCAACGCCGGCTGCCTGGCCTCGCTCCCCTTGATCGGGGCGGACGGGAACCCGGCGACGGTGACCGCGGTGGTGGGATTCGCGGGCCTGCTCACGCCACCCCTGGAGGCAGGACTGCGGGCACTGTGGCCGACGGTCCTGCCCGACCCCGCACGACGCCGCGTCGTGCAAGCCCTCGACACCGGCTCGCAGGGACTCCTGTACATCTCCGGACCCCTGCTCGCCTCGTGGCTCGCCACCACCTACGGGCCCGACAGCGCCTTGACCGCGACCGCCGCCCTCTCACTCGTGGGCACGGCGATCGTCTTGACCGCCGCACCGTCGCAGAGTTGGCGTCCCGCCGCCGACGGTGCGGCCGGAAACGGGCGGCTGATGAGCACCGGCCTGATCCTCCTGTTCACCGCGCTGGCGGGAACGGGGTTCGCGTTCGGAGCGATGAACGTGTGGGCCGCCGGCATGGCCGCCACCCACGGGCCGGCCATGCTCTCCGGGGTGATCCCCGCCGCGTTCTCCACCGGCAGCCTCCTGGGCAGCCTGATCTACGCACGCCGGGCGCGGCCCGGCACGACCACCACCCAACTCTCCACCACCAGCGCACTGTTCCTCCTCGGATGGTTGCCCCTGCTGGCCCAGCCCGGCCCCCGCACAGCCATCGCGCTCACGGCGATCCCGGGGCTGTTCTTCACCCTCATCATCACCAACGGCTTCCACACCGTGGACTCCCTCGCCCCGGCCTCCCGCACCACCGAGGCGTACGCCTGGCTGATCCTGTCGGTCGGCACCGGCCAGGCCGCCGGAACCGCCCTCGCCGCAGCCCTCACCGCCCACCTCCACCTACTCGCCACGCTCCCCGCCGCCGGCGCCGCCACCGCCCTGACCATCCTCGTACTAGCCCGCCGCAAGCTCGGACCAGATCGGCGCCCCGGCCGCCACCGGCGCCACGGACGTCAAGGGCGTCACCGGAAGCACCACGTCAACCCCCCACTGCATGGTGCACCGTGAGATCTCCGTGGTGGGAGGAGTTGGATTGCGTCTGATCGTGGGGTTCTTGCCGAATCGGGATGAGGGGGTGGGGGAGTGTTCTCGCAGACGGGAAGCCCGCCGATGGTGAACTCCGCCTGGAACGTGGCTGGTTCTGCGTCGACGGATGTTCGTTTGATGGGTAACGTGCGGAGCGTGGCTTCCGGGTGAGCAGCCGCCACCGCCTGGTCAAGGCTTCAGCGATCTGTATGCGGGCGTGGAGGACGGCTTGACGGCCGGCGGTGCCAGGATCGTCCAGCCGTCCGCCGACGGCTGGGTTGATCAGGAGTGGGCGATCGTCATCCTCTGACCGAGCCGCGTCGACGCGCGCACCCTCCCCGCTCCGTCCTGTGAGGAACGATCATGCGAGATCGGGTACGGAAAGCTCCTCACGGGCACACTCAAGGGCTTCGTCGGGGTGGCGGCCGGCGCAGTCGACCCGGCCGCGGCGGGCGGAGGCTTGCCGGCGGCGGGACCTGCGGCGCACAGTGCTCGCCGCCGCGTCGCTACGATTCCTGCGGGCCGGTGCGGGCTGGGCCTGCAGCGACTCACGGAGTTGCGGGCTCCTTCATGTCCAAGATTGCGATGGCCTGGTCGACCGCCTCCGGGCTGAGGGTGTGCTCGATGACCATGACGGCGGCTCCGATGACGCCCGCTCGGTCGTCGAGTCCCCGTCCTCGGATGGAGAGATGCTGGGTGGCCAGCGGGAGGGAGCGGCTGTAGATGACCTCGCGCACGCCGGCGAGCAGGTGCTCTCCGGCTTCTGAGATGTCGCCGCCGATGATGATCACGCCGGGGTTGAAGAAGTTCACCAGCGAGGCCAGGACGTCGCCGATGTCACGGCCCGCCTGACGGATCATCTGGATGGCGACCGGGTTGCCGGCGCGGACCAGGCGGACCACGTCCCGGCCGTCCGCGGCGTCCAGGCCCGCGTTCCGGAGGTGTGCGGCGAGGGCGCCGCCGCCGGCGATGGCTTCGAGGCAACCTGTGTTTCCGCAGGGGCAGGGCTCGTTTGTCCGGGTCGCGTTCGAACCGGAACCGGGATGCCTCGTGAAGACGATCACCGACGCGGTACGACACCTGTCGGACCTCGACCCCCACCACTTCGGCCTCTGTCTGGACATCTGCCATCTCGCCGTGGCCTTCGAGACACCGGAGGAGGCCCTGAACCGCCTGGCCGGAGCCGGCATCCCCGTGGTCAAGGCGCAGATCTCCTGCGCCCTGCACGCGGAGGACCCGGCGAACGCGGGCACGCGCGCCGCGCTCGCGGCCTTCGCCGAACCTCGTTTTTCTATGCCCAGCAGGGGATGGAATACCTCGACCCCTGGACCTCCCGCGCCTTCGCGACCCCCGACCACCAGGTGTCCCATGTGTACGTCGCCGACCCCGAGGACCTGTCACACGTCCGGGAGGTGCTGCTGAGGACCGAGGGAATCGACCAGGTCCTGGACCGCGAGGACCAGAAGAAGGCCGGGCTGCGGCACGCGCGAGCCGGTGAACTCGTCGCCGTCGCCTCCTCCGACAGCTGGTTCACCTACTACTACTGGCTGGACGACGAGCGGGCCCCGGACTTCGCCCGCGGGGTCGAGATCCACCGCAAGCCGGGCTACGACCCGGCCGAGCTGTTCTTCGACCCGGCCGATCCACTGGTCATGGCCAGGGCCGCCATGACCGTGGCCAAGCTCAAGCTGGGCGTACGGACCGCCATGTCCGTCGTGCCCACCGACCCGTCCTGCGTCCGCGGCAGCCACGGCCGACTCCCGGACGACCCCCACGACGGCCCCGTCCTGCTGTGCTCCAGCCCCACGGGCGCCCGGGAACGCATACACGCCACCGAGGTCAAGGACTTCCTGCTCGACTGCCTGGACAACGCGGCGACGGACTGAGCACGCCACCCGCAGCAGCACATCCACCACCCGTGACTTTGGGCGACGAGGGGCCCCGCTGATGGAGGCGGCGGGATCGTCACACCGGCACCGACCCGAAGACGTCGGGACGGTCCGCTCGTGCTCTCCAAGGCATTGGTCGGCCGGAGGTAGCGCGCTCTAACCCGTTCAGGGGCGCACTCGACTGTCGGGGCCGTTCTGGCCGTCGGCGGCTTCGTCGTTGAACCATTCGTCGCCGGCCGCCACGTAGCGGAAGATGTGCGCGCCCTCCCTGGGAAGCACGACCGTGACGGCCCGCATTCCGTCCTCGCGGGGCTGCAGGGTGTGGACGCCGGGCTGCCAGTCGTTGAAGTCCCCGACGACGCTGACAGGCCCCCGCGGCGTGTCAGCGGGAAGGACGAAGGTGACCTCGGTGCGGTCCTCGTGAGGCGTGTGTTCCAGCATGTGCTCGGCTCCTGTCGGTGCCTGTGATGGACGGATGAGGGTGCTGCCTGCCTGTGGTCTGGAGCGCACGAGCTGGCCGGTGATCCTGGTGAACCGGCGTCGCGCTCGGACTGCGTCCGACGCCATCCGATCCGTCGCCGGACCCCTCACCGACCAGTGGACGACTCGGCTCTCAACCGTCCTCGCACTGCCCGCCAGAACAGCGTGACCAATCAGACAGCCGCGGCTGACCACGTCCCCACCAACCACGTGTGAGGTCTTCAGTCGGTGTCAGCTCCCCGTTGAAAGAAGCGGACTCTGCCAGGGGACAGGCCCATGAGGACGGCGCTGGCCTGGGCGTTGTAGCCGAGGGCTGCGAGAGTGCGGATGTCCTGGAGGTCGGAGGGCGGGGCGGGCGAGTCGGGCCGAGCGCGGCGGTGGACTTGCGTGCGCAGGTGTTCCCAGGCGCGCTGCGCGGGCGCGTGGTCGGTGATGATGTCCCGCCAGGCGGTGAATATGGCGGCGAAGGCGTCGTGTACGGCGCGGTCGGCGTCTTCGGGGTCAAGGTGGGCGACCGCGTAGGCGGTGTAGTGGGTCCGTTGGAGGGCCTGGAAGGCCTCGAAGGCCAGGCGCTGGGCGGCCGAGGGGTGATGGTTCATGGTTCGAGCTCCGCTTCGGTCCTGGTGGGAATCGGGTGTTGCCGCTACTTCCGCTGTTTGAGGTGCCGGCTGGGTGACCTGGCAGTGCTCGGAGGGCGGGCGGTCGGCGGAGGGCGAAGCTGATGGGCTGCGGCGTCGGGGGCGACGGGGCGGGAGCATGGATGGGTGGCCGTTGGGCGGCGTCCCACAAGACCTCAGAATTGTGAGGTGTGCGTTGCACCCGGCGGCGGACGGGTCGTGTACGGCCGGGGCGGGGACGGGTTCCTCGGGAGGCGCGTACGCGGCAGGTGCCGGGCGGCATGGTCGGGTCTGGCCTCTTGCGGAGGTGACGGGGAAACTGCTGCTTTCGGCCGTGTCCTTCCAGGACTCGCCGCATGCGCGGCCGCGCGCGCACTCCCATGCCACGCCCACGAGTGGGGCGTTTCGGACCTGACGGAACGGTGAATCGCCGAGCTCACGCAGAAGATGCTCAAGCGCGGCGTTCACCGCTCCGTGCAGGCTATCGAGCGCGACATCCGGTCACGGCAGGCCGACTGGACGACCGCCTTGGGCCCGTTGTCCGGGACGAAGAGCCGACAGGATCCGCGACAAGTCCGCTGCCCACTGCCACGAATCGCCGACTCACCTCACCAGTTGTTTCATGTTTGGGATCGGTGGCGGGCCGAGCGTGTGGCATTGCGTCGTCGGAGGAGGTAGGCGCCGGCGGCGAGCGCCGTGACGCTGGCAACGGTGGTGGTGATCACCCCGGTTGAGCCGGTGCTCGGGAGCGTGGTTCCGTCGGTGTTCGGCTTCTGCCCGGTCGCTCCGGGACTGATGGTGTCGGTGGGCGTGGGCGTGGTCCCGGTGGGTACGGCACTGGCTTGCGTGGAGGCGGACGGGGAGGGTGAGCCGACGGAGGCGGGGCTGGGTGACGGGGTCGGGGAGCCCGAGGGGGACGTGGTGGCGGGGGTGGTCGGGCGCGGGTTCGATCGGGAGCCGGGAGCCGTGCTGTTGATGGCGATGTCGTCGATGTAGAGGACCGCCTCGGTTGCTCCGGCCCGCTTCTCCGGCCCCTTCTCCGGGCGCCAGTTGGGCCGGTAGGCGCCGATTCTGAAGTGGGGCGGTTCGCCGCGGTGGTAGTTGTTGGGGCCTTGGTGCGAACCGACGGTGATGCCGTCCCGCGTGACGGCAATCGAACCGGGTGTGCCCGCGGCGGACCACGTGATGTCGAAGGCCCACTGGTTCCAGTGGCCCGGCCGTGCCGCGCCGAGTGGGATGACGGACTCCTGTATCTCGCCGCCGTTCATCCAGTGGACCTTCAGCTGCCAGTTGCCGCCGTGGACCGAGAGTGCGACGACGGGTTTGATGCCCTCGCCGTCCCCTTGCATGCTGAACCACTGGGCGACGATGGTGTCGAGGTCTCGCTCCTGCCAGTCCCCGGGAAGGTAGTTGGCGAAGGTGAAACGGTGGCTGCCCGCGTCGAGGCCCTTGATGACCAGCTCCGATTTGAACGAGCGTCCGTCGTTGGGGAGGTTGACACGCGCGGCCTGACCCCCTCTCCCTCCGGGTGCGGGCCCCACCAGCACGCGTCCGAACCCGTTGATCGCCATGAACGGCAGTTTCTGGGAGGGGGATTCGAAGTCGTACGAGACCGCGTCGGCTGCCGCGGCGGGGGAGGCGACGCCGACACCAGCGACGATCAGGGTGGCGGTGCACGCAGCGATGAGACGGGCGGGGCGGAGGGCGAAGGACGGCGGCAGTGCGGTGGGCATGGGCATTTCCTTATGCGGAGCGGAGACTTCAACCGGTGGTAGGCGGGAGAGCGAAGCCGGGGAGCCGATTGGCCTTGGGGGCGGGCGGGGTTCTTGGGGGCGAGGTGCGGGTGACGCGATTCAGGTCCGCCGGGTAGCACCTGGTTCTGAGGCCCGGAGCCCGCAGGCTAGTAGCGTGCTCATGTCACTTCTCTTCCGCGCCGTCGCCGTGCCGGAAGGTGCGTTGGATTATGTTCGAAGATACACCGTCCATCCGGCTTCAGACGAGCCGTCAGGCGTCTTGAATTAGCCGTCGGGACTGTTGTCTGTCCCACTGTCCCTTGGTGTTCGTGCGGAACGTAACAGGCTGATCTCAGCCGGCCCGGTGGGGTTGACGATCCCTCTCCATCGGCAGTCACATGGAGCGTACTCGTTGGTATCTGTTGAATGCTGACTGGTTTGCCGGTCGGTTGCGAGTGGTCTGCGGTCACCGGACGACCTATGGGCCCCCCGGGGCGGTAGAGCTGAAGCAGGGTGTCTCCGTGGCCACGAGGCTGGTTCATGCTCCGCCGTCGCAGGCGTCGGCGTATGGCCGTAATCCTGATCGCATAGGGCATGTTTTGGTCGACCCCTCAGCCGAGGTTCAGCCGCAGCCGACCTCACGGGCCCCTGCCCCGGAAGCGGGTGGGCGTCGTGTCCTTCGCCGGCGCCGGATCCACACCGCGGGTCAGGGGAGCAGGCGCAGCCGTGTGGTTGCGGACCAGTTGGCCTGCAGGGTGATCGCCGGGTCCTCGTGGTTGCCCCAGTCGAGATCCGGATAGTTGATCTTGCCGCTGATGATCAGGTCGACGCCCATGGCGTTTGCGTACGGGTCGGGCTCGACGGCCTGGAATGCGTCGATGACGACGTACCTGTCGGTGGCCGAGGCGTTCTTGCCGCCGGTGACCTTGACGGTGATGATGTGCTCGCCGTCGGGTAGCCCGGTGCGTTCGAACACCGTCTGCTGAAACTGCTTGGTGGGGGCGTACAGGTCCACTTGGGTGGCGGCTCCGCCGTCGACCGAGATTTCGGCGATCCCGTAGTTGACGCTCTTGGGCGAGATGACGCGGATCCCTGTGCCCCGGAACGTGGTGGTGGCGGCGTCGCCGGTCTGGTTGCTGTAGGACTCGGTGCTGTTCAGATCGCCGCTTGCCCAGGGCTGTCCGGCGGCGTGCGTCCATGCCCCGTTGTAAGTGACCCGGTTCGACGTGTTGTCGATGACGGAGTCGACGACCTGGAAGGCGTCGACAAGGGCGGAGGTGCCCGAGGCGCTGCTGTTCTTCGTGCCGGTGCATTCGACCTTGATCGTGTGCTGGCCGTAGGGGAGCGCCGCACTGGTGAAGACGAGCCGGCCCGGCGTCTTCCAGGGGTTGTAGAGGTCTACGGTGCCCGCGAGTGTGCCGTCGATGTAGACCTTGACGATGCCCAGGTTGAGGTTCTTGGCGCTGTGCAGGCCGATTCCGGTACCGGTGAACGTCAGCTGCGCCGTCGCGCCCGCCGTGTTCGTGTACGACTCCGTCTGGAAGAGGGCGTTGGCGGTGCCGCCCGAACTGCTGTTGGCGTGGGTCCACGGCCCCGTGTAGACGATGGCCGCGGACGCGTTGTCGATCACGGTCAGAGCGGGTGCCAGGCGGATCGCGTCCGATCCGTCCGACTCGACCTGGACGCCTCGGCCCGTCCCCTCGGCGGTCACCTTGGCGAGTCGGATGTTGGACCTGGCGCTGCGGAAGTCATTGGTCCAATGTGGGGCGCTGTCCCTGCCGAACAGGAAGTAGCTGTGGGTGTCCTGGCTCCACGGCCAGGTGGGCTGGGTGCGGTAGGCGTCGGTGCCGGCGGTCCGGGTGCGGGTTGCGGTGCCGGCCGGTCGCCCGATGTGGTCGTCGGGGTACACGGTCCATTGGGCGTCGCGCTGCCAGGTGAGGGTGTCGGCCTGGCTGGCGAGGCCGAAGCGCACTCCGACGTCGCTGACTGAGCCGGAGGGTGGGTTGGTGATGGTGTACGTCGTGGTGAGCAGACCGCGGCCGTCGATGGAGATCGTGAACGTGGTGTTCACGGTGCCGAAGCGGCCGGTGAGGGTGACGACCGCCCGGCCGTCGGTGGTGGTGACCGTCGCCGATGAGCCGGTCCACACACCGGGGAGCCCACGTGAGAGGACCAGGTCGGGTCCTGCGGTGAGGACACGCTTGCCGCCCGCTCTGGCCTCGACCAGACGCGCGGCGGTCTTGTCGAAGATGACGGTGAACGGTGCGTCGACGCCGGTGACCACGATCTGCGTCGCGGTCTCCTGGATGGTGGGGGTGGTGCCTCCGGGCGCGGTGAACTGCGGTGTTCTGCGAGTGTTGAGCCACAGGCGGTACTCGTCGACGATCGCGGCCCCGCGCCGGAACGTCAGGTGGAGGGTGTCCCCGGACGACCAGGGGCAGGCCGGGATCGTGAGGGTGCCGCTCTGCCGGGCTGGGACGGCGACCCCGGTGAGGGTGCCGGAGCTGGTGCCGATGTCCCAGGCGATGGCGAGCTCTTGGAGATCGGTGTTGTCGTACCAATTCTTGACCGGTACGGAGACGGCCTCTCCCGGGGTCAGCCCGGCGAGCACTCCGTCGGCGATCCGCACAGGCGAGTACGCCTTCTTCGTCAGCCAGAACTCCGGCTTGGGCCGCCTCCACAGGTCGATGATCCCCCACTCGCCGTAGCCGACGGGACCCTGGGGCAGGTTGAACACCTCGTCGACGGCCGCCCAGATCGCACCGCCGACGACACCGTTCGCGGTGCGGAACTTCTCGGTGAACTTGTTGATGCTGTGGCCCCAGAAGTTGCGTATGCCCGGGTCGGCCTTCAGGGTGGCGGTGTTGTAGCACGGCACATGGCCGAACTCGCCGTACTGGACAGGCTGGTTCGCATTGCCGGTCGCGTTGGCGAGCGTGGGGTAATGGCCGCTGTAGATGTCGGCCTGGTTGCCACCGTTGACCACCCGAGCTTCCTCGAACGCTGTCGGGCGGGAGGGGTCGTTCTCGTGCGCGTAGGCGTTCTCCAGCGCGAAGTTGAGGGGATTCCCGTGGCTGCTCTCGTTTCCGAGGGACCACTGGACCACACAGGCATGGCTGCGGTCGCGCTCGATCATCTCGGCGAACTGCGTCAGGTACTGCTCGCTGTAGGCGGGGTCGTCGACCGAATGGAACTGGAAGCAGACCGGTGCCTCCACCTCCACAAAGAGGCCGAGGCGGTCGGCCCATTCGAGGAGGGCCGGAGTCGGTGGGTAGTGCGAGGTGCGGATGTAGTTGCAGTTCGCCTCCTTGTAGAGCCGCACGGCCTGCTCTTCCAGGGCGGCGTTGGCCGAACGGCCCTCCAGTGGGGACATGCTGTGGTGACAGACGCCGAGCAGGTGTACGGGCTTGCCGTTGACCAACTGTTGGTTGCCTTGCACCTTGACCTGGCGGAAGCCCACCGTTCGGGTCACCGTCTGGGTGACGCCGTCGACCATGAACGTCGCCTTCAGGGTGTACAGGTCGGGGTGCTCGGCGTCCCACTTGCGTGGGGCGTTCACCGGGATGGCCACCTCATGCTGGGACGCTGCCCCGGTCAGGGTGATCTGGGCGGGGGTGAGGGGGACCGGTTGGCCGGCTGGGTCGGCGAGGGTCAGAGCGACGGTGCCGGTCTTGCCGGCCGCCAGCGCGGCGGCGGCGGTGACGGTGAGGATGGCGTTCGTGTAGGAGGCGTCGAACGTCGTTTCGGTGTGCAGCCGGGTGAGGTGAGATGTCGGCAGCGCCACGAGCGTCACGTCACGCAGGATCCCGCCGATGTTGTGCTTGGCGTACTTCGACTGGCCCGCGATGGTGGTTGCCCGGTCGGTGACGCCGATCGTCACGGTCGCCTGCCGTCCCGCTGTGACGAGCGAGGTGATGTCTGCGTACCAGGTGGTGAAGCCGCCCTCGTGAGTGGTCACCAGGGTTCCGTTGACCCACAGGCGGGCGTAGCTGTACACGCCGTCGAAGCGCAGCATGATCGTTCGTCCGGCGTAGTCGGCCGGGACGGGGACATTCACGGAGTACGCGCACTCGCGGTTGGAGGGCACGCTCTGGCCCTGCATGGCCGGCTCGCCCGGGACGGTGACCTCCGCCCAGGACGAGGTGTCGATGGCGGTGGTCCAGAAGGAGGCGGGCGGTGTGGTGGTGTAGCGCCAGCCGGAGGTGACGGGGATGCGCGGGTTGCTCACGCCCGTGACGGTGTCGGGCAGTGGGGGGATGACGGGGGGTGCGATGGCTGCGGCAGCCGGTGCGGCGGTGAAGAGGTCGCCGACGCCGGCGACGGCGGCGAGCACCCCAGTGGCGGCCATGCTCCTCAGGATGCCGCGGCGGGAGATGCCCGTCGGGGCGGGTTCAGCGGCGTGGGCGGGGGTGTGGGGGGCAGGAGACGACACTGTCTTCCCTTCATGGCAACTAGGCTGCTAAGAAGATTTATCGGGCATCTGAGGTGGTTGGCAATACCTGGGGCGCAGATAATTCGTCATTGGCGGGGAATCTTCGTCGGAACCTCCCAGATACAGGAGTTGTCGCCTCGGGTGGTCTTCGGGCAGGGGACGCGTCCGCGTCGGTCCGCGCTCGGCGCCGCGGCCAGGAAGGCAGCGCCAGGCCGTACGCGGCGTGGCGGGTCCTGAAGAGCCCGCACCGATCGGATCGATCGGGCGCGGGACGGAGGGACGGTCGCCGTATTGGCGGAACGTTTGCCGGTATCGCCGGGGGAGGGGAGGGTTGTTCGGTGAATTGCTCCGGTCGGCCTGGGTGCCGTCCCATACCGCCGTCGAACGGTTGGCCGAGGGGAGGCCGTGTCACGGCGGCCCTCCGTAACCGGTGGGGCGTGTGGACCCCTCCGCCCAACGGAGCCGGTCGTGCCGGTGTGGTCGATGGTGCGGAGGGGCGGGGCGGTGTCCTGTCGGTCGGGGTGTGGCGGGGGTTATGCGAAGCGGGCGGAGACGCCGCCGTCGACGGCCCAGTGGGCGCCGGTGACGAAGGCGGCGGCGTCGGAGAGGAGGAAGACGACGACGGTGGCGATGTCGCGGGGTGTGCCGAGGCGTCCGAGGATGTGTTTGTCGGTGGCGATCTGGCGGACCTCTGGTGGTTCCCGGTCGAAGTATTCGGTGAGCAGGTCGGTTTCGATGTAGCCGGGACTGACGGCGTTCACCCTGACGTTGCGCGGGCCGACTTCGAGGGCGAGGGAGCGGGTAAGGCCGACGAGGCCGGATTTGGCGGCGGCGTAGGGGAACATGCCGGGGCAGGTGAGGGTGGCGTGCATGGAGGCGATGTTGACGATGGAGCCGTGGCTCGCGGTCAGCATGTCGGGCAGGACCTGGCGGGCCATCAGCCAGGCGCTCTTGAGGTCGACGCCGAACACCTCGTCCCACTGCTCGGTCGTCATCGCGACGGGGTCGGCGTAGGCGTTGCGCCCGGCGTTGTTGACCAGCCCGCTGGCCGGGCCGATTTCCTCGCGCAGTGCCGCCACCGCGTCGGCGACCTGGTCCTCGCGGGTGATGTCGCAGACGGCCCATGCGGCTGCCGGGCCGATGCGCAGCGCCGTGCGGCGCAGGCGGTCGGCGTCGATGTCGAGCAGTCCGACGCGGGCGCCCGCGTGGACCGCCGCGTCCGCGACGGCCGCGCCGATTCCGCGCGCGGCGCCGGTGACGAGGACGGCGCGGTCGGTGAGGTCAATCATGATCGGCTCCAGTTTCGGACGGGCCGCAGGAGATCGTCGAACTCCGCGAGGAACCGGTCGACTCCCGCCCTCTCCTGCGGGTCCAGGCTGCGGGCGGGGTGGCGGCAGTGTGGATCGTCGATGAGGCCGCGGCGGACGGAGATGAGTTTCTCCACCGTGATGATCAGTTCGACCTCCTGCATCCAGTAGGCCAGGTAGGGAACGAGCTTGGCGTGGAGGGCGAGCGCGCCGGCCTGGTCGCCTTCGTGCCAGAGCCGCCAGATGCGCTGGTAGATCTCGGTGAAGGAGCAGCCGGGCTGAACTCCGGCGATGCCGCGCCGCAGTGCGTCGGCCAGTTGCAGTCCGGCGTAGCCGACGAAGGAGCGCAAGGCGGGTGTTCCGGTGGCGAGGTCTTCGGCCAGTCGGCCGGGCAGCGCCGTCTCGATCTTCACGGCGGCCAGGTTGGGGTGCTCGGCCGCGAGATGGCGCAGAGACTGTGCGGTGAAGGCCGATCCGGTCTGGGTGGGTGCGTACTGGAGGATCACCGGCGTGGGGGCGACGGCGCGTAGGACGGCGGTGACGTGCCGGTGCACCTCGGCGGGCGGCGGGCCGAGGAAGTGGGGCGGGAGCAGGTTGATCGCGTCGGCGCCGGCGGTGACGGCGGCGGTGGCGCGTTCGACGGCGACGCGGGTGGCGTGGTCGGGGATCGAGATGACGGCGGCGACGTCGGGCCGGGTGGTGGTGATGTCGAGCAGGCGGCGGGTGAGCAGGGTGCGTTCGTCGTCGGTGAGCTTGTGGAACTCGCCGGCGAAGCCGGGGAACATGACGGCGGTGACGCCGGTGCCGAGGACGTGGCGCACGGTGCGGTCGAAGCCGCCGGGGTCCAGGCCGCCGTCCGCGGTGAACGGCACTTCGAGTACAGGCATGACGCCGTGGAGCAGGTGGGCTGTCATCGGAGGGAAGCCTTTGCGGGGTCGGGTGTCTCGATCGGCGTGGCACCGTGGAGCGGGTTGGTGCCGGCGCCCATCAGAAGGGTGCCTTCGCGGGCTGGTCGCCGGATCCGCCGACCAGGAAGTCGAGGTCGGCGCCTTGGTCGGCCTGGAGGACGTGGTCGGTGTAGAGGCGGGTCCAGCCGCGCTCGCACGCCCGGGCGGGTGGAGTCCACCCGGTCCGGCGGACGGCGAGTTCGTCGTCGTCGACGTCGAGGTGGAGGGTGCGGGCCGCCACGTCGAGTTCGATGGAGTCACCGGTGCGGACCAGGGCGAGCGGTCCGCCGGCCGCGGCCTCCGGCGCGACGTGCAGGACGACGGTGCCGTACGCGGTGCCGCTCATCCGGGCATCGGAGATCCGGACCATGTCGCTGACTCCTCGGGCGAGCAGCTTCGCCGGCAGCGGGAGGTTGCCGAGTTCGGGCATCCCCGGGTAGCCGCGGGGGCCGAGGTTGCGGACGACGAGGACGGTGTCGGCGTCGACCGGCAGGTGGGGGTCGTCGGCGGCGCGCAGGTAGTCCTCGATGCTGTCGAAGACCAGGGCGGGGCCTCGGTGGTGCAGGAGATGGGGTGAGGCGGCGGACTGTTTGACGACCGCGCCGCCGGGGGCGAGGTTGCCGCGCAGGACGGCGGTGCCGCTGTCGGGCGGTTGCACCGGTTTGTCGAGGGTGTGGATGACTTCGCGGTTCCAGACCTGGTGGCCTTGTAGGTTGTCGCCGAGGGTGCGGCCGGTGACGGTGAGCGCGGTGTGGTCGAGGAGGTCGCCGAGTTCGGTCATCAGGGCGGGCAGGCCGCCGGCGTAGGCGAAGTCCTCCATGAGGAAGCGGCCACTGGGCATCAGGTCGGCGAGCAGGGGGACGGCGCGGCCGATGGTGTCGAAGTCGTCGAGGCCGATCGGCACGCCGGCGCGGCCGGCGATCGCGAGCAGGTGCAGCACGGCGTTGGTCGAGCCGCCGATGGCGGCGTTGACGACGACGGCGTTGGCGAACGCCTCACGGGTGAGGATGTGGGAAGGGCGCAGGCCCTCGCGGGCGAGTTCGACGGCGCGGGCGCCGGACTGCTCGGCGAGCTGGGCGCGGCGGGCGTCGACCGCGGGCAGGGCGGCCGCACCGGGCAGGGAGAGGCCGAGGGCCTCGGTGACACAGCCCATGGTGGAGGCGGTGCCCATGGTCATGCAGTGGCCTGCGGAGCGGGCCAGGCAGCCCTCGAACTCCTCGAAGTCGGCGTCGGTGATGCGTCCGGCGCGCCGATCCTCGCTCATGCGCCAGATGTCGGTGCCTGAACCCACCGTTGTGCCGCGGAAGCGCCCGGTGAGCATCGGGCCGCCGGACAGGGCGATGGCGGGCAGGTCGACGCTGATCGCTCCCATGAGCTGGGCCGGCAGGGTCTTGTCGCAGCCCCCGAGCAGGACGACGGCGTCCAGCGGGTTGGCGCGGATGGTCTCCTCGGCATCCATGCTCATCAGGTTGCGGAAGAGCATGGAGGTGGGCCGCATGAGAGGTTCGCCGATGGACATGGTCGGGAACTCCAGGGCGAGTCCGCCGGCGGCGGTGATGCCGCGGCGCACGGATTCGGCCAGGACCCGCAGGTGGGCGTTGCAGGGGGTCAGCTCCGACCAGCTGTTGCAGATCCCCACTACCGGCTTCTCCCGCAACTGGTCCCGGGTGAGGCCGAGTTGGCGCATGTGATGTCGGGCGACGAAGCCGGCCTTACCGGGGTCGTCCCACCAGGTCGCACTCCGCAGGAGACTCAAACCCCACCACCCGTGAGGGCCGCGCGGGCAGGTTCGGCGGCGGGCTGCCGGAGCATGGTCGCCACCCCTCCTTCTCGATGTCGGGTCCACTTCCCGCGGGGCGGAACGAACGCCCGGGGCAGGACGGCGGGGATGGTCGGGACGATCTCGGGCCCGCCATTGGTGGATCAGGGCACGATGGTGTTACTTGGCAGCTATGCTGTCAAGCAATGATGTGGCGTCTGACAGGCACTCAAGGAGAGGAGGGGGGCACATGAATGTGCACCTCAGAGCGGCCCGCGCGCCGAGGGCCTCGCGCTGCGGGGACCGGAGCGGTTCGTCCGGTTCTCTCGCGGCCCCACCCGGTAGCGGTCATGGCAGTATGACGCCGGTGAACACCTGCCGTCTGCCCTTGTGTCACCTGTTTCGAGTACCGGCATCCGCCGGGCCCTTCGCCCCGCGGGCCGGCCGCGCGGGGCGTGCCGCCGAAGCGGGGTGGGCGGCATGACGATCGAGCGACTGACGCTGAGCGACACCGTGGCGCGGGAGATCATCGAGGAGATCAGGCAGCGCCGGCTCCGCGAGGGGGACGAGATTCCCGCCGAGGGCGAGCTCGCCGAACGGCACGGTGTCAACCGTCTCGCGGTGCGCGAGGCGATCCGCACTCTGACCGCCCGAGGTGTCCTCGTCTCCAGCCAGGGCAAGCGGGCGCGGGTGGCGACTCCGTCGCCCGCCGTCCTGACGCAGATCCTCGAATTCCGGCTCAATCAGCAGTCGATGGACCTGCGGGACCTGCTCGATACCCGCCGGGTGATCGAGTGTGAACTCGCCCGGCGGGCCGCGGCCCGGATCGCCGCCGGGCACGGCTCCACCGCGGAGGCCGAACGCGCGCTGGAGACCATGGTCGGCGCTGTGGGCGACCCCGAGGCGTTCATAGCGGCCGACCTCGCCTTCCACCATGCCGTCTCCGAACTCGCCGCGTCCGAGGTCTTCTCATTCCTCCTTGCCGCCATGAACGGGGCCCTGCTCGACGCGCGCCGCGCGAGCTACCGAGGCCGTGAACAACGGGGCGAGTGCCAGGGCGCCACGATCGAGGCACACCGGCACATCCTGGACGCCATCGCCGCAGGCGACCCTGAACGCGCGGCCCGGGCCATGGCCGACCACATCGAGGAAACCGGTCACGACCTCGGATTCTGACCCGGCGCTGTCCGGCTCGGGCGCCCTCGGCGCGACGAGGGCGGGCAGCGTCCCGGCCCTCGCGTCACGGCTCCGGCGCGGTGGACCCGGTACGGCACGGTGCGGGGTCGGCGCGGTCGCCGCAGGCCGCACCGGGTCCGAGGTCTCGAGCCTCTGGTCCGGGCGGTCACGGTGGGCTTCCCTGCAGACCGGCTCGTGCGGAGAGGTTCCGAGTGACCCATCTGCCCTACGGCGTGAAGGGCGCCCCAGGCCCTGGGAAAGGTCGGCATCGGCCCGGGAGCTTTCGGCAGAGAGGCGCAATCCCTTGGCAGCTAAGCTGCCAGGTGGCTATAACTGCAGGGCTCAGCAGAGCACACGGCCATGACACGCGGGACCGTCTCCCACGGGCGCCGACTCCCCGAGGCCGTTCCACCAACGGGAGACCCCCATGATCCTGACCGACCTGCCGTACCGCTCCCTCGCCATCGTGCGCGGGAGCGACCGTGACGCCGCCCTACAAACCGTGCTCACCCTGGCCGGGGAAGGGATCACCGCGAGCGAGGTGACCCTCACCACCGACGACGCTCTCTGGGTGATCGAACAGGCTCGCCGCGAGCTGGGACACGAGGCGCTGATCGGCGCAGGGCCCGTCCTGAGCGTCGACGACGCAGCCCGGGCCGCCGATGCCGCCCTCGCCGCCGGGGCCGTCGCCGTCGGAGCCGGCTCCCCGCTCATCGGCGACGGCGGCGACCAGGCAGCGCTGCGCGCCCGCGCCGCGCAGTGGCGCACCGCCCTCACCCGGGCGGTGACCGCGTGACCACCCCCGACGCCGGCCCAGCACCTGTCCCGGCCGCCAACCCGGTCCCCGAGGTGGTGACCGTGGGGGAGGCGATGGCCGCGCTGCGGGCCACCAGACCAATCAGGCTCGCTCCGCCCATGGAACTGTCCGTCGCCGGGGCCGAGTCCAACGTCGCCATCTGCCTGGCCCGCCTCGGTCACCGCACTGCATGGGTCGGCCGGGTCGGCGCCGACCCGTTCGGCGCCTTGATCCTGCGCACCCTGCGCGCCGAAGGCGTCGACACCTCTCACGCCCGCACCGACACCCAGGGCCGGCCCACCGGCCTGCTCGTACGCGAGGACGGCATCGGCGACCTCGCCACGGTCCACTACTACCGCGACCGCTCCGCCGGATCCGCCCTCCACCCCGACGACGTCCTACCCGCCCTCCACCCCGGCACCCGCATCCTCCATCTCACCGGCATTGCCCCCGCCCTCGGCCCCACCGCAGCCCAGGCCGTCCTCGCCGCAGCCACCCGAGCCCGGGAACTCGGCACCACCGTCTGCCTCGACGTCAACCACCATGCCCGCCTGTGGGCCCACCACCAGGCCCGACAGGTCCTGCTGCCCCTGGCCCGCCACGCCGACATCCTCATCGCCTCCGCCGACGAACTCCACCTCGTCGCCGACGACCCAGCCGACGACGAGGACCATGCCGTCACAGCACTCCTCGCTCAGGGCACGCGCGAAGTGGTCCTCACCCGCGGCGGCAACGGCGCCAGCATCACCACCGCCGACGGGACACACCACGCTCCAGCCCGCCGCGTGCCCGTCGTGGACGTCATCGGCGCCGGCGACGCCTTCGTCGCCGCCTACCTCTCCGGGGTCCTCGACAATCTCACCACCGAGCAACGCCTCCACCGTGCCACCGCCACCGCCGCGTTCGCCGTCGCCACCCGCGGCGACTGGGAAGGCCTGCCCACCCGTACCGACCTCGCCCTCCTCGACACCCCCGCCGGCACCACCCTGCGCTGACCCCGAGGCTCCCCATACACCCAACAACCATCCCACCGGCCCCCGCCCCTCACCGTCCGGGCCCGCGGTACCCACGAACTCGCCGAAGGCGCCCGCTGGGTCGACGACCGCCTCGTCTTCACCGACACCCTCACCGGCCGTCTCGTCGAAGCCCGCGCCTCCGCCCCCGCCCGCGCGAACCACTACGCCTCGACGTCCCCTTGGCGCCGCCGTCCCCGTCGCCGGCCGCCCCGGACACCGGATCGCCGCCGCAGGCACCCGGCATCACCCTCCTCACGCCCGACGGCACCACGTACTGGCTCGCCCGCTCCGCGGGCATGCCCGTTGTCGCCACCCGCATGAACGACGGCGGCCTGCGGCCCCCACGGCAGGTTCTGGACATGGTGTCCGGCAACGCCAGTCACCTGGACGATGAGCAGGGAGTCGCATCACCACCCGTCGCCGGACCCGGGGATCGAGGCCGGCGTCGACGCAAGATGCAGGCGACCCAGGAACGTACGGGCTGTCGTCTTGTAGGCGGCGGGGGAGCAAGGGAGGAACGTGCCGGGTGGCGAACCTGGTCGAGGGACATGCGCTCGGTCTCAGGCGCCGACCACGCCGCCCGCTGGGCGGTTGCCGAGATGGGCACCAACGGGGCTGGGTTCCGCTCGGTGAGCGCACCATGGTCAAGTGTGCTTGACGCCCAATGTCACACTTGCTCTCAATCGAGCGCGGACGTTTCGATCCGAGCCTCCCGCTCGCCTTCCGTATCGCACACGTCTTCAACCGGACGATAGAAGACATCTTCCGCCCGGACGACGAGGCCTGACGGGCGGTTGTGGCCGTGGCCGCCTGGCCGCACGGGCCGGGCGACTGCGAGTGTCACGCGCTGGGTCATCACGTACTTCGCACCAGGCGACGGATCGCCGCCATCGGATGGGAGTTGCTCGACTTGCCTGTTGGAACGCGCGATAGAAGTTGTCCATCACTGCGGCGACCGGTGCGTAGCGGACAAGGAGTTCTGCGCCCGACGCTGGAACACCCTCCGACCTGCCTGACGAGGACCGCGGTTCCCCCGACCTCCAGTAGGACCGTCCTGCCGCCGATGCCCGACCCCAGCGGTGTACCAGCGTCCACGAACCCGCGCAGACCGCGGTCACTGCGCAGCGCCGGCGATGGCGAGCTCCGCGGTCTCCTCGCGGCCGCGAACCGCGCCCGCCTGGAGCATGTTCATCTCGCGAAAAGCCCGACGCTCAGCGTCAAGGCCCCCGTCCCCCGCCCTCCGAACAACGCGTACCACCGGCATACCGCAACGATCACCAACCGTCATCACTCGACGGCACCGAGATCCTCAGCAACCATGGTGGACGGTGATCGTGGTCCAGGCGCCGACGTGGACCTGGTCGCCGTCGCCGAGGGGGATCGGGACGTACGGCTGGATCGGTTCCTCACCGCCGTTGATGGTGGTGCCGTTGGTGGAGTTCTGGTCCATCACGGACCAGGTTCCGTCGGGCTGCTGGACGAGCATCGCGTGCTGGTGGGAGACGCCCGGGTCCTCGGGGGGCACCGAGAGGTCGATGTCCGGGGACTCGCCCGAGGAGGCGCGCCGCCGGCCGATGGTGATCTGACCGCCGGAGAGCGCGAGGTGCTGCTCGGGGGAGTACGCGGGCAGATTCAGTCCGACCGCCTCGGGGCTTCTCTGTATCATCGCCATGAAGTACGAGCGGTCGGGGCCGACCGTCGCGCTCCAGGGGCCACCGATCTGCGACGGGGCCTGACCCTGGGATGCGTAGTCCTGCTGTTGACGATGCGATGAGGGCTGCTGGTACTCCTGTTGGAGGTGTTGCACGTACGGCTGCTGATCGGCCCCGGGCGGTGAGAGCAGTTGGCCGTCCTCGTGCCCGAGCGGCTCGGCCGGCAGTTCCACCCAAGCCGGCCGCGGGCCGTGGTGGTCGAAGGGGGCCTGTGGGAGGGCCGACGGGGACCGCTGTGGCGGGATGCCCATGCGCGGGTTGCCCGCCGCCAAGCCCGGATGTGGCGCGTCCGCGGTGTGCAAGGCCACCGACCACATTGGAAAGGTGTACCTACATACCTCGCAGAACGGGGCCACACCCTCGCGCTGGGTGCAGCACTGCGGGCACATCTCCACCGGCGCGGTCGGCTCACCGGCCATGGGACGGCCGTAGCCGAAGGCAGCCGCTGCGGGGGTGCTCGTGGCGGCCCTCATGGGGTTGCCGCAGACCTCGCACCAGTGCTCGTAGGCGGACTGGTGCCCGTTCGGGCAGGTTTGCATGACGACCGTTCCCCCTTCTCATTGGGTCATCGCACCGGGCTTCATCTCTCACGGCTCCCTCACTCGGCCGGCCGGCCGAGCGCTCCTCACGGATCATCTCGCCGACACGGCAGATTGCTTGAGAGAGTCCTGGCAGCTTCCACAGCAGGATTCCGCTCAGCAACAGCACCCCGAGGCGGCCGTTGACGTCGCGCAGGTCGCGTTCGGCCCGCGCGCAGCCGGCGCACGCTTGGAGGTGGCGGCCGAGGTCCCGGGTGCGGCGCTTGCCGGCCGCCGGAGCATGGCGGCGATCTGCCCCGCCGTAGCGCCGGCATTCGTCCGTCTGTGCGGCCTCCAGGTGGCGCAGGCAGATCAGCAGGTACGGCCGCCAGGCGTACTCGGGCCCGGCGCCCCAGGCGACGGTCCGGTAGGTACCTGCGAAGGCCTCCGCCGCGAAGTGCTGGGCGGTGGGCAGGGTCCCTGTCCGCCGCGCGCAGGGCCGTCCCCGATCATCACGGGGCATTACCGGGCGAGAAAGCCGGGAGCACCCGAACGCCCCGCACCTCAGTTGGGTAGGCAGCTCCTGACTGCCCAACGACACCAGCGCGGCGGAGGCCGTGCGCGCGGTAGGAGCCGGCTCGCCCGCACCCGCTTCGGTTACCCCCTCCGGCCACCGGCCAGGAGCCGCGCCACCCTGGCGCGACCGCGGAGTACGAGGACAATGCCGGCGGCGAGCAGTGCGCTGCCGAAGGCGAGGATGATCGGGGTTTGGCTGGAGGCGCCGGTCTCGGCCAAGGGCTTGGCGTTGTTGTCGGTGTCCTGGTCGGAGCCGGTGTCCATGGGGATGTCATCCGCGGCGTCGGGTGTCGAGCCCGGCGCGGCCGGTCCCGTCGCCAGGGTCGGCGCGGATGCCTGCGCCGACGCGGGTGCCTGTGCCGCAGGGGATGCCGATGCGTCGGACGCGTCGGGTGCGGAGGGCGGCGTGGTCTTCGCGGAGGACGTGGCCGGTGGCGCGGCCGCCCCCGGGGAGATGGCGCTGATGGTGACGTCGTCGTAGTAGTTCACCACGGCCGGTGTGCCGCCTGCCTTGTGCCCCTTCCAAGCCTGCCAGTTGGGTCGGTACAGACCGATCTTGTGGTAGGGGGCGGTGTCCTGGTGATAGCTGTTGGGGCCGTGGTGTGATCCCACCTGGGCACCGTCGAGCCGGGCGGTGATGGAGCCGGTGGTGCCCTTGGTTGACCAGGTGATGTCGAAGGACCACTGGTTCCAGTGGCCGAATTGCACCGGGCCGAGGTCGTACTTGACCTCGTGCGCCGGCTTCCTGCTCTCGTCCACCTTCTCCGAGCCGTCCCGCCAGTGGACGACCATCATCCAGCGGTCGTTCTTGACGGCCAGGACGACAGCCGGGTAGGTGCCCGTCCCGCCGTGCCACTGGGAGACGATGGTCTGTGCGTCGTAGCGAATCCAATCATTGGGAAGGTAGTTGGCGAAGGTGTACCGGTAGCTCCCGTACGGCACACGAGCCGTGGCTATCTCGGTGCGGTAGGACTTTCCGTCGTCCGGCATGGCGAACCGGACGGCCTTGCCACCACGCCCGCCGGGCGCGGACTTGACGTCCACGGTGCCCGTGCCATCGATGCCCTTGCGGGGAAACGCGGAGGTGGCTCCGGACTCGAACCCGTCCTTGAACGGAAGGGGTGTCAGCGCACGGTCGGCGAAGGCGTCGGTTGCCCCGAGGCCCACCACCAACACGGCAGCCAAGGCCGCACTGAACCGCCGTGTGCGGCTGTAACGCTGGAACATGAACCGTCCTTCTTGTGAGGGGAGATGCGGTGGCGATCTGCGGCGCGGCGACCAGTGGTCGCGGAACGCGGGGACAACGACTGCCGTCCACGGCCCTGCCGCCACGACAAGTCGCAACCGATCAGAAATAGACACGTTCACACGTGTTGGCACATGACATCGTCAAGCAGCAGTGGAGTCAAGCCCAGGCGGAGGGGTGAGATCCGGTTGTGATCTTTCAGCGCACCCGGCCCGTAAGGAGGCTGTGTCGCTACGACTTGCCGAGGGCGGTACATCCGTCACGGGCGTGCGACGCCGCACCCAACCGGAGTTCTCGCGCAGTTGCTCACCGCCGCTGGGCCGCAAGCAACCGGACACCCATCGGCGCGATCCGCACACTGCACGAAGCGAGCGGACGACCGCGGGGCCGGGAGCCAGGCGAACACGTTCGGGCCATCGACGAGCTCTTCAGTGATGCAGCAACAACCCCATGTCAAAAGGCAATCGCGCGTATCCCTGTGCCGCAAGCGGGGTGGAAATCTCCACGCACGGCGACTTTCCACGAGTGGCGATCATGAACGGACGCAGCTTGAGGGATCGGCCTGAGTCGCCGACAGTCTCGGGCGCAGATGCGAATCTGGAAGAGGGCGAGGGTGGGCCACAGACCTCACGGCGCGGGCGGCTGCCGTGCGCGATGCCCTCTGCCTGGTCCATCGATTCTCAGGCCGCGACTGCCGAGACGCGGATGTTGCGCGGAAGGCACTCGTCCGCAGAGCACTGGACAGTCCACGGCCGGCCAGTACGATCACTGCATGATCAAAGGGGTGATGTTCGACTTCTCCGGCACTCTGCTGCGCATCGAGTCGACCAAGGAGTGGCTCGACGCGGTGTTGACAGCGGCCGACCTCTCCCTGACCGGCGAGGAGTTCGCCTCTCGGGTGCAGCGGCTGACGGAGTGCGGAGCACTGCCAGGTGGACCGTCGCCACTGCACGTGCCCACGCATCTCGAAGCACTCTGGCGCGAGCGGGACCTGGGTGCCGATCAACACCGCGCCGTGTACACCGCATTGGCTCAGGAGGCCGGGCTGCCGGTGCCGGAGTTGGCGCAGGCGCTCTACGACCGCCATATGACGCCTGCCGCCTGGCGGCCCTACCCGGACACCGAACCGACGTTGCGTGAACTGCGTCGGCGAGGGATCCCGGTGGCCGTGGTGAGCAACATCGGATGGGATCTTCGACCCATCTTCCGCGCACACGGACTGGACGACCTGGTCGATGCCTATCTGCTCTCTTTCGAGCTGTGCGTGCAGAAGCCCGACCCGGCGATCTTCAGGGCCGCCTGCGGTCGGCTCGGCCTGGCACCCGCCGATGTGCTGATGGTCGGCGACAACCGCATCGCGGACGGCGGCGCGCAGGTCCTGGGGTGCCCGGTGCACTTCGTCGACCACCTGCCGGTCGATCAGCGCCCGGCCGGATTGGCACCTGTCTTGGGGTTGCTCGGGCCCTCGTAGCCGACGGACTTGGGAGAACTCGACGGCCAAGTACCTTACCGAGACGAGGGGCCAGTGCAGTCGCTGGTCGAGTTGGCGCCGACCGCCGAGAGTTGCGGGCGGGGTTCAACGCGATGCGCGACGCTGCCGCGAGTCAACCTGCCCGAGGCGCTGCGGGAGGTGTGCGCCTGGGCCGGCGCCGACCAGGCATTCGCCTCGGTCACCGGCGGAGAGGTTCGCCTCAACCCTGCACTGGAACAGTCGTCGGAGGTGCCGGCGCGCTATCCGGAAGGGGGCCTCGGGGCGCTCAGGGCTCGATATCGGTCGAATGCCTCGCGGGCATCCGGGATGAACTGGGAGCGGTGGACGATCGCTTCGAGTCCGGGCTCGGTCAGCCAGTCGAACCAGCCGACTTCCTTGGTGTCGGGCTGAACAGGTGCTGTGACCACGGCTTCATGAAGGCCCAGCCAGTAGGGGCTGATGACGCCGTCGCACAGGAACTTGAGCACGAAGCGGGGATGAGCATGGACCCCGAGCTCCTCCGCCAATTCTCTGGTCGCAGCTTCCTCGTACGACTCGCCCACGTCGACGGCGCCCCCGAACATCCAGTTGAACTGCCCCGGGAAGCGAGACGCATGGTCCGGGCGACGGTGCACGAGGATCCGTCCGTCGCCGTCCCGGCACACGATCGTGGCCACACGATGCAACCAGCGTTCCCGAATCGCCTTCCCGCGGTCGACGACCGCGACGACGTGGTCCTGCTCATCGACCCGCTCAACCAGCTCACCCATGGGATGCATAATCGCACGGACCCGAAAGAGGCCGGCATCGCGTTGACGGGGCATCAAGCCATTCCTCGACCACTGCCCCTGCACCTCCGCTTCATCTCCGGCAGCACCTGACCCGTCCCGATCGGCGCCAAGATCAACGCAGCAGCCGTGCACGTTCCCATGGCAGGTCGGCCGTGTTCTGCGGCTTCCAGTGAGGAACAGGGACGAGCAGGTCGGACAGGCTCTTCACCACCCGCCCCCTGTGAGCCGCGACGGCCCGAAACTCTACGGCGGTCGAGTCCGCTTCGGCCTTCGAGTCGGGGCCCTCATCCATCGTGATCTTGTGGTTGGCGGCTGCCGTTCATGGCGCGCCAGGTTGAGGGTGTGGCGACCAGTCCCGCACCGGTTCCGCTCGCCGGGCCGCGGGTCTCGCAGGACGCGGGCCGCCGGCGCCGAAGTGCCCGAGCCCGGTCACTTCGCCATCGCCAGGTGTACCGACGCATACCAGTTACGGGCGGCTCAACACGGGAACGTCACGAGCGGATCTCACCCTTCCGCCTGCTCTTGACTCTGGGCATCCGAGCAGATGTCATATGCGAACGCGTGTGACTGTGTTTGTTTCTGAATGGTTGTGGTTCGGCGTGTGGAACGGTCCGTCGGGCGGCCGGCACCGACCATTCGTCCTAGACCGTCGGCGACGACACCTCAGGCCACCCCCGCTTCCAAGGACGGTTCATGTTCCAGCGCTACTGCCGTCGACGCTGGGTTGGCGCAGTTGTGGCGACCGTATCGGTGATGGCTCGCGGGGTAACCGCGGCCTTCGACCGTGCGCTTACGCGCTATCTCTTCAGGAACGGGATCGAGTCCGGCATCACCGCCGCGTTCACACGCAAGGGCATCGACGGGCCGGGAACCAAGAACAACATTGCGGCACCCGGTGGTTGTGGCGGTGAGGCCGTCCGTTTCGTCATTCCGAAGCGAGGCAAGGCCCACCACACCGAGATGACCAACCTCGGCTCGGTACAGCGGGGACACCGTAACCAGTGGCCCTTCGACACCACCTGGTCCACTGCCACCACCCCCGGCTTCATCGCCGCCCGGTGCTACGGAGCCTGGGTGAGACCTCACCGCGACCCCACCAGCCACCACCAGGGCACCTTCCCCCAACACGAGCTCCGCCTGCACCGTCCCAACTGGCTTGCACGGCATGGGAACAAGGCAGGCGGCACGCCCGACGTGGTGAATCATTACGATGTCGTCGCCATCACCGCCACTACCCCGTGCGTCTCCGTTCCGCCGGCCGCGCCCGCCCCCGGGCGAGCACGAAGACCAACGCGACGTCCTCGCCGGGCTTGTCCGGCGCATCGGCATCGACATCCGTGTCGGCACGGGCATCCGGACCGACCCCGGCTGCGCTGGGCTCGAAACCCGCCGCCGCGCACGCCATCCCGATGGACACCGAATCCGAGCAGGACGTCGACAGCTACGCCGAGTCCTGGCCGAGACCGGCATCTCCAGGTAAACCCCGATCACCCTCTCCATGGGCAGCGCACCGCGCGCCGTCAGCCTCGTCCTGCGCAACCGGGCCGGTACGGCACGGAACCGGACGGGCGGACACGGGGAGCACGAATGACCAATCAGGGATCAGCCTTGTATCTGTTGAAGCCCGTTGGATTCTCGGAGAGGCGTCCAACGTAGGGCCCGAATGTTCAACAACCTTCGGGCACCTGCTCTTTGGCCTACCACCGCGAGATAGCTGATTGAGCGCCGCCTCCTGTGCCGTCCACACGGCCTGCGTTGCTGTCGGTCTCAGCGGTACAAGCTGTTCCAGATCGCACCACGGAGAGGGGCGCTGGACACGAAGTCGTACCCGTTGCGATGTGGCCACTTCGACAGGATCTCCGAGCTGATCGGCGACCCGGCGACCCGGCGTGCGCGATAGGCGACCGGCAGATGGATGCCTGTGGAAACAGGCTCGACAGATAAGGGATGTCAGTGAGTGGTAGCCGTTGTCCGGATTGCGGCACCGTCGACGCCGACTGCGGGTGTGCCCTGCGTGCAGGTTTTGAACCGACTCGCATACGCCCATACGTGACACTGGTCGACCCCGGCGAGACAGAGGCCTCGGCGTCCCGGTCACCTCTGCGAAGCGCGGTGGCACTGCAGCCGGACGACACGCCAGTGTACGGCTTGCGTCGACCCCCGGAAGTTCCAGCGTGGTCGAAAGCCCAGGCTCCCACCCGGGGCAGTTCCGACACCCTCCAACTCCGTTCCGTTGACGGCACACCAGCCCCGAAGGGGAGCGCGCCGGCCGGGGAACCCCAGAGTGCTTGTGCCGACTGCGTGTCCGGGGGGCGGAGCGGCCGCGCTCCCCGGCAGCTGACACCCCTTCTGCTCGCTCTGGCATCGGGTATCGCGATCGGCGGGACCGCCATGGCGTGTTGGATGACGCTGGGAACCCCGCGCAGTGACATTGCATCCCTGGGTGTGACCCCCCCCGTCCCTGTGGCCGGCACGACCCCTTCCGTTTCATCCGGCACCAGCCGTCCCACCAGCGGGAAGCCGACTCTTCGGCAGGGGGACTCGGGTGCGGAGGTGCGGAAGCTACAGCGGCTGCTGGCCGCGCGGGGGGTGTACAAGGGCGAGATCAACGGGCAATTCGACAAGAGATTGAGGACGGCAGTTTCCCAGTTCCAAAAGGACCAGGGCATCCGAGTTGACAACTGGGGCACCTACGGGCCGAAAACCCGAAAGGTGCTGGAGGAATAGAAGAGGTTGGAGACGGCGTGGCCCTGGCGACCTGTCCAAGAGAGCATCGGTTCGTGGCCGGGGCCCCGCTGGCTGCCGCCTCAAGCGTGCCCGAGAACCTTTCTTTGCGGACGGCGGTTTCGTACACCGCAGGAGCGGGGGCTGTATCGCGGCACCACGCGGCCTGGCGCGATCAGCAGCAGCCTGTCCTTCAGCGGAAGGCTCCACGGCCGGCGCCCTTGCAGACCCCGTCCGCACCCTCGCGCCGCAAAACGATCACCAGCTTGCCGAACCGGCGCGGGCTCAGCCCGGTGAACGGGGCTGTCCAGGAAGGCTCCGACGCCGTTATCACACCAGCCATACCAAGATCGTCCCACTGGCTGACCAACGGCTTCGGCCCACCCATCCATCAGCTGCCGCTCAGCGGCGATCGCCACGTGGGATCGTGGCGCGATCTTCTCGTCAGGTGGGAGTTGAGGAGTCGGAGCCCCGTGGACTCCGAGATCCGAAAGGCGACGTCGAGGAATTCCCCCGGATCGATGATCCGTGAGGGTTCGGCACCACCGAAGGCGGGCGGAGGCGGGGGAATTTCCTCGGCCGTACGGAAAGCGAAACGACGGGTCGTCCCGCACGGCCGACACGCGCCCTCGCAACCGGCCACGAGGTCGTCGCCGTGCTGTTGCAGCCGGTGCCGGCGGTCGAAGTTGCCGGCACCGCACGCACAGGGATGCAGGTCCATGTACAGGTGCGCTTCGAACGATGAGCGTGCCGTCACCATGGAATGAACTTACGTCTGTTCGATGGATGCGGACGGAAGAGTCGTCTCACCGGGTGGGGTTCGAGCGGTCGAGCCGAGCGGTGACGGGTGTGGCCGCGATGCCGTGCAGGAGTACGGAGAGCAGCACGGTGAAGGTCACCACGGCCCACAGCTCGCGCGTGGGTGCGGCGAAATCCGCCTCTCCGCGCGCGTAGGCCAAGTAGAAGAAGGAACCGATGCCCCGGATGCCGAACACCGCGATGGCGACCCGCTCCTTCCCCGAGGCCTTCCCCCGCATCTGGACCGCCCAGCCCACGACCGGGCGGATCAGCAGGAAGAGAACCAGGCCGAGGAGGGCTCCGCGCCAGGTCAATGCTCCCAGACCGCCATCGGCCACGTAGCCGCCGACGAGAAAGAGGATGACGGCGGTGAGCAGCCGCTCCACTTGGTCGGTGAAGGCGTGCATGACGCGGTGGTAGCCATGGGCGCGTTCCGCGTTGCGGATGGTGCAGGCGGCGACGAAGACGGCGAGGAAGCCGTACCCGTGGAGGAGCTCCGTCAGCCCGTAGGCCGTAAAGGTCGCGGCGAGCGCGACGAAGCCCTCGCGATGTTCGGCGAGCCGCAGTGCTTTCCAGGCGGCCTGGAAGAACATTCATCCCAGGAGCCGCCCGACGGCGAGTCCCACCAGCAGCCCGACCACGCTGCGCACCAGGATGTCGCTCCACACCCAGTGCCAGAGTCATTCCGTGGACCAGCCCGTCGCGGAGGCCGTGGTCAACGCGATGGCGGCCAGGACGAAGGGGAAGGCGAGTCCGTCATTGAGTCCGGCCTCGCTGGTCAACGCGAAGCGGACCTCGTCCTCGTCGTCTTCCTCGTCGGTCGGCTCACCCACCCGCACTTCGGCGGCGAGAACGGGGTCGGTGGGAGCGAGAGCGGCCGCCACCAGCAGGATCGTCAGCGGCATGGCCAGGCCCAACAGCCGCCATGTCGTCGCCCAGGCCCGCAGCCCCGGTGGCCTGTTGATGGCCAGACCCGCGCCCATCAACGCGACCACGACACAGACCTCCGTGAGGTGCTCCACCATGACGCGGTGCCGAACGGGGTCGAGGTCGGGGAGCGCATCGAGTGGCAGCAGGAACACCAGGAATCCAGCTGCCAGGAACACCATGGGCAGTGACAGCGGCCGTTTCGCCAAGGCGGTGGGCGCAGCATCGCCGCGCACAGAGCCCCCAGCCCCGCGCAGGCGTACACCACGTCGATCCCCGTCAAACCCAGCAAGCCGATCACCGTTTCTCCATGGAGTGCTCTCCTCCTGGTCTGCCCGACTTCGCAGGTCCCAGCCCGATTCCGCTCCGCTGCCTCGTGCTGAGGGCGGATCGCCGCGAAGTGGAAGGCGGCTGCTTCAATCGGGCCTGTGGCATAGTGGGGTATTCGTGTAGGTATCGTGCGTGATGTCTGTGTCGGCGCTGCCGAGGAGTGCTGTTGTGGCGTCTGACGCGAGGTCCCGGCCGGGCGGCCTCGGCAGGAATCGGGTGACGGCGACGCTCGCGCTGCTGTCGTTCGCCATGTTCACCGTCTCCCTCGACCAGTACATCGTCGTCGTGGCACTCCCCGACATTGCCGACGACCTCGGATACTCCGCACGGACCCTCCAGTCCGTGATCAGTGCCTACGCCGTGGCTTCCGCAGGCTTTCTCCTGTTCGGCGGACGTACGGCGGACCTCCTCGGTCACCGCCGGGTACTGGCCACAGGGCTCGCCCTCTACGCAGGGGCGGCCCTTGTCGGCGGACTGGCGACCGGGCCCCCGATGCTGCTCGCCGCCCGCGTGGTCCAGGGCCTCGGCGGCGCGCTGGTCTTCCCCACCACGCTGGCCCTCATCAACGTCACGTTCACCGAAGGCGGTCCGCGCAACCGCGCGTTGGGAATCTGGGGCGGAGCGGGCGCGGCCGGACTGGTGATCGGCGTTCTCCTCGGCGGAGTGTTGACCCACGTTTTCGGCTGGGAAGCGGTGTTCCTGGTCAACGTCGCGCTGGCGGTGCCCGCCCTGCTGCTCGCGTTCGTCCTGATTCCGAAGGACGGGCCGCGCGACAGGAAGTGCGGATTCGACCTGCCCGGCGCGCTCAGCGTCACCTTCGGCGTCACGCTGATCGTGTTCGCGCTGGTCCAGGGGCCGGATCTGGGCTGGCGCTCGCCGGGCATCCTCGCAAGCTCCGCGGCGGGGCTTCTTCTGCTGGGTGTGTTCGCGCTGGTGGAGGGTCGCAGCGACGATCCGCTCGTCCCGCCCAGGTTGCTCGCCAACAACAGTCTCGTCACGAGCCTTGTGATCGCCTTCTTGTTCATGGCGACGTTCGGCTCCGTGCTGTACTTCCTCTCGCTGTACTTCCAGGAGGTTCTCGGCTATGACGCTCTCCAGACGGGAGCGGGCTTCATCGTCCCGACGGCGGTCGTCGTCGTCGGGTCGACGACGGCCGGTCGAATGGTGACCCGGTTCGGACTCCGCCGCACGCTGCTCGGCGCCCTCGCCATCGGTACGGTCGGAGCCGTCCTGTTGGGCCAGACAATCACCTCGGACGGTTCCTACGGCTCCCTCGTCCCGGGGCTCGTCGCGCTCAGCGTGGGTGATGGCATCGTGTTCACCGGCATGTTCATCGCCGCCGGAACCGGCGTGGCCGACGGCGACCAGGGCACCGCGTCGGGAATCGCATCCACCGGTTCGGGAATGGGAGCTGCCGTGGGCCTCGCTGTTCTGGTGCTCGTGGCGACGTCGGGTCTGCACGGTTCGAGCGGGGAGGAACTGCGGAACCGGACGGCCCACGGCATCAGCACCACCCTGTATGTGATCGCGGCGGGGATCGCCCTGACCTTCCTCGTCGTCCTCTTCCGACGCGAGAGGACGGCGGTGGCGGAGACGGCTCCGCCGCCTGGCCGGGGGCGCCGCTGCTGACGGCCGCCACGGGCTCGGCGATCGGCTCCCCGAGGCCTTGGCGGCGCACCATTTCGCTCGGAGGACCGGTTCGCGTCCGGCGCGGCGGCCATGTCGCATCGATGGTTCTCAGGGCAGGGAGGATCACCGCATGTCGCCATGCGCCGGCCGGCAGGTACTCGAAGACGAGAGACATGGCGCTATCCTGAACTCTTTTGCTGGGAGCCATGGGGCAGATGGAGTTCCGGTTGCTCGGAGCGGCGTCGGTCGTCACCGAGACCGGCGGTCTGCCGCTCGGTCCCGTCAAAAGGCGCAGCCTGCTGGCCACGCTGCTGTTGCGCCCCAATTATCCCGTGCTGGTCGACCACTTGACGACCGCTCTGTGGGAACAAGAGCCTCCGGCGCGCCCGCAGTGTCATCCAAGGCCATGTTTCGCAGTTGGGCCACTGACGAGTGTCGACGCCGGGGCGCACGGCGTCGAGTTGGTCACCCAGGGCCCGGCGTACGTCCTGCGCATGCCGAAGATCCTGCTGGACGTGCACCGCTTCGAAGATCTGGTGGCTCGGACCCGTGAGCAGCGTGGCCCGGCCGAGGCCGTGACGATGTGCCGAGAGACGCTGTCGCTGTGGCAAGGGCCGGCTCTGGCCGACGTGTGCCCGAGCCCACCGCTGCTGGCCGCCGCGCAGGCGTTGGAGGAGCTGCGGCTGGCCGCGGCGGAGCAACTGGCGGCGGGCTGCGCGCGATTGGGTGACCATGCCGGGGCCGCCACTGTTCTGCGCGCTGAGGCAGTGGCCCACCCGCTGCGCGAATCGCTGTCCGTCGCGCTCATGGAGGCGCTGCAGAGAGCGGGGCGCCGTTCGGAGGCGCTGGACTGGTTCCATCGCACCCGGGTTTCGATCGGACGGCCCGGCCGTCGAATGCGTCCAGTGCGGCTTGGGCCGCGCCGCGCACGGCATCGTCGGACGAGGCGCAGGGCGATGGCCAACACCGCGTTCGGCACACCCGACGCCCTCGACCGCAAACTCCGCAGAGAGATACGGAGAATCCAGCTTCGACCCCACCTCAGCGACGGCTGCCTCGCCGCCACCGGCCTGACCCTCGCACCACCGACCCCACCCTGAAATCCTCAGTTAGCCACTGCTACCGCCGGTGAACCGGCCCGGACCGCCGAGGCCGGACGGCACACTGCGCGGGTGACCACGACCCCCGCCTGAACCGGGTTCGGAAACCTCCACGCTCAGACCCCGACGCCAGCGCGTGCGTCCAAACCCTCCCGACCTGGCTCCGGCCGCCCACTCGGTTCAAGAAACAGCCGTTCGGCAACCCGTCACGAGGTGGGACGGGTCTTCGCAACCGGCGAGGCGTACACCACGAGAAGACCGCGGTGCCGTCCGCTGTGGGGGAGCGACCACGTTGGTGCCGATCGGTCACCGACAGGCGTTCCGCGCCGGGGGTGCGGTGGTGGCGCTGGCCGGCAGGGCGCCCCAGGGGTGCGGCTGTAGGTGGAAAATCCCGTCCGGCCCCGCTCGACATGCTCACAGCGCCCCCGGACCGGAGGGTCAGGGGGCGTCACCGCCCCAGAGCCACGGCCCGGGACGGGTCATGCGCCCGGGAGCCGTAGTCGGCCCGGCAGCCTGGCCCGTGCATCCCCAACGGCGTGGTCAACAGTGCAGCTCCGCCCAGACCAGCTGACCGGTGACCGTCGGCCGGACTCCCCAGGCACTGCTCAGCGTCTCCACCAGCAGCAGGCCGCGGCCCGTGCAGCTCTCGACGCGGACCGCGTGCGTACGAGAACGGGGGTCGAAACCCGGCCCTGGGTCCTCGACTTCCAGCCGCACCACCCGTTGGCCTGTGTCGGGGCATCGCAGGGCCAGGGTGATCCGGGCCGGGATGCCGCCGTGGCGCACGGCGTTGGTGGCCAGTTCGCTCGCGATCAGGAGGAGGTCGTCGCTCGGCTCGTACAGGTGCCATCCGGCGAGCCGGGCAGTGATCCAGGTCCGCAGCAGGCGTGGAGCCTTGAGGTCCGCGGGCAGCTCGTAGCGGTGTGTGCACGGGGTGACCTTGCGGAAGCTCGGAGCGGTTGTGGTGAGGCGGGTGATGCGAGGCATGAGATCTCCTCGGCTTGCCGGTACTGAGGGAGCCCGCCTGTGATGAGCGGGCAGGCGGCCGTCAGGCCGGGTCCGCCGTGGCGGTGACGGGGATCTCGCGCAGTGGAATCAGCCTGATCGGCTCCGCGAGGAGTTCTGCGACGCGGGCTGCGAAGGCCTGGAAGTGGGGCGTGGCCATGTGGAAGTCGAGAGCCTCCTGGTCGGCCCAGGTCTCGCGCACGTAGAACGTGCCGGGCTCTTCCAGCAGCTCGAACAGCGTGTAGTCGAAGCAACCGCCCTCGGCGCGGGACGGCTCGACAAGTGCGGTCAGGGCGTCCTGCAGCGCTTGGCGGCGGGCCGGCTTCGCGCATACGCGTGCAAGGGCGACGATCGGGTGGGAACGGGGGGACATGGTTTTCTCCGTAAGGTGTTGGCCGGCCCGGGAGGGCCGGATGTGGCTTATGGTTCTCTGCCTTCAGTGGCTGCCAAGGAGTGGCCGTCCGGTTCTCCGGGGCGCCCTGGCTGCTGATTGAGATATGCGCGCTTTGTGCGGTCGCTGTTTATGGAGACGACGGCGGGGTGTTCCTCGGGTCAACGGGATCTCGTTCGGCATCTCGTTCATCCCGCTTCCTCTCACGGTGGTCTTGTCCCCCGGGGCGGCCGCCCGGCGTCGAGTCACTGCCGTCCGGTGACGGCGGCGACGGCCTGCTCGGCGACGCCGGCGGCGCTGGCCGGGTTCTGCCCGGTGACCAGCCGGCCGTCGGTGACGACCTGGTACTCCCAGAGGCCTGCGGCGACGACATCGGCCCCGAGGTCCTCCAGCCGGGACTGCGACGTTCCGGGCTGCTGGCCGGGGGTCCGGGCGGGGCGCCGACGAGGAAGCCGGCGACCCGTTCAGAACGCTACCCCCGGGGGTGTAGTAACCTGCAAGGGAGGCTACTTCCCCATGGGAAGTGTCGAGGTGGAAAGCATACTGAGAGGAGTGGAAGCCATGGTCATGGGCTGCATGTCGGAGCGGCACGATCAACACGACGTGTACGCGGCGCAATGCCCGTGCCGCGAGGTGCTCGACCTTTTGGCCAACAAGTGGTCCGCACTGGCCATCGGAGCCATGGGAGGCGGGCCGCAGCGCTTCGGCGCACTGCTGCGCCGTCTTCAAGGCGTCAGTCCGAAGGTCCTGACCAGCACGCTGCGGCGTCTGGAGGAGAAGGGGTTCGTCGACCGGACCGTGTACCCGGCGGTGCCTCCGCACGTCGAGTATGAGCTCACGGCGCTCGGCCACAGCGTGGCGGAACCCTTGGGGCAGCTGCGGGACTGGGTCGAGAAGCATCTCGACGAGATCCAGGGCCTACAGACTGCCTAGCAGGACAGAGTTTGCTGATTCTGGCTCCGGTTGCACGGCGTACGCGCCCTGTCCGCCGGCATCGGCCGAGGAGGACGCGGAACACCTGCGCATGGTCGCGTGGATGGTCAGCTCCAGCGGCGACGCGTTCGAGGCCATCAAGGCCCGGACTGAGGAGGCGGCGGACTCGGCGGGGAGCCCACGCGCCGAGCTGACCGCCGGGCCTGCCTCGGGCCGTGAGCCGGCGGCAGGACATCGTGCAGTACTACACGGTGGAGCCTCCTTCCGCGACCGGTTCCAGCCGGGCCGGCGTGGGGAGACGGGACGCCATGCGGCTCGCCGGGACGCAGGTCCCGGCCCCTCAGATACCGCCCCGGCAACCCCGCCGTCGGCCGCCCCCGCCCCTGCCGTCACCGGCCGGCCGTCTTCCGGCCGGCCTGGCCGCGCTACTGGACCAGCACTCCGAAGGCCAGGCACCCACCATCATGGTGGCCACCGCCGCCCGCGACGGCTGTTCCATCGCCCACGCCCACACGTCCCCGTACACCGCACCCTCCGTATCCGAATCCACCACAGCTCACCCGGAGAACGACAGGCCCAGACATCCGGAAGCCCCTGCAAGCCGCAGCTGCTCGGGAGGTTCGACGCCGGCAGAAGGCACTGCAATCTCACTCTTGGTCGGCGCGGCGGGGGAGCCGTTTGTCGGGGTCCTGCGGGGGCGATGTCGGTGGCCGGGTCGATCGGGCGTCAAGTGGGTGTACGGACGCCCTGGTTCTGACAGACTTCAACATTCTTGCTCGGATGGACAGAGGGGCCACTGCCCCATCATTGCCCCGAGCTGGTCCCTGCGGTCAGGAACTGAGCGGGCTGTGTTCGAGCTCGTGACACAGAGGCCTGGACATGACCAACCGCGAGCCGATGGGACTGCCCCGCCACGTACGACGCATACGAAGGGCCCCTCCGTCACCGTCGCCATGGCCGTCGCCGCCGCGCCTCAGACGTCCTTGCGGAGAAACGCCGCGCTCGCGACAGCCACCGCGGTCGCTGCCCACAGCAGCAGCACCAGGCCGCCGGTCGAGGGCGAAAGGTCCCCCGCCTCCTGGTGGACCTGCATGAGGCGAAGTCCGGCCCGATCCGGCATGAAGCGTGCCAGCGGACGGAGCCGGCTGGACGCGGCCGGCATGCTCGACACCACGAGGAAGAAAGGCAGGAGGAGTCCGAGTGCGGCGACGGGACGGCGGAGGAGGAAGGCCACCGCCGCCGCGCAGACGGTGATCAGCGCCGTGTATACCCCCGCCCCCGCGACCGTACGGACCAGGACGGACACCGGCACGGCGCCCAGTTCGGCGTCCAGGGCCCAGGATCCCACCAGGAGCGACAGCACACCGGTGACCGCACCCCACACGAGGCCTATGGCGGCCAGCAGCGCGAACTTAGCTGTGAGGAAGGCGACGCGGCGCGGTACCGCCGCCAGAGAGGCGCGGATCATCCCCGTGGCGAACTCGGAGCCGACCGCGAGGACCGCGAGCACGACGAGGCCGAGCTGCCCCAACTGCATGCCCGCGAGACTCAGGCCGACGGGGTCGAAGGCGGCGCGATCGACCGGGGCGGACCGCCGGAACTCGGGGCCTATCAGGAGACAGAAAGCGAGCCCCGTCGCCACGGTGACGAGGGTTGCGGCGGCGAGCAGGAGGGGGGTGGACCGCAAGGAGCGGATTTTGATCCACTCCGCGGCGGCGGCGTCATACACGGTAGGGGTTCCTTCGCGTTCCGGAGGCCGGAGCGGGGTCGGACGCCCGGTGCTCCCCCACCTCGTCGGTGAGCCGCAGATACACGTCCTCCAAGGCGGGGCGCTCGGGTGTCAGTTCGTGGATCGGGCAGCCGCTCGCCGCGGCCAGGTCGCCGATCCGCGCGCACGACAGACCAGTGACCGTGGCCTCGGTGACGGAGGTGGGCCGGGAGCCGCCCGGCCGCGTCAGGCGGCTGACTCTCGCACCTGCGGCGTGCAAGAGCCCGCTCAGTTCCTCGAGGCGGGGCGAGCTCAGCCGGACGGACGGTCGGGCCGCCTTGACGAACTGTTCGAGCGGGCCGTCCGCGAGCACCCTGCCGCGCCCGATCACGAGCACATGATCGGCCACGGCCGCCATCTCCGCCATGAGGTGGCTCGACACGAGTACGGTCCGCCCCTCGTCGGCGAGCGCGCGTACGAGCGTGCGGAACCAGCGGATTCCTTCCGGGTCGAGACCGTTCACCGGCTCGTCGAGCAGGAGTACCTCCGGGTCGCCCAGCAGGGCTGCCGCGATTCCGAGACGCTGGCGCATCCCCAGGGAGAATCCGCGGACGGGGCGGCGGGCGGCGTCTGCCAGCCCTACCAGGTCCAGCACCGCCGCCACCCGGTCGCGGGGGATGCGGTGGGTGCGGGCGAGCCAGGTCAGATGGGCTCTCGGGGTCAGCGCCGGGTGCACGGCCGAGGCGTCCAGCAGGGTTCCCACGGCGCGTAGTGGCGCCGGGAGTTCGCGGTAGGGCACGCCGAGGACGGTGGCCCTGCCCGCGTCCGGGGTTCCCATCCCCGTGATCATGCGGAGGGTGGTGGACTTGCCCGCACCGTTCGGGCCGAGGAAGGCGGTGACTCGTCCGGGGGCGACGTGGAACGCCATGCCGTCCAGAACGCGCTTCCCGTCGTACGTCTTGACCAGGTCCTGTACGTCGATCACCGGGCGGTCCCGCCCGACAGGTCGATCACTCGGTCGATCAGGCCGTCGTGCGGGGCCGTGTGGGTGACGTACACGATCGTCGCACCGTCGCCCTTTCTGCGGAGCAGATCCTCGTGCACCACGGACGCGGCCGCCTCGTCGAGCCCGTTGAACGGTTCGTCGAGCAGGAGCAGTCGGGGGTCGTGGGCGGTGGCGCAGACGTATCCCGTCTTCTTTCGCTGCCCGAGCGACAGGTCCCCGATCAGTACGTGCCGGCGGTCCGCGCCGATGCCGAGTGCGGCGAGCCTGTCCGTGAGTGAACCGGTCCGCACCCCCCACACCCCGCCGACCAGTGCGGCCTGCTCCCGAACCGTGAGGTGGTCGTAGAGCGGGGGCGGTTCCTGGAGGAAGCCTCGCTGGGCGCGGACCCCGCGGTGGTCGGGCGCACGGCCCCACACCTTGACCGTGCCGGACGAAGGGGGCGTCAGGCCCGCCAGCACGTTCAGCAGAGTGCTCTTGCCGCAGCCGTTCGGGCCGGCCAGGCGGACCGCCTCCCCGCGCTCCAACCTCACGGTCACTCCCCGCAGTACAGCAGTGCCGCCCCGCCGGACCGCCAGGTCGGTGATCTCCACCGCCGCCTCGTCGTCGGCCGTTCGCGTTCCGCTGTTCATGTCCCGCCTTCCTTCCCCTGGGAGGGTGTGCGTTCGGACGGCGGCGCCGTCGCGATGTTCCGGCCGGCCACCCGGAGGGCACCGGCCCAGGTGGTCGTGAGGACGGCAATGAGCAGCACCAGGTCGAGGATCCGAGTCGCCCCGCCGTCGGTCAGTTGTCCGTTCAGATGCAGTCCCGCGGTGAGGGGCACGAGGATGATCGCGGCGACGACGCCCTCGACGACGTCGGCCGTCGGGGAACGGGTGACGCGCGCCCCGGCGAAGGTCTCGGCTCCGGGGACCAGATACCAGGTCACGACGGAAGCGGTGCCGGCCACTGCGGCGACCGAGAGCAACAACATGACGACCACCGGCCATTGCGCTCCCCGTACCCCGCACAACGCCGCCGCTCCGAGGCAGAACGGCGCGATCGACGCGAACACGGCCAGCGCGGACGTCGCGGCCTTGGCCACGGGCCAGGCCCCGGTCGGTCCGGGCGACTGACGCAGTGCGTCCCAGCAGCCGCCGTCCGCTTCGATCCCGGCCACCTGCACCGCCTTGTCGGTGGCGATGAGCGCGGCCGCCGCGAACAGACCGGCCAGGGTCGGAGTGGTCAGCTGCCAAGGCGAGGTGTCCAGCCGCGCCGCTGCTCCCATGCACGCGGCACCGAGCAGGATACTCAGGCGCTGCAGTCGGGCCGCACCCCCCGTGACGGCCGGATCGGCGCGCCGCAGGCGCAACCAGGTCACACCGAGGACGACCCTCAGGGCGTGACGGCGTGCGGAATGACCCACACGCGCCTCGAAGGCGTGGGCCGTGTCCCCGCGCGATCCCGGGGCCCGGGCCGGACCGTGCGCGTCGTGGTCGTCGCGCCGTTCTGTGAAGCGCATTCGTACGCACGTCAGCAGCGCCGCGGTGACGGCCACCGCCGCGTATCCGGCGACCGCCCACCACAGCCGTTCGGGAACGTGTAACCAGGTCCAGAGCGGGGGACGGCCGTCGGCGACGGCCCGGCCCAGCCGGTTCACGAGGCGAGCCTCGACCGACTGCTCCGTGCCACCCAGGGCCTCGACAAACGGCGCGGCGAGCACGCCGACGAGCCAGCCGCCCGCCGCGGCGAGTACGGTCCGTGGCAGGTGTGCGACCCTGACGACGCGCACCACGAACATGCTGACCAGCAGGATCCGTAGGCCGGCGGCGCAGGTGGCCACACCGCACAGGTGCACCAAGGCGATGGGGAGCAGCGTCCGCCCGGCCGGTGTCGCCGCGAACCACGGCACCACGACGGCGGCGACCGCGGTGACGACTGTGAGCGCAATGCCGGCCGTGGGCAGGACGAGACGTGCGGTGACCACCTGCCACCGGCTGACCGGCAGGGTCCGCAGGACCGCTTCGTCCGGGGGCCGCACCAGCGCCCGGCCCGATGACGGCTGTGTGGTGAGCAGTTGGTACAGCACGTACAGCACTGCGGGTGCCCAGGTCCAGGCCGCGAGGTCGGCACCGGACACCGCGGTGGCCGGTGCGAGGGTGCCGAGGGTACGACCGAGGAGGATCAATGATCCCAGCACCGCGGCGGCGCCCACGCACACGACGAGGGTGACAACGCGGTGGCCGCGTCCCTGTCTGGCGGGTCCCGTCATCAGGTTGAGGCGTCGGCGTGTGTCGGCCACGCAGAGGGCGGTGACCGCTCTCGGTCGGCGAGGCTGCCCGGTGGCGAGATTCCCGCCATCGCGTCGCCGATATCCGGTCGGGGGCGTCGTCGTCGGTGTCGGTTCACGCCTCATCGGCCGACGATCCTGCGGCGGGCCGAGTTCGGCGGTCGGAGGCGAGCCGCACGGCGGGGCTGAGCACGGCCGCAGGTATGACGAGTACGAGGAAGACGGCTGCGACCGCGTGCAGTCCGGGCGCTGCCGGCAGCCGGAGCGCGAGGAATCCGAGCGGTGCCCACCAGACGAGCCCGCCGACGATGACCACCAGCCCGCCCATCCGGGCGAGGGTGACCAGCAGTCCGATGACGATCAGGACGATGCCGCTGATCAGCCAGACAACGCCGAGCAACTCCAGGATGTCCATGACGTTGCCCGCGTCGCCGGTGAGGTCGTCCGAGGTTTCGATCGCCCGGCGCGAGGCCCCGAGCGTGGCGCGGAACAGCGCGAAGTACACGACCGCGCACAGGCCCGACGCCGTCGCGGCGAGACCGCCGGCGATGCGTACGGCGGGATGGACCAGACCGTCGCTGACCACGTCCCAGCACCGGAGGGCGAAGGCGATGAGTTTGCGGTTGCCCACGAGACTGAACAGAAGGCGGTGTATCACGGTTCTCCGGAGCGGGTGCGGGAGCAGCCGATGGGCGATCGGCGTTGCTGATCGGGTGGGCGAGCGCCTGTCGGTCAAGCGCCGGGAAGCAACAGCAGCGTCCCGGTGTAGAGGGCGGTGAGCGCCGCGGCCACCCCGACCGCACGCGGCCGGGGTGTGCCCACGGCGCGCCCCGCCACGAACAAGGCGGCCGCGAGTAGGCAGGTCCAGACGTCGAGACGGGTCAGCGCGGGTACTGCGTCGGCCGCGTCGCCCCAGCCGAGCATGGGTGTGCCGAGGGCCGTGGCGAGCAGTTTGGAGAAGACGAAGCCCAGCCAGGCAAGGGAGAAGGCCCGGCGTGCGCGGGTGAAGTCGCGGCCGGCAGGAGGCGCTGCCCATCGCATCGTCACCGCCCCCGCCACCCCGAAGACGGCCGCGAGCACGCCGACCGTGGCCAGGTTGGCGAGCAGCGCCGTGGTCCAGCCGATGGCGGCGCCTATGTCGAGGGCGCCGTCGGACGCGTCGGGGATCCGTACGGCTATCTCGTCGCGGATTCTGTCTTGCAGGGGCAAGAACGCCACTGCCGTGCAGAGTAGGACGGCGAGTACGGCCAAGGCGTGTCCGCGCTTGCTGTCGACCAACCCTGCCGTCAGCCGTGTACGAAGCCGTGGTGCCGGCGCGTCCGGGGGAGCGGAAGTGGGGGCTCCGCCGCTCCGATAGGCCGGTAGGCCGGTCACGTGCTCACCCATGTCTCAACTCCAGCTGCTGGTAGAAGTCCTGCCACGGACACGGCCCACAACCGGCAGGCGTCGACGCTCTGGGCCCACCCCGCCGGCCGGCGGGGATGCTCCAGCAGGTTGGAGCGCGCCCACCCCACGATAGGCACCAGCCCCGCTGCTGTGGACAGGGCGAGCGACGCCAACTCCAGTGGCATGTGGGGAAGGAGGTGCCGGATCACTCCGTGCGTGCCCAGAACGGGCGCCGCTTGTCCCCAGCCGTAGCCGGCGAGCGAGCCCGTGATCAGGGCTGCGGGGATCGTGGCCAGCCCGAAGGTGACGATGCCGAGAAAGAGAGCGGCGGAGACGCCGACGTTGCGCATGAGGATGTCGGAGAAGAGCGTCCAGCCGGGTTCCGGGCGGTCTCTGGTCATATCGGCGGGAACGGCCGGTGCGTTCCACCATCCGAAGGCGAAGGCACCGAACCAGAGCAACGCCCCGCAGGCAATACTCGCCTGCTGCCTGAGCAGCAGTGAGGCTTTTCGCTCCCCCATGGTGTCCGTCCGTGGTGCGGTTGTGTGGTGCGGTTCTGTGGTGCGGTTTATGAACACTGCCGGGTATCGGCAGGGCCAACCCGGGCCAGGCACCGGTTCCCGCGCAGTTGCGGAAACCGCTGCCTGGTGGGTCCTTCGTACGTCAGGCGATGAAAGCCTTGCGACCGCCCTTCTTGATGGCCTGCTTCGCCGTCCAGATGAGCACGGAGCCGATGGCGAGGCCGCCGGTGACGAGGCCGATGGCCGAGGCGACATCCATGCCGGCCATGATCGAGGTCCAGGCGGTGGAGGCCGACTCGCTGCTCATCTTGAAGGAACTCTTGAGGAAGAAAGGTGTGGCGACGGCCGCGACCATGAGGGCGCCGAGCACCGTGACGGAAACGCCGGCCGCGGACAGGGCGCGACGAGCAGTGGAGTGATTCATGATGAGGGGATTCCTTCCCACAGAGGGTGGACGTGGCGTCGCACCGCGGACCGGGCACCCGGATGACAGCCCCAGGAGGGGCACAGTCGGGAGAGCCGGACGTGAATGGCTGATGTGTGAGGCGAGAACTGCGAGACCCGCCGGACGCCGCTCCGGTACTCCGGTACGGCGCTCCCTGATTCTGCGATGCCAACGAGGCCTCCGCCATTGCCCCTTGGGGCAATGCGCGACCTGCCGTGACGTCAGGAGACGGCAGGATCACCGGCGAGTAGTTCGTGGTGATGGAGCGAGACGAGCGTCGCCTCCACCCTCGACGTGAGATCGAGCTTCCGCGTGATGCTTGTGATGTGTGCTTTGACCGTCCGCTCGGCTATGCCGAGCCTCCGCGCCAGAAGACGGTTCGATTCCCCGCCCCCGAGGACCCACAGCACATGGCGCTCGCGTGCGGTGAGCACCTCCAGATCGGCTGCGTCGATCGCGACGGCGGTGGATACGGCGCTCGTCGCTCGCAGTACTACCCTCAACTCAGTCATTTCGCCTCTGTGTTCCCCTCTACACACTTCGGTCCGCCCGGGGCGGCCGGTGACCCGTACCGGGCCACGGCTTTCCTGGTCAGGGAGAGCAGCCCGGCGTGTTGAATACTGTCCTTTATTGTTGACTCATGTCAATGATCGCCGGACTTACTGATCGTTTCAGAATGAGGTGTGGAGCCGTCTCAAGCAGATGATGCTGCAGGCGAGTTGGAGGAGAACCAAGTGGAGGGCGGTGCGTGTCTCGTAGCGGATGCGGAGTCGTTGAACCGGTGGAGCCAGGCGAAGGTTCGCTCGACGACCCAGTGGGTCTTGCCCAGGCCGGGTCCGTGGAGGGTGCCCCGGCGGGCGATCTCGGGTGTGATCCCGCGAGCCCGAATCAGGCGTCGGTACTTGTCGAAGTCGTAGCCGCGGTCGGCGAAGAGTCGGCGTGGCCGTGACGTGGCCGTCCTCGCAGGCCGCGGATGTGGGGTATCGCGTCGAGCAGGGGCATGAGTTGGGTGACGTCGTGGCGGTTTCCGCTGGTCAGTGAGACGGAGAGGGGTGTGCTGTGGCGGTCGACGATGAGGTGGTGCTTGCTGCCCGGGCGTGTGCGGTCGACCGGCGAAGGTCCGGTGTGAGCCCCCCTTTGAGGGCTCTGACGTGCGAGGCGTCGAACGAGGCGTCATCCAGGTCCAGCAGCCCAGCGGTCCGCAGCTCGGTCAGGAGGACCTCGTGGAGGCGGGGCCACACGCCTGCCTCGGTCCAGTCCTGAAGCCGCCGCCCGGCCGTCACACCACTGCAACCGAACCGCTCGGCGGGAACATCCCGCCAGCTCACTCCCTTGCACAGCACGTAAACAATGGCCCGCAGAGCGGCACGGTCCTCAACCGGCAACCGCCCGGGATACCGAAACCGCCTGGCCGGCCGCTCCGACAACAACGGCACCACACGTTCCCACAGGTCATCAGGCACGAGATCAGCAGACACACCACCGATCCTGCCGACACCACACCCAACTACCCAGCCCCACAACGAGACTCATTCTGAGACGATCAATACGTCGGAACCGACGGCAAGCAATGTGGTCTCCACGCTCGCCGCTGACGGCACCTCGGTCTCCTCGTCCCGCGTGTACGACGCCTTCGGCAATGTCACCGCGTCGGCGAGCACCAACCCCTCCCTCGGCTACCAGTCGGGCTGGACGGACAACAGCACCGGCGAAGTCAACATGACCGTCCGCTGGTACCAGCCCGGAACCGGGAGCTTCACCAGCCGCGACACCTGGCAACTCGACCCGAACCCCTCGGCGCAGGCGAACCGCTACACCTACGCCAACGCCAGCCCCCTCAACGGCACCGACCCCACGGGGCACAGGGTCGAAATGGGAGGTGGCAGCGGCAGTGCCGGCGTCTACATGGGATGGTTCAGCCAGTCCTCAGGCCCGCACGTCGGAGGAGTCATCAGGGCGGCGCTCGGCCAGTTTTCGTACCAGGGCGTCCTGTGGATCTACGACTCCAGCACGGGTAGTCAGGACCGGGCCGCGATGAGCCGCGGCTACGACGATTCGCAGGAGAAGCGCCAACGATTCCGATACCACGGTGGCGGTGGCGGCGGGGGAGGGGCGGCAACGGACCCAGGACCAGGCCAAGGTCCAACCCCAGGCCCCACCCGAACCCTCCGCGACCCAAGCCGAAGCCCAAGCCGCCCATCGACCAACACCCACGACGGCCAGAAACCCATCCCAGCCCCGGACCTGCCACCGATCCTCCCGATACTCGTGGGTGGCGCTGCCACGGTGCTCTCCGAGGCAACAGCTGCTGACTAGTACTGCAATCACACTTGTGTGTGGTTGAGTTGGTGTGTGACTGAGCTCGGGGTGGGGTTGGTTGAGGAGTGGGACGGGGTGCTGGCCGGGCTGCATGCCCGGTTCGCATCGCGTTTCGTGAGGTCGGAGCCGCGGGGTCGGGCGCTTGCGTATATGCGGGGTCTGATCGCGCCGTTGGAGCGGAAGAACGGCTGGACTCTGGCGGAACGGGCGGGTGACCGGCTACCGATCGGGATGCAGCGCCTGCTGGGCGAGGCGGACTGGGACGCGGAAGCGGTCCGTGACGACGTGCGGGACTACGTCGTCGAGACCATCGGCGACAAGGGTGCGGTCCTGATCGGCGACGACACCGGCTTCCTGAAGAAGGGCGTGCGCTCGGCAGGCGTCCAGCGGCAGTATTCCGGCACCGCCGGACGTACCGAAAACTGCCAGGTCGGCACGTTCCTGGCCTATGCCTCGCCCAAGGGGCGGGCCCTGATTGACCGGGAACTGTATCTGCCCGCCTCGTGGACGGACGACCGCGAGCGATGCCGTGACGCGGGAATCCCCGACGAGGTTTACTTCGCGACGAAGACCGAACACTTCAAGGCGATGCTCGTCCGTGCGGTGGAGGCCGGCGTCCCGTTCGCGTGGGTCACAGCGGACGAGGCCTACGGGCAGTCGAAATCGTTGCGGTGTTGGATGGAACAACGGTCCATCAGCCATGTGATGTGTGTGAAGACCAGCGACACCGTCATCACCCGCGGCATGGGCGAACGTCGTGTCGACGACCTCGTCGCCGGCCTCGCGCCGCAGTCCTGGAAGCGCCTGTCCGCCGGTAAGGGATCCCACGGCGAGCGCATGTACCAGTGGGCGCGAATCCCGATCCGGATCTGGTGGGAGAACGGCCACGGCCACTGGGTCCTGGCCCGTCGCAGCCCTCAAAGACCCGACCGACATCGCCTACTACGTCTGCTACGGACCTGCTGGCACCCGGATGAAAGACCTGGTCAGGGTTGCCGGCGCCCGCTGGGCTGTCGAAGAATGCTTCCAGACCGCCAAGGGCGAGTGCGGCCTGGACCACTACCAGGTCCGCCTCTACCACGCCTGGTACCGACACATCACCCTCGCTATGGCCGCCCTCGCTGCACTCGCCGCCGTCCGCGCCCACGAACTCTCAAAAGGGGAAACAGCGGTGGCCTGATACCGCTGTCCGTAGCGGAGATACGCCGCCTCATCGGCCACCTCCTCCATCCCCACCACCTCACCGTCCACCACCATCTGCACTGGTCACACTGGCGAAGACTCAGTCAGACACGCGCCCGCGACAGCCACTACAAACAACGCGGACATACCCCTTAACTGTGATTGCAGTACTAGGGCCTGTGTGGTGTCGTGATCAGTTAACGGGTTCTGCCCTCTTCGGGGGGTGGAACCCGGTAGGACTGTTGTCGTGACACGAAGGCAACTCACCCATGCCCAGTGGAAGTTCATCGAACCGTACCTGCCGATCGGGAGGTACGGCCCGTACCCCGAACGTCTGCGGGAGCAGTTCGAGGGGGTGATCTGGCGGTTTAGGTCCAGCGGACAGTGGCGGGAGATGCCTGCCGAGTTCGGCCCGTGGGCCACCGTCTACGGGCGCTTCCGCGTCTGGCGGAACGCCGGCGTCTTCACCGCCCTGCTGGAAGGGCTGACTCGTCTGCGTCTGCTTTGGTGCTGGCCGGGTGTGTCGACGCCGGACACGCGCATCCACGTCATGTAGACCTGCCGCCTGCGAGCGGCTGGGCATTGCCGCCAGCCAGGCGCTGGCCGGAGCTGGCATCGGCGTCTCCAACGGCACCCCTGGGGCCCGGTGACACCACCCCCTCAGGCCATCGCTCGACAGGGGGACACAGTCACGCCGGGCCCGGAGGCCAGCGGCCTTCTTGCAGGACCGCGAAGAACGTGACGGGGGCGAGGACGAGGGCGGGGAGGCAGGGCGGATTGTCCGGTGGTCGCCTTGGGACGCTGCAGTGGCACCCACAATCTTGAAGGTATCTTCTAGATTTGCTGTAGAGTGGAGATATCGGCGTGGTCGCGATCGTGATCAATTGGGCCGGTGGCTCGACATCGCGTCGACGATCCTCCCTGTGCGGGCTTTTGTTGAGGAGTGGGCATGAGCAAGAGGCACGTGTGGACGAATTTCGCGGGTGATCAGAGCTGTTACCCAGCGGTGTTCGAGAGGCCTGGGGCTCCGGCGGAGGTGGCAGAAGCCATTGGCCGTGCGGCAGTGGCCGGCCGCACGGTCCGGGTGGCGGGAGCCGGGCATTCCTTCACCGACGGCGTGTTGACCGATGGGACCCTACTGTCGCTGGAGCGCATGAATCGCGTGCTCGACATCGATCCGGCGACCGGTCTGGTACGTGTCGAGGCTGGAATATCGCTGGGAGCGCTCAGTGCGGTGATGTACGACCATGGTCTTGCGTTCGCGAACCTCGGCGACATCGATGTGCAGTCGATCGCCGGCGCGACAGGGACGGGCACTCACGGCACCGGCATTGCGCTGCCCAACCTGTCCGCAGGCTTGAAATCGATCGAGCTCGCCCTCGCCGACGGCAGCATCCTGGAAGTCGGTCAGGGGGTGGATTCCGACGCCTGGAGGGCCGCGCGGGTGGGCATGGGTGCCCTGGGTGTCGTCACTGCGGTGACGCTGCAGGCCGTGCCGGCTTTCACTCTCAGTGCCGAGGACACGACTGCGCCGTTGGAGACGGTTCTGCGCAGCCTCGACGAGCGCGTCGACAGCAACGACCACTTCGGCTTCTTCGCCTTCCCACACAGCGAGTTGGCCATGACGAAGACCTGGAACCGGACCTCGGCCGCCCCTCGTCCGCGATCAAGAGCCGGGGCATGGTGTCATGACATGCTCCTGACCAATCATGCCTACTTGGGTGTGTGTTTGCTCGGTCGAGCACGTAGAGGGTGGATTCCGACGCTGAACCGGCTGGCCTCGGCTTGTTCAGGAACGACCAGGTACGTCGACCGTTCCTACCGGGTATTCGCAACGCCACGCCGAGTACCCCTGACCGAGATGGAGTATGCAATCCCGCGTGCGTACGCCGCCGAGGCGGTGCGGACCGTCATGAAGATCGCCGAGAGGCACGAGTTCGATGTGCCCACTCCGCTGGAGGTCCGCTTTGTCGCCGCAGATGATGCGTACCTCAGTCCGGCAGGCGGCCGTGAGACCTGCTACATCGCCGTGCATCAGTTCGCGGGCATCCCATGGGAGCGGTATTTCCGAACCGTGGAGCAGGCCATGATCGACTTCGGTGGACGGCCGCACTGGGGCAAGCGGCATTTCCTCACCGCAGACATGCTGCGCCGCCAGTATCCACACTGGGACCGCTTCCAGGCAGTGCGAGCTCGCCTTGACCCTCACGGGGTGTTCACCAACGATCACATCAGGCGCGTCCTGGGCCGCCCGGTCGGTGCAGGTGAACCGGCATGAGCCCCTCGGTCCCGCTTCTGCACCAGCGCTTCCCGGCGCTGCGGGAGGCACTGCCTCACCTACGCCTGGGATCGGCTCCCACACCTGTGCGTCGCCTCCCGGGACTGTCCACGGGAGCCGCGCCCCTGTGGATGAAGTGCGAGGGTGCCTTCGGCGATGGTGGATGGGGCGGCAACAAAGTACGCAAACTTGAATGGCTGCTGGCTGACGCCCTCCGTCAAGGCCGGCGCACCATCCTGACCGTGGGCGGCCTGGGAACCAATTGGGGATTGGCGACCGCCTTGTACGCACGCGACCAGGGCCTGCACACGGCACTCGCCCTGATTGACCAGCCCGTCGACGACCACGTACGCGCGCAGCTCACACGTCTGGAGCAGAGCGGTGCGACCGTGCACTTCACGCACACGAAGGCGAGAACCCTCGCGCTGGCGCCCTTCCTGGCCGCCCGTCACATGACTGGCGGCCGACTGCCGTACTTCATCCCACCGGGTGGTTCGTCACCCATCGGCGTACTCGGTTATGTCGAGGCAGCACTGGAGATCGCCGCCCAGGTACGTTGCGAAGTTCTCCCCGAACCGTCGCACATCGTCACCGCCGTCGGATCCGGAGGCACGGCAGCGGGACTGCTGCTCGGCCTCCAACTGTGCGGCCTGCGCAACACCAAGGTGGTCGCCGTCGTCGTCAACGACACGCTGCGACTGGACCCACCCAGCCTCGTCCGGCTGGCTTGCCGCACCAAGAAGGTGCTCGTGTCGCTCGGAGCGGACCTTCCGCCGACCGACATCCGCAGGAACGGCCTGATCGTCGTACGGGACTGGCTCGGGCCGGCTTACGGCCACGCGACAGAGGACGGAGAACACGCACGGCAAGTGGCCGCGGATACAGAAGACCTCGTCCTCGAACCCGTCTACACCGCCAAGTCGATGGCCGCCCTGCTCGCCCTGAACGCCGTAGGACGCTTGGGGGCCGGCCCCGTCCTCTATCTGGACACGAACGGACCACGATGAAAGCACACAGCACATCCACCAGTGACGCCCAACTCGACGGCGCCCGGCGCGACGTGTCCACCGCCGGCAATCCGGTTGCCGATCCCGGCAGCCGGACGGCTCTCGACGTTGTTACACCCGAGTTGGTCGCCCGCCTCGTACGCGGCGTGGTGACCGGGACGCGCCACGCGGTCTCAAGCGGCTCGGCCACTGCGAGCCTGACCGCCAACTACTGCCCGTTCACCGGGGGAAAGCTCGCTGAACTGCCTGTATCGACCTCTGCGGACGTGGACACCGCCTTCGCGCGGGCCCGCGAGGCCCAGCAAGCCTGGGCCGCCACCCCGGTCCGCCATCGGGCCGCGGTCCTCCTCCGCTTCCACGACCTGCTGCTGCGTCGGCAGTCGGAGGCCCTGGACATCATTCAGCTGGAGACCGGCAAGACACGGCTGCACGCCCACGAGGAGATCCAAGGCGTCTGCGTCGCCGCCCGCCACTACGGGCGCAACGCGTCCGCCTACCTGCGCCCCAAGGCACACCTGGGAGTCATCCCGTCCCTCACCAAGGTCACCGAGCTGCGCCAGCCGCGCGGGATCGTGGGCCAGATCGTGCCCTGGAACTACCCTCTGGGGCTCTCGGTCGGGGACGCATTGCCCGCCTTCGTCGCGGGAAACGCTGTGGTGATGAAACCGGACAGCCAGACCGCGCTCACCGCCCTGTGGGCGCGCGAGTTGCTGATCGAGGCCGGCCTCCCGGCAGAGGTGTGGCAGGTCGTCGTCGGCGAGGGCCATGTCATCGGCCCCGCTGTCGTCGAACGCGCCGACTACGTCTCCTTCACCGGCTCCACTCGCACCGGCCGCGAGGTCGCTCGCAGCGCCGCTGCCCGGCTGGTGGGCTGCTCTCTGGAACTCGGCGGCAAGAACGCCATGCTGGTGCTCCACGACGCGGACCTGGACAAAGCGGCGGCCGGCGCGGTCCGCGCCTGCTTCAGTTCCGCTGGCCAGCTGTGTGTCTCCATAGAGCGGCTGTACGTACATGTATCCCTGGCGGACGACTTCCTGAGCCGCTTCGCCGCCCGGACCAGGGCCATGCGGCTGGGCACCCCGCTGGGGTACGGCGCAGACATGGGATCCCTGGTCTCCAGACGCCAGCTGGAAACCGTCACCCGCCACGTCCAGGACGCCGTCGACAAAGGGGCCACGGTGATCACCGGTGCCCGCCACAGGCCCGAGATCGGCCCGCTGTTCTACGAGCCCACCATCCTGGAAGGCGTCAGCACACGGATGGCGATCCACGAGGAGGAGACCTTCGGCCCAGTGGTCTCGGTCTACCGGTTCACCGACGAGGACGAGGCGGTCGCGCTCGCCAACACCACCGTGTACGGACTCAACGCCAGTGTCTGGTCCACCGACGGGCGCCGCGCCCGAGCGGTCGCCGCACGACTCCGGGCCGGAACGGTCAACGTCAACGAGGGCTACGCCGCCGCCTACGGCAGCGTCCGCTCCCCGATGGGCGGCATGGGCGACTCGGGCCTGGGCCGCCGCCATGGCTCCGAAGGCATATTGAAGTACACAGAGGCACAAACCGTTGCTCACCAACGCCTGCTCCCGCTCGGCCCCGCCTTCGGCATGAACGACGAGAAGTACGCGTCGTTCCTCAGCCGAAGCCTGCACGCGATGAAGGCGCTCCGCCTCCGCTGACTCAGCCACCGGATCCGACGCGAGGTCCCCCTGACGACACGCCTGGGCCCGTCTCTTTCGGATCTTGTCCCGTCCGCGCCGTCCGACACCGTACCTCGCTGCGTTGTCGGGGCATCTCGGTACTTCCAGTACGGGGAAGAAACCTCCGCCTTGAGATACACGGCGCCGGACCACGCAGGTCCGGCCGACAAGATCCGCAAGAGAGGTCCTCGCGCCCTCGCCCAGCCGGCACTACTCACACAGCACGCCGCCGCCGACCACGATCCGCGCCCGGCCCAGACGCAGCCGATGGAGGTACCAATGTCATCAGACAAGCGCACCCATGAGCAGACTGCTCATCCCGAAGCAGCCGAGGGCGGGAACGTCCCCGCCCTCGACTACGACGTCATCGTCATCGGCTCCGGCTTCGGCGGATCCGTGTCGGCGCTACGCCTGACCGAGAAGGGCTACCGCGTCGGTGTCCTGGAGGCCGGCCGCCGCTTCACCAACGAGACCCTGCCAAAGAATTCCTGGGACCTGCGCAACTACCTCTGGGCCCCGGCGCTGGGGTTCTACGGCATCCAGCGCATCCATCTCCTGGGCAAGGTGATGGTGCTCGCCGGCGCGGGCGTGGGTGGCGGTTCGCTGAACTACGCCAACACCCTTTACGTGCCGCCCACAGCGTTCTTCCGGGACCCACAGTGGGGGCACATCACCGACTGGGCGCAAGAGCTCAAACCGTACTACGACCAAGCGCAGCGGATGCTCGGGACGCGGTCCACCCGGACCATGACCCCCTGTGATATCCACCTCCAGGACGTGGCGGAGAAGATGGGAGTCGGCGATACCTTCCGCATGGCCTCCGTAGGGGTGTTCTTCGGTGACGGTGAGGACGCCGATGGAGCGGTGCGCGTCGATCCCGGCCAGTCTGCCCCGGACCCGTACTTCGGGGGCGTGGGACCATCCCGCAAGGCGTGCACCGAGTGCGGGGAATGCATGACAGGTTGCCGTTACGGCGCCAAGAACACCCTCAATGAGAACTACCTGCATCTCGCCGAGATGTCCGGCGCGGTGGTGCACTCGATGACCACAGTCGTCGCAGTCGCCGAGGAGCCCGGTAGTGGCTACCGTGTCATCACCGTCCCTACCGACCAGCGCCGCAAGGGGCGGCAAACGGTGCTCCGCGCACGGCAGGTTGTGATCGCGGCCGGCACCTACGGCACCCAGACACTGCTGCATCGGATGCGGGCCACCGGCCTGTTGCCGCGCATCTCGCCCAAGCTGGGTGAACTGACCCGTACCAACTCCGAGGCGCTGGTGGGTGCCACGACCTCGGACCGGCTCTACCGCAGGAAGCACAGCGGTCCCAAGGTGGACTTCGGCAAGCGGGTGGACTTCAGCAGGGGAGTGGCGATCACTTCCTCCATCCACCCCGATGAGACCACTCACATCGAAGCGGTGCGGTACGGCAAGGGATCAAACGCGATGGCCCCGCTGTCCATCCTCCAAATCCCGTACGGGGGAAGACTGCCGCGCTGGCTGCAGTTCATCGGAGCCAACCTGCGCAGGCCCGGCGATGCGGTCCGGATGATCAACTACCGCCGTTGGTCGGAGCGGACCATCGTCGGACTGGTCATGCAATCCCACGACAACTCGCTGACCACCTGCCTCAGGCCCAAAGGGCTGGGTAAGGGCCTGCTCACCGCACGGCAGGGGCACGGCGAGCCCAATCCGGACCATATTCCCGAGGCCGCAGAGGGCGCCAGACTACTCGCGCGATCCATCAACGGCACCGCGAGCAGCAACGTTGGCGAACTGATGGGAACCCCCCTGACCGCGCATTTCCTCGGCGGCTGCCCGATCGGCCAAGATGCGGAGCACGGCGTCATCGACCCGTACCATCGTCTCTTCGGCTACCCCGGCATTTCGGTGGTGGACGGAGCATCCGTCTCGGCCAACCTGGGCGTGAATCCCTCGCTGACCATCACCGCGCAAGCGGAACGGGCAATGGCGCTATGGCCCAACAAAGATGAGCAGGATTCCCGCCCCGAGCAAGGCGGACCGTACCTGAGGGTGGCACCGGTCGCTCCCGTTTGCCCGGTAGTGCCCGCTGATGCCTTTGCGGCATTGCGGCTGACGGTCACGCTGCCGGTGCCCGTGGTGCCGCCACGGCGGGATCGTGGTGCAGGGCCTGGTGAGGCAGGCCCTGCACCCTCGGCCCTGGCATAGTGGGGGGCTTCGTGGTGCCACGGCATGGAGTCCGGGGCCTGCTGGTGGCCGTGGTTGTTGGGGTATCCGCCCGGGCTCATGATGTGGCCGTTTCGGTCCGGTCCGTTTCGGTCCGGGTCGGCGGGCAGGGGCGGACCTGTTGGGCAGCCCGGGTATGGGTGGTGTGGAGGCAGACCAGGATGTCGTGATGGTTGCGTGGCTGAGATGGACGGCCTGGCGAGGAGCTGGTCGCCTGTTGTCCGGCGCTGGTCGGCAGCCCGCTTCCGCGGCTGTGACACGGGCCTGGCCTGTCGCCGTTCGTGCCGCAAAGCCTTTGGCTCGGGGATGAGTTCAGTGGTCGTCATGGCCGACAGGCCCGTGACGCTCGGGTTGCTGAGATCGCTGCACCCGTCGAGTTCCTGACCCGGCACCCATGATCGACGAGCCAAGGTGCCACGTTTCACCGCCAACCACGCACCAGCTCGTGGGACATCCGGCCGTGGAGTCCTGCGCATCGTCAGGGCAGTTGCACCACGTTGCACCCTGCCGCGGTGATGCGGCGAGTGATGGAACGTGCTTCTCTCTCGTAGATTGAGAAGACAAACGGACCGGGCACAAGGAGAAGTCGGCACGCTCCTGCCCCCGCGAGAGTGATCACCTGTTCGAGTGCCGGCAGCTTTACGCCCGAGCGATATCCGTTGTCGAGATAGACCGGCGCCTCAGGGTGCCCCAGGAGTCCAGCCAGGTGGGCCAAGGCCTTACGATGTGGCTCCATGCGCCACATGTCATACGGGTAGCACCGCAAATAGATCACAGCGCGGGCGGCGTCCTGAGAGGTGCGATAAAACGCCATGACGTCCCTCCGGATGGAGGTGGAAGGGTCTGCGGAGGGTGGCGCGCGACACTGCGTGCAACCGGGTGGACACCACGCGTAGTAATTGCGGGGTCGTAGCAGATGGGCGGTACCTCTCCACCCTAGCCCCCAATGTTGAAGATGTCTACAACATTGCTAGAATGAAAGACATGCCCAACCCTGAGAAGCGCTACGCCAAAGGCGCACGCCGCCGTGAAGAACTGTTGAACGCCGCACTCGAGGTCCTGGCGGAGCAAGGTATCGCGGGCCTTACTCACCGGGCGGTCACCGAACGCGCGGGGTGCCCATTCACTTCCGTCTCCTACTTCTTCGGCACGATCGACCAGCTGGCCGTCGAAGCGATACAGCTCATCGCGGAGAATCTCAATACCCACCTGGAAGCCCTCGCTCAGCGGTTCGAGGGCGGCGAGGCCAGCCCGGCGGATGTTGCTGCCGAATTCTCCAAGCTCTTGACCACGTACTCACCTGCCCTGGAACTGGCCCGCTACGAAGTACTCCTTCACGCTGTGCGCAACCCGAGTCAGACCAACGCGCTGGCCGGCATCGTTCGCAGTATGGAACATGTCGCCGAAGTGGCCCTGCGGGCAGCAGGTGCCAGGCGGCCAGAGGCCGGCGCCCGCGCATTTGCAGCCCTGGCCGAGGGGCTGAACCTGTACCACCTTGTAGGTCTTCGGGCCGACGATGTTGAGGCGGCGAACGCTGCATTTCGCGCTCTGTTCATAGCCTTCGCCATGGACGATCAAGAGCACGCAGCGTGGGAAGAGAACCTCAAGGTCACACCATCAGACAACTGCTCTGGATGAATGCCGGGTGCTGTACAGACTGCGCGAGGTGGCGTGAGTCGGGTGCGCGCGCAGCCAACGGCAAGACCTGACGACGCCCTGGGTACCCCGAACACCTCGACTGGCTCACGCACCGTCAAGTCAGTGCGCCGTACGTCTGACCAGCACAACCTGATCTTCCAGTGATGGGTTCCACCGCCGACTCTTGCCTAACGCGTCTGTCCCTCACGCTTCAGAGTCGTCACCAGCTGCCCGTAGGCGCGCCGGGCTGAGCCCGACGAGGAGGGATGGCTGGGAGCGCTCCAAGGTCGTGATCACATCAGCAATCACCAGTCGCGGGCGTCGCCGGTTTTGCGTCCTGGGAGACGGAGACACCGCAGTCCTGACGTCGCCCACAGCGGCTTCGCCGCGCTCCGGTGACAGCCGGGCCCGAGTGGGAAGAGGTCGGGGTTCGGCGGTGAGCGCTCCTGGAGTGCTGTCTCGACCTCGCTCGAACCGCTCTTGGATGAAGTGTGCTGTGTGCCGCACATCTCCTTGTTCCGGTCCGCCTGGACGTGGGTTGTGGTGCGACCGGGTGTCCGCTGGTCCGGGTGCCGGGTGCCGGGTGCCGGGTGCCGGGTGCCGGGTGCCGGGTGCCGGGTTCCGTGTTCGGGTGGTTTCGGTTCGGGCTGGGCGGCGGAGCGGGACCCGGTGGTTCGGGCCCGGTGTTGGGTCTCAAGGACCGCGCCAGGGCAGGGGTTTCTGGCGCCGGTCGGCAGCCCGCTTCCGCAGCTGTGAGACGGGCCTGGCCTGGTGCCGTTCGTGCCACAACGGGCGGATTTCGAGGTCGAGTTCAGTGGTCATCAGGGCCGACAGGCCGTGACGCTCCTGTCGCTGATGATCGCTGCACCCGTTCCAACCCGGCGTCCATGAGTGATGAGCCAAGGTGCCACGTCGCACCGCCAACCACGCCCAGCTCGCGAGGTGTCGTGCAATCCGTAAGGGATCGCGGGGCCACGGTGATGCACAGGGGGCATGCTTCGGCCCAGCTGGCGATCGGGCGAGAGGGACCCCTCAAAGACTTGAAGAAGCCTTCAATATTTGGCTATTCTACCTCCACCCGCTCCAGCAGCAGCGGGTCGGCGTCGCAGGATGCACCTCACGACCGTGGGGCGAAGCCCTGGACGTCGCGAGGGGTCCTCCACCGGTCCAAGCCACGGGGTGCGGCCTCTGATCTCCCCAGCAATGCGTTGCTGCGCCGGCCTGGCCACCCGCACCATGCGGCAGCGCGCCACCCTGCACCGACCCTTGGCAAGAGGCGGGTCGTGCTGCCAGGCGCGACCTCCGACCTGCACGTAGAGGAGCTGGAACAGCTCAACCGGGGGAGTCGCCCGGGCCGGCCTCGGTAAGGCATGCGGCTGATGGTCGATATCGGCGCCCGAAGGAAAGTGAGCTCATCATCCGGGCGAGTCAGTTTCCCTGCCAATGTGGGTGGTTCACCACCTTGCGCCCAACCTGTGGCGTCCCAGAGTGGGAAAATGCCACGGCCGATCTTCGAATAACTGTGCGACTAGAAGTCGGAGGTCGATGAATGCTCAAGAATTATTACGAGACCGTGCGCGCTGAGCGACTGTACCGCCAGATTCGCTCGCTCGGCAGCCGTGTCATTCGGAAAGGGTTCTGGGAGAAGCAGCGGCTTCCCACCAAAATATCTATATCCCTGCTCGTTCCTGTTCTGCTCGCCGTGGCTTTTGGCGGCCTGCGGCTGCGAGATAATCAAGCCGAATGGCGGTCTGCTTCGACCGCAGAGCAGACTGCCAGGCTGGTTCAGGTGGCAACGCTTGTGGCCCATCATCTCGAGCGCGAACGAGACCTATCTGTGAGTCCGCTCATTGCAGGAAAGCGAGACGGTGGCCTGGTTGGAGATCTTCATCGGGTCACCAGTGCTTCCATATTCACTCTCAAGCAACATGCAGAAATGGCGCCGAGTGCAGGCAGATTGCATGATCGCCTTGTGGAGGTGGACCGTCTTCTGTCCGGACTTCCTGAAGTGAGAGCGCGGGCATACCTTGCTCCCGGGGTGGATACGGAGGAGGCGTATTCGGATATCGTGACATCCCTCCTTGCCCTGACCAATGAGTTGAGTCTAGGTACCGGAAGTAGCGTCACCTCGGATGCGCGAGCGGTGTATGCGATCGCTCTGGCCAAGGAAGCAATTTCGATCAATCGGGCGATTGTCATGCATATGCTGCTGGATGTCCGTAACTCCGGTGACCCAGTCACTCGCCACACCCAAGCGGCCAGGAGTGTCGGGTATCAATCGCTTGCGCAAATAGCCAGAAAGGAGCTGTCGAGTTCCTCGGGGGGCGAGTTCGAGGCGAGTCCGCGCTCGGATCTCACCTCCCCCGGGATGGAGCAGATGGTGAGGCACGTAGGGGCTGGCCTGAGCAACCAGCAGCTCGCCTCCCGAGGGGTCACCCCTGATCGCTGGATGGAGGGTGCAAGCGTTCAATTCGACGAAAGTTGGAGAATCGAGAGTATGCTAACCGCCAGAGCTGTCCATTTTGCGTCGGACAGCACACGGGAGGCGAAAGAGGCTCTCATTGACGAAGTGCTTGCCATGTTGCTTGCTCTCCTGATTACCGCAACGCTTGCCCTGGCGATGGTTCGCTCTATGGTTTCCAGGTTGACAATTCTTCGTGACTCCGTCCATCGCATTGCAAATAAGTCCTTGCCTGATGTTGTCGCTTCCCTCTCCAGTGTGACGTCTGAGGCTATTGACACTGTTATTGCACCGATTTCGGTTGATGGATCGGATGAGATAGCAGAGCTGGCCAGAGCGTTTGACGGCCTACATTTTCAAGCAGTTGATCTGGCCGCAGGGCAAGCTCTTCTCAGGGGCAATGTAAACGCAATCCTGGTCAATATGTCACGTCGAAATCAACATCTGGTCACGCGGCAAGTTGGCTTGATTTCGGAACTGGAAAGAACTGAGATGGACGAAGCTCGGCTTGAGCGTCTATTCGAGATCGACCACCTGGCCGCTCGCATTTTGAGGAATGGAGAGAATTTGCTTGTACTCGGGGGTGATGATTCGGCGGGGCGGCGCCTGGTGCCTGGGTCAATTCCTTTGATCGATGTGCTCCGCGCTGCCATCTCGGAGGTGGAGAGTTACTCTCGAGTGGAACTGAAGGATATCCCCAATATACGAATAGAGGGCGCGGTAGTCATTGATCTCATGCACCTGATAGCCGAGCTGCTTGAGAACGCTACGAAGTTCTCCGTTGAGAATCTCAAAGTCTTGATGACTGCGATTCTTTACCCTGATCGACGATTGGCGATAGAGATTCTCGACAGGGGGCTAGGTATTGCGCCGGATGTGATTGAGGGTCTGAACGATAAACTCAGGATGCCGCCTGCGGTTGATGTAGAGGTCTATTCCCACATGGGACTCTTCGTGGTCGGGAGGCTGGCCTCCAGGCATGGAATGCTGGTTCAGCTCTACCCGTCAAACGGTGCGTCCGGCACGCGCGCCGTCGTTGTTGTGCCCACACGTGCCTGGATCATCTGAGCTCCGTCTGAGCGTCGGCTGCAACGCCCGCGCCAGCTTCGCCTGGGATACGCAGCGCCGCCTCGGGCTCCGCCTCACTTACCGGAAAGATCCACCTCGCTGCCGACCGGAAATGCTGTCCGCCCACGTGAATGCCTGGTGCCGACGAGCTGGTGCTGTTCCAGCAGGTGGTACCGCCGACAGAGGTTATATGTCCACGTCTGCAGGGTGGCGGCTGGCGTCGAGCGGGTAACCGCGAGGCATTGGCCGCGCGCAATTCCGTGGGAACCTGACGGCAGATTCCGCCAGTGCCCCAGCAGTTCCCGCCAACGTGGGATCAGGTGGTCGTCCTGCGGGACTTCATCCACGCGAGGACATACGCTGCCGCGGTTCCGACCGTTCGCCTCAACGGCGAGCCGCCTCATGCGCCGGGGTCCGCTCTGGCGCGTGTTGCAGAGACCCAGAGGTCTCACGGACCGGGGTGACGACAGGCGTAACGGACCTCACCACTCGAACACCGCCGTGAAGCCACTCAGCACCACCGCGATACCTACGAAGGAATTAGGGGCACCCCCCCCGGCTGCGACCGCAGCGCGAGGCGCCCGGTCAGCACCGCGCCGGACGCTGCGGTGCGGGGCTTGATCCGCTCGCCGGGCCGGGTCGGCCGGGAGCAACGGCGGCCACGAGTTCGCGGTAGAACGACGTGCGAAAACGCGTGTTCGCACTGTTCGTTGGTCAACGAAGCCTGTTCCGAGCACCCGAGCCGGTGTGCCGAAGCATCCAATCTTGAAGAGATCTTCTAAATTCGATGTAGGGTGACCATGACGGCGTGGTCGCGATCGCGACTGACCCGACCCGTCGGGGGTGGTGAACCGTGCCGAGCCTGACGTGGAACCGCACGGCATGTGCGCTCCAGCGCCGGACCTCCCTACAAACATTGGATTGGAGTCCTCTGTGATCTCGTTAATGACCACAACGCGCGCCAGGTCCTTGCGCAGGACGGTCACTGCCCTGGTGATCGTCCTGTTATCCCTGACAGCTGGCCTCGCCTCCGCGCCGAGCGCCCATGCCGCCTCGGCGTTGACAGAGTCTTGCCGGACGCGGGAGGAGAGCCTCGACTGCATGAAACTCTTCGCGAGCGGTTCGGGAGGCTTCGTACTCGCGCTGCACCCGGGCGCCCTGTCGAACCAGCAGGTCGTGGTCGACAGGATGGACAACGGGGAGAACCGCTTCTGGAAGCTCAGTGTGAACCGGGCGGACGCGACGTTCGAGATCGTCAACAAGTCGACTGGTACTTGCGTCGGCAGCCAGCCGACCGCCGAGCGCTACGACGTGCTCGTCACCGCGAACTGCCAGAACAACGCCTCACAGCGTTGGTACTTCAACCCTGGCCCCGGCTACAAGTTCATGATCCGCAACGTCGAGTCCGGCAAGTGCCTGGCCGCCTTCGGCGCCGATGTGCGCAACTCCCGGGTGGGTGACCCCGTGATCGCCACACCGTGCCAGCTCCAAACCGGCGGCCAGCACTGGTCGATTGGATCGGGGCCGCACTCCGCGGTCTGGGACCTGGCCATCGACCACGCGGCGAACACCTGCCAGAAGTCAACGGACACCTGCACGTGGAATGCGGAGAGCGAGGCCCCCGCGGCCCCGCTGCCAGGTATCTGCGCGTCGGAGGTGTGGTACAACGACACGCCATACCCGCTCGACCACGTGTTCACCAGGACCAAGACGACCGGCTACTCCAACGAGGTAGGCAGCGAGTTGGAGGTCGGCTTCGAGACGGGGGCTGTCGGCTCGCTGATCGCCAAGGTCACGGCCAAGCTGAAGGTATCCGCCAAGGTCGTGTGGTCGAACTCGCACAGTGAGGCCGAGCAGACGAAGTTCGCTGTGAAGCCCGGAGAGTACGGCTGGTACGAGCTGGCGAAGGTCGCCCAGAAGGTGACAGGCACCTGGACCTTCGGCGTCGGAGGGCCGCACACCTGGACGGTGCGTGACACCGTGACGGTCCCCCTCGAGCACGCCAACGGCCTGACCACCATCCACGTTGCGAAGTCCAGCCCCACTCCGCCCCGCTGCAACTCCTGAGTGGCTCTCGTCGGTCCGGTCCTGTGCGGCGTAGGCGAACGGGAGTCTCGTTCGGGTGATCGCGGCGGGTGCCGAGCATGAGGACGGGGTCTCTTGGTAGCTCGGCAGATTTCACGCCAACGAGCCTGCCAAGAGGCCCTGTTGTAGCGGTTCTGCATCCTCGTGCAGGCCGGGTCCGGTCCGGTCGCCCCGTCGTGCACTGTCTTGCGCACCAGCTCGAGAACGCGGCGGACAGCGGGATGCGCGAGCGCCGCTACCCCACTGGCATGACAGACGCGCAGTGGGCCGTGGCCTGTCCGGTACGGCCAGTGCCGGGCCGTCTGCAGGGACGCGGTGGGCAGTCGGAGGCGTACGGCCGCCAGGCGATGCCGGACACGGTCCACTGTCTTCGGCAACGGAACGAAATAGCGAGCCGTGCCGGCGGCGCGGGCGCGGACAGCCGCGGCTTCGACGGCGGCACGTCGATCAATGGGCGCCAGCCCACGCGTGCATCGCACTCATGACGGGACCTCAATTGAGCTGCAGACGGGGGACGTTCGAGACCCTGATTCAGTTCGGGCATACGACCGGTGGCGGTTCCGTTCTCACTCGGCCGGGCCCACTCCCATTCCGCCGGTTCAGGTTTGCGAAGCCCTGTTCGACGGGGGCGCGTCCGCCGGCCAGGATCCGGTTGGCCTGCTTCTGGCCCGGGGTGAGCTTGCGGGCGCGGGTGGCCTTGTGGCCGGTGACGATGACCAGGTCATCGGGGTTCTCGGGGTTGTCCACGCCGATGAAGCCGAGATCCGCGAGTGCGCCGAGGCCCGCTGCCTTCAGGTGCTCGACGAGCTTGTCACGGCGGGCGGCGGTGGCGTCGTGGGTCCGGCCGGGCCGGGCCGCGGAGATCCAGATCAGGCGGCCCTTCTCGTCGGTCAGGGCGAGGAAACGCAAGCCCTGGCGTGGTGCTTGCCCGAGTAGCTGGGGCGGTTGTCCGGGCGCGGGGTGACGCGGCGGCGCGGACCGCTCCCGGTCTCGTACTTCCACGCACTTGTCGAGGCCGTCGTCGCAGCGCCGGCCTGCCCGCGAACCCGACGTGGCCGCCCCTCCCCGGCAGCGCCTTCTGCGCGCCGCCCGACGCCAGGAGGGAGCGGAAGAGACCGCTCACCGGCTGCCACCGCTGCACCACCGGCCACCTCGACCAACGCCGGCACTTCAGAAGAGCCGCGCGCCTTGTCGCGCCTGGGTCGGCGTGGTGTCGGTCCATCGTTTGTAGGCGCGGCGGAACTCCCGCGGGTCGCTGTAGCCGAGTTCGGCCGCGATGGCGGTGATCGACCTGCGTGTCTGCGTCAGCAGCACGTCGGCCTGCTGTCGCCGTACCCGGTCCTGGATCGTGCCGAAGCTGTACCCGGCTCTGGCGAGGTGGCGGTGGAGGGTGCGGGGGCTCATGCCGAGTGCGTCCGCGACCTGCGTCGCCGTTCTCCGGGAGCGGAGGTCCTGGCGAAGTGCGCCTTCGACGGCCGCCACGACGTCGTCGACCGGGTCGGACTCCAGGATCGCGCGCGTCGCGTGCAGAGCGGCCTCGAACTGTGTGGCGTTCGCCGTGGGAACGCGGCGCTCTTCGAGGGAACCGGGCATGGTGAGAGCCGTGCGTTCGCAGTCGAAGGCGACCGGACAGCGCCACAGCCGGGTGTACGCCGCGGCCCACGGTGGCGGCGGGTAGGACAGTTCAGCGGTCAGCGGGCCGGATGACGGGCCGAACATGAGCCGGGTGAGGACCACGATCCCGGCGAAGGCCTCCTCGGTGAGGAAGACCAGCAGGTCCGGCTCGTGGGTGCGGGGCAGGAGCTCGACCACGTTTCCCTGGTCCGTGCGGGACACGACGTAGTCCATCATCGTGCCCGCCCCTTGGTGGAACCGGGTCGCGACCTCGCGGGCCTCGGCGCCCGTCGACGCGGACCGCACGGCGGTGCCGAGTGTTCCCCAGGTGAGGAGTGGGTCGCGGCTTCCGATCATGAGGCCGATCGGTCCGGCAGGCAGTTCCTTCAGGGCGCGGCGGATCACGGTGGTCGCCTGCCGGTAGGAGACCAGCGTCCGGGACTGCTCCAGCCGGGCCCGGTCCAGGCCCGTGCCCGCGAACCACCTGGCCGTCTCGATTCGGTCGTGGTCGGCCAGTTCGAGCAACCCGGTCAGGATCACCGGAGGAATCGTGGCCTGGTTCAGCTTGGCTTTGTCCACAGTCCGCCTCCTCGACATCCTGTCGCCGCAATCGTCCTCCGCCCGAGGCGAAGAGGGTGCGCGTTCGTGCCACGACGGGGGGAAATGTTGCCACAAGCGCCACGCCGCGCCCAGATTCAAAACGGCGCTTCCTACCGTCACTCAACCGTTCGTGGTCGCGGCCCGGCAACCGGCCGCCGCGCAGCGATGGACGTCGCACCACGAGCCGGGAGCCGGAGCAAGGCGGAGGTGGAACACACGATGAGTGATGTGATGAAGCTGGCGTGCGTGGGCGTGCACGTGCTCGACCATCTGGTGATCGGGATCGAGTCGATACCCGAGCACAACAACGGTCAGCTGGTCGGGACCATCCGCGCCACCGCAGCCGGCACCGCCGGCGGGACAGCGCTGGTGGCGGCGCGACTGGGAGCCGATGTCCGCAGCATCGGAGCGATCGGGGACGACGTCCTCGCGGACACTCTCCTGGCGCTCCTGGTCCGCGAAGGCGTGGACATCTCCGGCCTGGTGCGCAAGGCGGGCCACCAGACATCGGCCTCCGTGCTGCCCGTCCGCCCCAACGGCGACCGCCCGGCCTGGCACTGCATCGGGGCGAACGCGGCGTTCACCGTTGCCGACGTCTCCGACGAACAGCTGCGTGACCTGACGCATCTGCACCTCGGCGGTCCGGAGTTCCTGGGCGGCGACGCCGCCGCCTCGCTGCTGGCCCGGGCCCGCGCGGGCGGTGCGACGACCTCGGTCGACATCCTCGCCCCCGGCGACCCGGGCATCCTGGAGTGGATCGCCGCCGCGCTGCCCCACACCGACTACCTGCTGCCCAACCACGAGCAGGTGCTGGGCTTCACCGGCGCCGACGACCTGGTCACCGGCGCCCGCGCGCTCGTGAGCGCCGGCGCCGGGTGCGTGGCGGTGACCCACGGTGCCCACGGTGCCGTGGTGGTGACCGCGGACGAGGTGCTGGAGGTCCCGGCGTACGCGGTGGAGGCCGTCGACACCACCGGGTGCGGCGACGCGTTCAGCGCGGGCTTCCTGCGCGCCCGGTCGCTCGGGCTCGGGCTGCGGGAGGCGGCCGAGTTCGGCTGCGCGACGTCGGCACAGGTGGTCGGCGGCCTCGGGACGGACGCCGGCACCTACACGCTCGACGCCGTCCGCGCGTTCGCCGCGAGCGCCGACTGCCTGGCCACGCGATGAGCCGCCATCGGAGACCGACCGCGACGACGCTGACGGTCTGCGCGGCATACGCCGCCCAGGGCCTCGGCTACGCCGCGGTCGTCACCGCGCTCCCCGCCGCCAAGGAGCGCATGGACTTCAGCGACACCGTCCTCTCCGTGATTCTGCTCGGGGTCTGCGTCGCCGCGGTGTTCGGGTCGGTGCTGGCGGACGCGGTCGCCGTGCGCCGTGGAAGCCGCAGTGCTCTGTGCCTCGGATTCCTGCTGCAGTCCGCTGCCCTTGCCGGGATGAGCCTCGCCCCCGACCTCGTCGTCTACCTGGGCACGGTCGCCGTCTACGGACTGGGCCTGGGCACGGCCGACGCGGGCAACAACATGCAGGGCGTCGCCCTGCAGAACCGCACCGGGCTGCCCATGATGGGCAGCCTGTACTCGGCCTTCACCGTCGGTGGCATCGTCGGCGCGCTCCTCAGCGCGGCTCTGGCCGGCGGCGGTGTCTCCGCACTGACCCTGGTCGGGAGCGCTGCCCTGGTGCAGCTCGCCGTGGCGCTCACCGGCCGGTTCCGGCTCGTGCCGCATCCTCCGCCCCCCTGTCGGACACCACCTCGCCCGGCAGCCGGCGCACCACCCCGCTCCCCCGAGCGGCGATCTGGGCTGTCGGGTCGCTCGTCCTCGTCGCCTACGTGCTGGACGCGGCGGTCTCGAGGAGCACCGTCTATCTCTCCGACGGGTTGAAGACCTCCGCCGCCGTCGCGCCGGTCGGCTACGCGGCCTACCTGGCGATGGTCCTGCTCGCCCGGCTCGTGACCGACCCGGCCATCCTGCGCTGGGGCCGACGTGGCGTCGGTGTGGGCGCCCTCGTCCTCGGAACGATCGGGTGCGCCCTCGTCGTAGCCGGTCCGGGTGTCGCGGTGATGGTCGCGGGATTCGCGGTCGCCGGGATCGCCACCGGTGTCCTGGTGCCGCCTTCGAGGCCGCCGGTCAGTTGCTGCCCGCCCGCAGCGACGAGGTCATCGCCCGCGTCAACATCTTCAACTATGCCGGCGCCGTCACCGGAGCCGTCGTCCCGGGCCTGCTCGGCACGGGTGCCGGCCTCCGGCTCGGGTTCGTGGCACCGGCGCTCGCGCTTCTGCTCGTACTGCCCCTCGCCCGCCGGCTCCCGACCCGTCTCTCCGATTCCCCCAAGCCTCTTCCCGAAGGAGAACCAGCATGACCGATAGCGTCGATCTCGATGTCGTGGTGGTGGGAGCCGGGCTTTCCGGCCTCGCCGCGGCCCGCAGCCTGCAGCGGTACGGACTGCGCGTGAAGGTGTTCGAGGCGCTCGACAGAGTCGGCGGCCGGGTCGACTCCGCCACCGTCGCCGGTGCGCGTGTCGACCTCGGAGGCACCTTCGTCGGTCCCGACCACGACCACATCAACTCCCTCGCCGACGAGGTCGGGGTGGGCCGCTACCTCACGCACGAGGCCGGGGACAACCTGCTGATGTGGCGCAAGGACCGCAAGCGGTACCGCGGGGCCGTCCCCCCGATCGGCGCGACCTCGTTGCTGGACCTCGCCCGTATCCGTTCCACCCTGGAGCGGATGAGCCGCAGGATTCCCGTCGGCCGCCCGTTGGACGCCCCCGACGCGGCGGGCCTCGACGCCCAGACGCTCGGCGGCTGGCTCACCGCCAAGCACGCCGGCCAGGCCACCAAGGACCTGATGGCGGTGGTGTGCAAGACCTCGTGGGGCTGCGAACCCTCGGAGATCTCGCTGCTGCACGTGCTGCACTACATCGCCCAGGCCAGCGGGCTCGACTCGATGCTCGACACCCGCGACGGCGCCCAGGAGCAGCACTTCGTCGAGGGCTCGCACGAGGTCGCGGTCCGCGTCGCCGACGGACTGGGCGCGGACACCGTCCGCCTGGGGTCGCCGGTCCTGCGGATCGACTGGAGCGACGACGCCGTGACCGTCCACACCGACGACGGCCCCACCACCGCGCGGCGCGTCATCGTCGCGGTTCCGCCGGCCCTGCGACGCCGGATCCGGTTCGTCCCCGAACTCCCCGCCGCGCACCGGCGCCTCTCACAGCGCTGGTCGCCCGGCATCCTGTCCAAGATCTACGCCGTCTACGACACACCGTTCTGGCGCGAACAGGGCCTCAGCGGCACGACGATCTCCGACGAGGGCCCCATCTTCATCACCTTCGACGCCAGCCCTCCCGACGCCTCCCGCGGTGTCATCCTCGGCTTCATCGGAGGCGACTACGCACGCGAGTGGGACGAGGTGGACGCCGACGAACGGCGGCTGCGCGCGCTCTCGGCGCTCGGGGACCTCTTCGGTGAACGCGCCATTGAACCCCGCGGCTACACCGACCAGCGATGGGGCGAGGAGGAATGGCTCGGCGGCGGCCCCACGGCGGCACCGGGCCCCGGATCGGTCGCCTCGTTGCACGCCCGGCTGGCGGAGCCGGTCGGCCCCATCCACTGGGCCGGCACCGAGACCGCGCGACGCTGGGCCGGATTCATGGACGGCGCGGTCGCGGCCGGCGAACGCGCGGCCCGCCAGACCGCCATCGAACTCACCACCACACACGACGAGAAGGCAAGCCGATGACCTGGAGCACCCACCACAGCCAGCTGACCACCGCCACCGCCGCCCAGCTGTGGAAGCGCTGGACGACCGCCGCCCTGTGGCAGCTCGACGACCCCGGCGTTGCGTGGGCCCAGATCGACGGCCCCCTCACCGTCGGAACCACCGGACTCGTCAAGGACCACGGCGCCCCCGCCCAGAAGATCGAGTTCACCCGCGTCGAACACGAACGCGCCATGGACTTCGTCATCCGGCTGCCACTGGCCACCCTGACCATCACCCACGACATGGAGCCCTTCGGTGAGGGCATGCGCGCCACCCACGGCGTCGTCCTCGACGGCCCCCTGCACCGCCTCTACGCCGTGTTGCTCGGCGGGAAACTCGCACGCCAGCTCCCCCTCGTGGTCCGCAACGTGACGGCCGGCGCCCTGACGCACTGAGCCGCCCGAACAAACCCGAAAAGCCATCATCCGTTGCGACGACATGAGGCAACGGCACGAGAACGGAAGCGGTGAATGCACAGTGGACGACACGAACGAACTGAAGACCCGGCAAGCTCTCGTCGACGCCAGCCGGCACCTCCACGACACCGGGCTCGTCACCGGCACATCGGGAAACCTCAGCGTCCGCGTCGGCGACCAGGTACTCGTGACGCCGTCCGGAGTGAGCTACCAGACGCTGGAACCCGGCGACATCGCCCGCGTCACACTCGACGGCGAGGTCCTCGACGCGGGCGCGACCTCACCTTCCTCGGAAACCCCCCTCCACCTGGGGATCTACCGTACAACCGACGCCCAGGCGATCGTGCACACGCACGCGCCGTGGGCCACCGCCGTCGGCCTGGTGCGCGACGAGCTGCCGAGCGTCCACTACTCCATCCTCCTGCTCGGAGGCCCGATCCGCGTGGCGCCCTACGCGACCTTCGGCAGCCAGGAGCTCGCCGACAACGTGCGCCTCGCGATGCTCGACCGGAGGGCCGCGCTCATGCGCAACCACGGCGCGGTCGCCAGTGGCGCCACCTTGGCCGAGGCGGTCCACAACGCCGAATCGGTCGAATGGCTCGCACGCCTGTACCTGGGGGCAGCCCAACTCGGAGAGCCGGCAACGCTGACGAGCGAGCAGCTCGAAGACGTATGGCGCCGTGCCACAGCCAGCGGATACCGGCCCTGACCCAACCTCCGGGCGCCAGCGCCACAAGGCCCGCGGGCGCCCACAAAGCACCGTAACGACTCGCCTTCTGAGCCATGCCACGGTCGAAGCGAAAGGGATTTCGTGAGTCCTACCAGCCAAGCAGCCGTCAGCCGGCGCCTAGCCACCGCCACCACGTTCGACTCGCTCGACCCCGCCACCGACGAGGTCGTCGGTACCCACCCGGTGCACACCGACGAGGAGGTACGCGCGGCCGTCGACCTCGCCCGCACCGAGGCCGCGTGGTGGGCCGGCCTCAGCTTCACGGAGCGCGGGCGGCACCTGACGGCGTGGAAGGCCACGATGGTCCGGCGACTGCCCGAGCTCGTCGAAACCGTGCACCGCGAGACCGGCAAACCGCTCGGCGACGCGATGCTCGAAGCAGGGCTCGCGATCGAATACATCGAGTGGGCCGCCGGACACGCGAGGAAGGTGCTCGGTCGGCGCAAGGTGTCCGCGGGCCTGCTGATGTTCAACCAGTCCGCGTCGGTGGCCTACAAACCGCTGGGGGTGATCGGCGTGATCGGGCCGTGGAACTACCCGGTCTTCACACCGCTCGGGTCGATCTCCTACGCACTGGCGGCCGGCAACGCCGCGGTCTTCAAGCCCAGCGAGTACACCCCGGGTGTGGGTGTGTGGCTCGCCGAGCGCGATTCGAGGAGGCCGTGGGCCGTCCGGTCCTCAAGGTCGTCACCGGCCTCGGCGCCACCGGCGCCGCACTGTGCCACGCCGGGGCCGACAAGATCGCCTTCACCGGATCGACGGCCACCGGCAAGAAGGTGATGGCCGCGTGCGCCGAGTCACTCACACCGGTGGTCATCGAGGCCGGGGGCAAGGACTCCCTGATCGTCGACGCCGACACCGACGTCCCCGCCGCCGCCGACGCTGCGCTCTGGGGCGCGTGCAGCAACGCCGGGCAGACGTGCATCGGCGTCGAGCGGGTCTACGTACACGAGCAGGTGTACGACGAGTTCGTCGACGCGCTCACGGCCAAGGCCGCCGGTCTGTACGCGGGCTCCGGCGCCGAGATCGGGCCGATCACCATGCCGAGCCAGCTGGACGTCATCCGCCGGCACGTGCGGGACGCCCTCGACGAGGGCGGTCGCGCGCTGGTCGGCGGCCTCGACGCCGTGGGCGAGCGCCATGTACAGCCGACCATCCTGGTCGATGTGCCGGAGAACTCCCTGGCGGTGCGGGAGGAGACCTTCGGACCGACGGGGTGACCGTCGCGAAGGTGCGGGACATGGACGAGGCCGTCGAACTGACCAACGCGACCGCCTACGGTCTCGGAAACACGGTCTTCAGCAAGCGCCACGGCATGGCGATCGCCGAGCGGATCCGCTCGGGCATGTCGTCGGTCAACGGCGTGATCAGCTTCGCCGGCATACCGGGCCCGCCCTTCGGCGGCGTCGGCGAATCCGGCTTCGGCCGCATCCACGGGCCCGACGGCCTGAAGGAGTTCACCTTCGCCAAGGCGATCGCCCGGCAGAGGTTCAGGCCGTTGCTCGCACTGACCACCTTCGACCGCCCCGAGAAGACCGACAGGCTGTTTACCTGGGTGATCGGCCTGCTCCACGGGCGCGAGCCGAGGAGGTAGGGCAAAAGCACCCAGGGCCATCAACGACGACCTCGCCCTGCTCCCGAGCCCGCCGGATCGACAGCACGCCGACCGGGCCCGGTTTCGGTGGTAGGTCGTACGGCACATGGCGCGTCCCCCACCTCCGGCTCCCGTACGGGCCTGGTACCGCCAAGCCCTGCGGTCCGCACGAGGCCATCCACTCCTCGCGCCGCATCGTGCCGCCGGCCCAGGAGCATTCGCCGCCTGTCTAGACGTACAGCACCGGCCATACGGCCATCCGGCGTCGGATGAGCTCCGTCGCGACGCAAGCCTGAGCCCGTACGGCCTGCTCTCATCCAGCCCTGTCGGGCCGCCGGAGCGGGCCTCGAGCAGCGCCTGGTGCTCACCGCCCGACTCCTGGCCACACCGGTCCACCCGCGGAGGGCCGGCCGTCCGCCGGAACCGTCTGAGGGAGCGTGGGCCCCCGCGACGTCGCGGGGAAGGTGGACCGGGCGTTCGGTGGGGCTCGGGGGGTGCGGGGGGTGCGGGCGCTCGGTCCCTCAGGGGGTGAGTACGAACCTGATCGGATCGCCGATCTTCTTCTCCAGCCGAGCGACCGCGTCCGCCGCCTCCGCCAGCGGGACATGGGCGGTGATGGAAGGCGCCAGGTCGATGCGCCCGGCGGACGTCAGGCTGATGAGCTGTTCCACGTGCTCGGGGCCGGAACCGTAGTGGCCGCGGATCTGGTGACCCAGGTAACTGAACTCCGTGCTGTCCCTGACGACGATCGGTTCCGGGGTGAGCCCGGCCAGCACCAGGACCCCGCCGGGCGCCAGTACGGCGGTAGCCTGCGCGCGGGCCGCACCCACGCCGGCGAAGTCGAACGCGACCTCGATGCCCCGCCCGCCCGTGGCCTCGGCCAGCGCCGCCGCGAAGTCGTCCGCGGTCGGGTCGAGCGCGAAGTCGGCGCCGAACACCAAGGCGCGCTCGCGGGCGGCGAGGATCGGATCGACGGCGATGATCGGGGCCGCGCCGACCATGCGGGCGAGCCGGATGCCGTGTGCTCCCAGACCGCCGGCACCCCAGATGCCGACCGACTGCGCGGGGCGAACCGCGCCCGTCTCGACGATGGCCGCGTACGGGGTGGAGACCGCGTCGGGGATGATCGAAGCCTGGTCGAAGGGCAGGTCGTCCGGGATCGGGGCCAGGGTGTCCTCACGGGCCAGCGCGTACTGGGCCCATCCGCCGTCGTAGTCCACGCCGCGTGTCAGCGGCCGCAGGCACGATGCGCGACGCAGGCAGCCGACGCAGCCGCCGCACGCCTGTCCGGCTTGGAGCACGACCCGCCTGCCCGGTGTCCAGTGGCCGTTCAGATTCGGGCCGGGGGTGTGGACGACGCCCGCGACCTCGTGGCCGAGGGTGACGGCACGGGAATTCGCTACCGCGTCGACGGGGAAAGACGGGCTGAGGCTGCCGTCGATCAGATGGACGTCGGACAGGCATACTCCGGCGGCCCGGACCTCGACGAGGACCTCGCCCGATCCGGGGACCGGTACCGGGACCTCTTCGACGGCGAACGTATTGCTGTCCAGGTGAAGCCGTCCGGCGAGCATGGTGGTCGGAACGCTCATGTGGGGAACCTCGATTCCGCTGGGCTGGTTCGATCGTTTTGATCGATCGACCTTGTCGTTCGACAATGTCATTTAAACATGTCGAGCCGTGCCGTCAAGTGCCGGTCGGCCGCCGTTCGCCATCGCCCCTGACGCCTCAACCCCCGTGCTGGTTCCGTCGGTCGATCATGTCGGTCAACACAATCAATCGACATTGTCACCCGACAAGGTCGTGTGTATGGTTGCGGCAAGCGACAGCCACGACAGCCGGTGTGCGAACGAAAGGCATGCTCATGACCGATGTGACCCTGCGGGGAACCGAGCCGATCCCCATGCGCCCCGCTCTGCCCCTGGTCGGCCATGCGCTGAATATCCCCGGTGGCGCCGACGGGCTGCTCTACGTGATGAACGAGGCCAAGGAGCTGGGGCCGCTGTTCAAGATCCGAATCTTCGGCAGCGACATCCACATCGCTTCCGGCCTGGACCTCGTCGCCGAGCTGGCGGACGAGAGCCGGTTCCAGAAGAACGTGCACCCCGACCTGGTGATTCTCCGGGCGATCGGCGGAGACGGCCTGTTCACCGCCTTCAATCACGAGCCCAACTGGCAGAAGGCGCACGACATCCTGATGCCGGCGTTCTCACTCGGCGCGATGCGCGGCTACCACGCGACGATGCTCAAGGTGGCCCGGGACCTGGTGGGCAAGTGGGACCAGGCGGCCGGGACGGAGCCCGTGGACGTCGCCGCCGACATGACGCGGCTGACCTTCGACACGATCGGCCTGTGCGGCTTCGGCTACGACTTCGAGTCGTTCGGCCGAGGGGAGGAGAACCACCCCTTCGTCACCTCCCTGGCGCGGGCTCTCGACTTCGCCCAGGCCAAGGGCGAGTCCATCCCCGGCCTGGAGGTGTTCAAGCGGAAGCAGACGGAGCGGTTCCGCGGCGACGTCACCCTCATGAAGGACCTGGTCGACGATGTGATCCGGCACCGCCGGGCGTCCGGTGATCAGAGCACCGACGACCTGCTCGGGCGGATGCTGAACACCCGCGACACGGGGGGCGACCCCCTGGACGACGTCAACATCCGCAATCAGGCGATCACGTTCCTCATCGCCGGCCACGAGACCACCAGCGGGGCCCTGTCCTTCGCGCTCTACTACCTCGCCAAGCACCCCGAGGTGCTGGCCCGCGCCCAGGCCGAAGTGGACGCGCTGTGGGGCGACGAGGACGCCCCGGACCCCGATTACGGGGACATCGGCAAGCTGACGTACATCCGCCAGGTGCTCAACGAGGGCCTGCGGCTGTGGCCCACGGCGCCCGCGTATGCGGTGGAGCCGCTTGAGGACACGGTCATCGGCGGGAAGTACGCCGTGCGCAAGGGCGAGTCGATCCAGATCCTCATTCCGACGCTGCACCGGGACCCCGCCTGGGGCGACAACGTCGAATTGTTCGACCCCGACCGGTTCCTGCCCGAGCAGGAGGAGGCCCGCCCGGTCCACCTGTTCAAGCCCTTCGGCAACGGCGAACGCGCCTGCATCGGACGCCAGTTCGCGCTGCACGAGGCGACGCTGGTCCTCGCACTGGTGATCCACCGCTACCGCCTGATCGACCACACCAACTACCAGCTGAAGATCAAGCAGACGCTCACCATCAAGCCCGACGAGTTCACCCTCAACCTGGCCCGGCGCACCGCCGGCGAGCGCCGCCTGCCCGCCGTCGCGGCGAGCAGCGCGACCGCGAGCCAGGACCGGCCCACCGTGCGGCGCGTGAGCGGCACGGCGCTGACCCTGCTGCACGGCTCCAACCTGGGTACCTGCGCGGGCATCGCCCGCGATCTCCTGGCGGACGGCGACGAGCGCGGCTTCCTCTCGTCCATCGCGCCCCTCGACGACGCCGTCGGCAAGGTGACCGCCGACGCCGGCCCGGTGGTGATCGTCGCCGCCTCCTACAACGGCCGGCCCACCGACGACGCCGCCGAGTTCGTCCAGTGGGTCGAAGGGCTCGCGCCCGGCTCGCTCGACGGTCTCCAGTACGCCGTACTCGGCGTCGGCGACCGCAACTGGGCCGCCACCTACCAGCGCGTCCCCACCCTCATCGACGAGAAGCTGACCGCGGCCGGCGCCACCGCACTGCTGGGACGCGGCGCCGCGGACGCCTCCGGGGACTTCGCCGGCACGGTGGACCGGTGGACGGACGACCTGTGGACCACCCTGCTCGAACGGTACGGGGCCCCGGCGACGGCGCGCGAGGCGGAGCCGGACGCCACCGAGCAGGAAACGGGGCTGTACGAGCTTGAGGACGCGACCGACTCCGTCATCGGCGGACTCGCGGCACGGCACGGCGTACAGCCCATGGAAGTGCTCGACGCGTACGAACTGGTCGACATGGATCACGAGTTGGGCCGCTCCAAGCGCTTCCTGCGGCTGAGGCTGCCCGACGGTGTCACCTACCGCACCGGCGACCACCTGGCCGTACTCCCAAGCAACCCTGACGAACTCGTCCGCAGGGTCGCCGACCGGTTCGCCCTCGACCTGGACCGCACCGTACGGCTGCGTGCCCGCCGCCGCAGCCGGGGCGCCCTTCCCGTCGATCGCCCGCTGACCCTGCGTCGCCTGCTGACCGACTTCATCGAACTGCAGGACGCCGCCACCCAGGAGCAGATCGCCGTGCTCGCCGAGCACACGGCCTGCCCGCCCGAGCGCCGCCCCCTGGCCGAACTCGCCGGGGCCGACCCCGACACCTTCCGCGAAAAGGTGACAGCGGCCGGACACAGCGTCCTGGACCTGCTGGAGCGCTACCGCGCCTGCGAACTGCCGTTCGAACGCTTCCTGGAACTGCTGCCGGTGCTGCGCCCGCGCCACTACTCGATCTCCTCGTCCGCCGACGCGACGCCCGGCGAGGCCGACCTGATGGTGTCGCTGCTCGCCGCGCCCCACCGCGCCGGCGAGGGCACGTTCCACGGCATCGCCTCGCACTACCTCCAGAACGTGACGGCGGGCGACATCCTCCAGGCCAGGGTGCTCCCGTGCAGCGAGGCCTTCCGCCTGCCCGAGGACCCGTCCGTACCGGTCATCCTGGTCAGCGCGGGTACCGGCCTCGCGCCCTTCCGCGGCGCCGTTCTCGACCGCCACCACACCGGGTCCACCGGAACGCTGCTGTGCTACTTCGGCTGCGACCACCCCGACGTCGACTACCTGCACCGCGAGGAGTTCGAGGCCGCCGAGGCCGCCGGAGCCGTCAGCATGCGTCCGACCTTCGCCCGCGCACCGGAGAACGGCGCCCTCTTCGTCCAGGACCGCATCGCACGGGACAGCGACGAGGTCTGGGCCGCGCTGGAGGCCGGCGGACACGTCTACATCTGCGGCGACGGCCGCCGCATGGCCCCCGCGGTGCGGGAGGCGTTCATGGCGATCCACCGCACGTACACGGGCGCGGGTGACGAGGAGGCCACCAGGTGGCTGGCCGCGCTCATCGAGTCCGGCGTCTACGTCGAGGACGTCTGGGCCGGCTGAAGCCGCCGTTCCTTCTCGCCTGGCCACGGGTGCCCCGACGCACCCGTGGCCCGCGTGTCCGGCAACGCATTCTGCCCCCAACTGGTGAGGTTTTCATGCTTGTCGCATGCTCGGCGGCCCGCCGAGACCCCGTGCCCGTGCTCGCCCCCTCTTTCTCACAGCCCTTCTCAGAGCGGGGGTGCCTGTGAAGGCGCAGAATGCCTCCGCCCTGACCTTCGGCGTGGTGATGGCGCTCATCGCCGGAGTGACTCTGGGCAGCGGCGGAGCGAACGTGATGCCCGTCTTCGTCGACGACTTCGCGTCCCGTTTCTCCCTGTCGGACTTCAGTGCGGGGCTGGTGGCCGCGACCCAGCTGATGGCGACCGCCGTCGTCACCCTGCTGCTGGCCAAGCGGGCCGCCCGACCGCGGCGGGTACGGATGACCCGCCTCGGCCTGGTGCTCGCCGGACTCGGCTTCCTGGGCGCCACGGCGGCGTCCGACATCGTCACCCTGATGGTGGCGAACCTGGTCATCGGCGCGGGCCTGGGCGCGGTCTACGCCACTGCCCCACCGCTTCACTCGCCGCCACCGACGACGTCGACAAGGCATCCGCGGTCACCATCTCCGGCACAGTCGGCGTGACCGCGCTGCTGATCATGGCGGTGCCCGCCGCCGACCACGACCTGGGCGAAGGCACCGGCTTCCTGCTCATGACGGCGTGCTGCGTGCTCGCCTGGCCGCTGGTACGCGGCCTTCCGGACGGTCCCGCCGGGACAGGCGCGGGCTCCGTGCACGAGGGAGGCAAGGCCGGGACGGTAGGGGCGCGGCCCGCGCTGCTGCTGCTGTGCGGCACGTCACTGCTGTGGGCCGTCACCCAGGGCGCGTGGTCGTACCCCTCGGTCCTGGGCCGCCAGCACACCGGCATGTCGCACACGGCCGTGTCCGCCGTCCTCGCCATCTCCAGTGTCGTGGCGCTTGTCGGCGCGGTGGTCGGCCCGCTCGCCGCGCGGCGTCTCGGGCGTATGCGGTCGATGGCCGCCTTCGTCGTCGTACAGGCCCTCGCGATGGCCCTGCTGATCATCACCCACGACCCCGTGCTGTTCATCGTCGCGGCCGTCGTCTGGCAGGCCTGCCAACTCGCGGTGCTGGTACAGATGCTGGCCGCCGCCGCGCTCATCGCCCCGACCGGCCGTCTGGTGGCCTCCCTCAGCGGGGCGGGCGCGAGGGGCACCGGCCTCGGGCCGCTCGCTGTCGACGCCGTGCTCGACGGGGCGGGAGCGGACGTCCTCGGCGTCCTTCTGGCACTGGGTACGTTCGTCGCCTCACTGCCCCTGCTGCGGATGACGGTCGCGAGCGGGACGGCGACCGATGAACCCAACCGCAGAAGGCGCCCACAGCCTGACGGGCGGAGCATCGGCCCGTACCGGTGAGGCAGGTCGAGGTTCTTCGGGCCGGCGGCAGGGCTGCCGCTCGCCGCGGCAGAGAGCAATGGCGGTTGCCGGGCCGGCCGTACCGCGTCCTGCCCGGCCTGGACACGGGACCACGCCGGAGGAGCGGAGGGAGGACCAGCAGGTCCCCCACACCGAGAGGACGAGTATTCGTTCCGGGGACGCGCCGAGGCCGCCGGCGTCGGTGACGGCGGCGGCCTCGGTCGAGGGCGGTGGTCGGGTCAGGAGGTGGGTACGGCGACCAACTGCAGTCGGCCGTGGGCCAGGGCCACGATGGTGGAGACCAGCACCTGCAGGCCGGTCACCTCGGCTGCCTGGTCGGGCAGGGAGAGGTGCTGCATCGTGAGCCCGTCGAAGCCGGCGAGGAAGTACCGGGCGATGGCCTCCGCCGGATGGGCGAGGGCGTGGCCGGTGCGATCGGCGGCCTCCGCCACCAGCTTCGTCGTCACCTTCGTGATCTCGCGGTAGTGGCTCTCCAGAGCCTCGCGCAGGTGCGGTGTCCGCAGCGCGAACATGGTCAGCTCGGTGAGCAACTGGTGGCTCGCCGGCGTCTCGCGCACCGTGCGCCACAGCGCGGCGGCCAGCGCGGCGACCGTCTCCTCGAAGCCCGCGTCCGCAGGCGCCACCCGCTCGACCTGGGCGACCAGCTCCTCGGTGAGCTGTTCCATGACGGCCCTGTACAGGTCTTCCTTGGTGCCGAAGGTGTAGTGCACCGTCGCCTGGGCAACGCCGAGCTCGGCGGCGATGGCCCGGGTGCTTCCGGCGGCGATGCCCTCCCGGGTCATCAGATCGATCGCCGCCTTGATCAGCTGAGGGCGGCGTTCAGCCGCGGAAACATGTGCCATGAGGACATCATATGGACTCTGTCAATTGAACCAGTCGATCGATCAAGTCAATTGTGCTGACTGCGTCGGCCGCCCGCTGCGGTCTTCTTTGTGGCCGACATCGAGTTCGGCGATGGCGTCGACCACTGCGGCACCGAGCGCGGTCAGGCGCATGGGGTGGTCTCGATAGGCGTGTGTCAGCAGCGGGCCTCCCAGGTCTCTTGTAGCCGCCGGACCTGGGAATGAGGGTTGCGTGGTTGATGCCGAGGCCGGCTGCGGCGTCCCGGAGGGTGGGGTAGCGGGCGGCTGCCGCGAACCGGGTCAGCCAATCACGGGCGCGGGGGCTGGTGAGGGCGGGGCGCAGGAGTTCGGGGGCTGTGCCGACTTCGTCGGCAGCGCGGAGGGCTTTGACGTGGCTGGGGCCGCCTTTGCGACGGATGGGAATGCCGTAGGACCGTGCCCGGGTGCGGAGTCCGTTCTCGCTCATGTCGATCTGTGTGGCCAGTTCACCGATGGTGCGGCGGTTGAGGACGTACTGGTCATATAGCCAGGCAGGGTCGATCTCGCGGCGCAGACGTTCGGCGGGGGTACGGCGCCGGATGCCGTAGTCGTCGGCCAGGGCAGCGATGAGGTGGCGGCCCGTGTCGTGCTGTTCGGGACCACCGTTTCCGAGCTGACGGGGAGGACGACCGACAGTCCGCCAGGCATGGGCATCGGCCGCATCGGCCGCATCGGCTTCTCCGGCCTGGAAGGACTGGCCGTCTTTCCCGTCAACTACGTCGTAGTAGGGGACGAGATCGCGTTCCGCACGGCGGCCGACTCGTAAGGAGGAGGAGATCGTGCGCACGCTGGAGGACGGGGCCGCCGAGGCTTTCGCCGACGTCGCTCCGGCGCTCGCCCGGAACTCGCCGTGGTCCGCGACAGCGCCGCCTCCACGGACCAGGTCCGTCTGCGGGCTGTCCTCGGCGACCGCGGGCCGTTCGCTTCGCACGACCACGATGGCCAGGCCGACCACGCGATGCGCTATCGCAGGCTCGCTTCCCTGCCCGTCGTCGACGGGCAGGGAAGCGAGCCGGGCGTCCTCGCCCTTGCCCGCTGAACCGCCTCACCGCAGCACGACCGTTCCCTTCTCCCTGTGAGGCCTCATCCGCTGTGTCATCGCCCGTTTCCTGTTCGACAGGTGGGGATCGCAGAGGGCAGGGCATGAGGCGGGACACCTCGATCATGACGTCACTGACGGTGTAGCGGGATGCGGGCATGACCGGCTCCTGCGTCGTGGTCGATGAGAGTGCCGTCGCTCGGACCCGTCGATGCCGATCGGGCCCCGACCCGTCCAGTCTCGGCCTCCAGGCGCCTGCCTCGGCAGGGCCCACCGGGCCCCGCCGAGGGCCGACCGGCCCATGGCGGGGCCGGGTCGGGGTGAGCGTACGGCGCGTGCCACCCGACAGACTCGAAACAGTCGGTGACGGCGCCGCCGGGTGTGTTCTCAGTACGGCCAGGTCCAGTCCGCGACCTCGGGGAGATCGGTTCCGTGGGCGCGGATCCAGTCGTGGTGGCGGATCCGTTGGTCGGCCATGTCCTGCCGCAGCCCCGCCGCGTGACCGGCCAGGCCGGGAACCCGGTCGACGACGTCCATCACGAGCCGATAGCGGTCGAGGTCGTTGCGTACGACCATGTCGAAGGGCGTGGTCGTGGTCCCCGACTCCTTGTAGCCACGGACATGGAGCTGTCCGTGGCCGGACCGGCGGTAGGCGAGGCGGTGGATCAGCCACGGATAGCCGTGATAGGCGAAGATCACGGGCTTGTCGGTCGTGAAGAGGGCGTCGTACTCGGCATCGGTCATCCCGTGCGGGTGCTCCTCGCGCGGCATGAGCCGGGCGATGTCGACGACGTTTACGATCCGGATGGCGAGCGCGGGGAGGTGTTCGCGCAGGAGAGCGGCGGCGGCGAGGATCTCCATGGTGGGTACGTCACCCGCACAGGCGAGCACCACGTCAGGGTCCTTGGCGCCGTGGTCGGTGCCCGCCCAGTCCCAGATGCCCGCGCCGCGGGCGACGTGGATCCGGGCCTGGTCCATGGGAAGCCAGTCGAAGCAGGGCTGCTTCCCCGCCACGATCACATTCACCTGGTCCCGGCTGCGCAACGCGTGGTCCGCCACCGCCAAGAGGGTGTTGGCGTCCGGCGGGAAGTAGGCGCGCACGACGTCCGGACTCTTGTTGAGGACGTGGTCGACGAATCCCGGGTCCTGGTGGGAGAAGCCATTGTTGTCCTGACGCCAGACGTGCGAGGTGAGGAGGTAGTTCAGAGAGGCGATCGGCGCCCGCCAGGTCAGCTCACGCGAGGCCTTCAACCATTTGATGTGCTGGCCGACCATGGAGTCGACGATGTGCGCGAAAGCCTCGTACGTGGAGAACAGGCCGTGTCGGCCGGTGAGAAGGTAGCCCTCCAACCAACCTTGGCAGACGTGCTCGGAGAGGATCTCCATGACCCGCCCGTCCCGGGACAGGTTCAGGTCGGTGGGCTCCGTCATGCCCTGCCAGGCCTTGCCCGTCGCCTCGTACAGGTCGTCTAGACGGTTGGAGGCAGTCTCGTCCGGCCCGACCACCCGGAAGTCCCGCCGCCCGGCCGTGTCCCTCATGACCTGCGCGAGGTAGCGGCCCAGTACGCGGGTCGGCTCGTGCAGGGTCGCGCCGGGCTTGTCCACGGGAACGGCGTACGGGTCGAGGGCGCGCAGGGGCAGCGGCCGCAGGAGGCGGCCCCCGTTGGTGGAAGGACTCGCGCCGAGGCGAAGGTCCCCGGTGGGCAGGCACTCCAGCACCTTCGGCGTGGGCCGGCCTTCCGAGTCGAAGAGTTCCTCGGGGCGGTAGGAGCGCAGCCAGTCCTCCAGGTGCTTGAGGTGCTCGGGGTTCTCCCGTACCCCGGAGAGCGGAACCTGGTGCGCCCGCCAGGTTCCCTCGACCGGCAGGCCGTCCACAGTGGCCGGGCCCGTCCACCCCTTGGGGGTGCGCAGGACGATCATCGGCCACGTCGCGTGCCCGCGCCCCGGATCGACACCGGTGCTCCGAGCTTCCTGCTGGATGGCGGCGATGCGGTCCAGGGCGTGGTCCATCGCGCGGGCCATCGCCTGGTGGACCTGGGCGGGATCGCCGCCGGTCACGTGGAGGGGCTCGTGCCCGTAGCCGCGCAGCAGGGCGTCGAGCTCGTCCTCGGGGATCCGGGACAGGACCGTCGGGTTGGCGATCTTGTAGCCGTTCAGGTGGAGGATCGGCAGGACGGCTCCGTCGTGGACGGGGTCGAGGAACTTGTTCGAGTGCCAGGACGCGGCCAGGGGCCCCGTTTCAGCCTCGCCGTCACCGATGACGCACGCGACCAGCAGGTCGGGGTGGTCGAAGGCGGCTCCGTAGGCGTGCGCGAGAGCGTAGCCGAGCTCACCTCCCTCGTGGAGGGAACCGGGGGTCTCGGGCGCGACATGGCTCGGTACCCCGCCGGGGAACGAGAACTGCCGAAACAACTTGGCCATGCCATCACCGTCGCGCGTGACGTCCGGGTAGGTCTCGCTGTAGGTCCCCTCCAGCCACGAGTTGGCCAGGACGGCAGGGCCACCGTGCCCGGGACCCCAGACGCACAGAGCCTCCAGCGAACGCTCCTCGATCACACGGTTGAGGTGCGTGTACACCAGGTTGAGTCCGGGGGAGGTGCCCCAGTGCCCGAGCAGCCGGGGCTTGATGTGCTCCGGCCTGAGGGGTTCAGTCAACAGCGGGTTGTCCATGAGGTAGATCTGGCCGACTGCGAGGTAGTTGGCGGCGCGCCAGTGGGCGGCCAGCTCCGAGATCGGGTACGCGGTCATTTCCGCTCCTCCGTGCGGCGGTCCGGGACGTTCGTCGACTGAGCCGATGCCGACAACACTGCGCCGCTTCGCCGGCGGACGCCACGGGATGACGGTCCCGCCGTGCGGGACTGTCGGCCCTTCTGGTCGCCCGCCGCTGACGGCGAAGGTGAACCCGGTGGCGCCGGTTCCCCCGGCCGGTGCCACCGACTCCCTGCCTGACCGACCCCGATGCCAAGGGCATCAGTACGGAGGACAGACCTGTGAAACGCACCCTCGTCGTCGGAGTGGACGGATCCCCAGAGAGCCGGGCAGCGGCCGACTGGGCCGCACGGGAAGCCCTGCGGCGCGACGGGCGGCTGCGCGTGATCCACGCCTGGCTGTGGCAACCGCTCGAGGTCCCGATCGTTCAACACCGCGACAGCGAGGCAAGCCGGGCCCAGGACATCGTCCGGGAGGTCGAGGCCGAGCTCACCCACCGCCACCCGGAGCTCGCACTGACCGCGGAAGTGCTCCAGGACGCCCCCGTGCCGGCACTGCTGCGCGCCGCCAAGGAGGCGGAGATGCTGGTCCTCGGTACCCGGGGACACGGCGTCATCGCCGGCTCCCTGCTCGGCTCGTTCGGGCAGCAGCTGATCGCGGCGGCCGAGTGCCCCGTCGTATCCGTTCGGGCCCGGGACGGCGGGCCGGTGACCGGGCCCGACGAAGGGGAGGTGGTCGTGGGCCAGCAGGGTGGGGTGGAGGAGTCCGCCGAGGTGTTGGGTTTCGCCTTCGCCGCGGCTTCCGTGCGCGAGGTGCCGCTCCGGGCGGTGCGGGCCTGGACCCTGCCGCCGGTCTACGGCTACAGCCCGGGATCGATGTGGATCGCCGATCAGCTCGGCGGCCTGGAACCGTACGAGAAGGCCGCCTTGGAGCAGGCTCTGGAGCCATGGCGGCTGCGGTACCCCGAAGTGGAAGTCATCGAGCAGGTGGAGCGGGGCAGTGGCGGCCACGTGCTGCTCTCGGCCGCGTCCGATGCGCAACTGGTGGTCGTCGGACGCCGGGTCCGTGAGTCCTCGGTGGGGGCGCGCGTCGGTTCCGTGGCGCATGCCGTCCTGCACCACGCGGTCTGCCCCGTCGCAGTGGTCCCGCACCCCTGAACCGGGTCGGGTCGGGGAGGATGGTCGGGTACGCGACCGCACGGCGTGCCCGACCCCAGACGCACTCGGTCCGGTGACTATTCGGCTGCCGGGAACGGGTGCCGGCTCGGCGGGATCAGGGCGTGACTGGCGATGACGGCCGCCTGGACGCGGCGTTCCACACCCAGTTTGACGAAGAGCCTCGAAATGATGTTCTTGACCGTCTTCTCGGCGAGGTAGAGCCGATTGCCGATCTCCCGGTTGGTGAGCCCCTCACTGACCATGACCAGGATCTCCTTCTCCCGGTCGGTGAATCCGGGAAGGCCTGGGACCTGTTCCCCCTGGGGCGCGTCGCCGCGCATGCGGGCCATCAGACGCGTGGTGGCACCCGGGTCGAGCATTGACTGGCCGGTGGACACCGTCCGGACGGCGGTCACCAGATCAGTGCCGGTGATCTGCTTGAGCACGTAACCGGAGGCCCCCGCCATGATGGCGTCGAGCAGGGCCTCCTCGTCGTCGAAGGACGTGAGCATGAGGCAAGCGAGCCCAGGCATCCGGGAGCGCAGCTCGCGGCAGACCGTCACCCCGTCGCCGTCCTGGAGTCGCACGTCCAGGACCGCGACCTGGGGTCGCAGCGCGGGGATGCGGATCAGTGCCTGTTCCGCGGTCCCCGCTTCGCCGACGACGGTCAGGTCAGGCTCGGCGTCCAGGAGGTCGTGCACGCCCCGACGCACGACCTCGTGATCGTCGAGCAGGAAGACCGTGATCGGCGTCTTCGCGGGGGAGGGGGCACCGCTGTCGGTCATGACGCAACTCCTTCGCCGGGTTCGCCCTGGGCGCACGAACACCGGCATCCTGCCTGTGGGCGGGGCCCGAAGGACAGGGCCGATCGGCCCTCATCGGTCGTGTCGACCGAAGGCGTCGGGCGGCGACACCAGGTTCCAGCACCCGCGACTACCGCCAGGGTGGCCATTCGAGGGAACTCCTCGGCATCGACCGGGCGCTGCGGTGCATCGCGACATGATCGCGGGCGTCCGCGAAACCGGTACCCAGATGGGGACCAGACGGCCCTGGTTCCCCCCGGTGATCACGAGAGAGGCTGGTCACCCAGAAACGCGAGAGCCGATCGAGACCGGACGAAGGTGTGCACCATGGAGCACGGCACGCAGCGCCCTGTCGTCCCGCTCGGCCCGACGACAGACGGTCGGCGCATGCGGGCGCTGGACAGGGCCGAGGCGCTGCGGCTCCTCGGGACGGTTTCCCTCGGGCGCATCGTCTTCACCCAGCACGCGCTGCCCGCCGTCCGCCCCGTCAATCACCTGGTCGAGGGCGAGGACGTCATCGTCAGGATCCACGACGGCGGGGCACTTGCCTCTCTCGTGCCTCCCGCGAACGTCCCCGGGGTCGTCGTGGCGTATGAGGCAGACGTGATCGACTCGGCCACGCACCTCGGGTGGAGCGTCGTCGTCACCGGTTACGCGACCCCGGTGGCCGACGCGGACGAGATGGACCGGTTCGCCGCCCTCCTCCGTCCGTGGGCAGGGCACCCCATGACCGGCGCTCTGCGGATCCGCCCCGACCTCGTCACCGGCTTCCGGCTGGAGGCCGACCGAAAGGCGGGGGACGCGCCGCATTGACGCCGTCGGCTTCGTGTCGGCGACGTCTGGTCCGTACCACGCCAGTGCCGTGGCGGACGAGTGGTGTCGTGGTCCGGCCTGGCCTCAGCCGCCTGTGGGCAGGGGAGCGCGCCACACGAACCGGCTTCCCCCGCCATCGGGGCTGTCCACCGTGAAGGTCCCGCCCAGACCCCGGGCCCGTTCATCGAGGTTTCGCAAGCCGCTCCGACGGCCCTGGGCGGGAATGCCTTTGCCGTTGTCCGTGACGGTCAGCACGATCTCGGCCGAAGCCGCTCTGAGGGTCACGCCGACGCGGGTCGATTGGGCGTGGCGGGCGGCGTTGCTCAGAAGCTCGCCCAGTACCGCCATGACGTGGTCCGCGACGGGGGCGGGCACGTCGGTGTCGAGCAGCCCCTCCATGCTCAGGCGCGGAGGACGGCCGAGCGTGGTCGCCGCCTCACCGACGGCGCGGGCGGCTCGCGCCCGCAGGCCGGGAACGCTTTCACGGTCCTTCGTGCGCAGCCCGAAGATGGTCGATCGAATGATCTTGATGGTTTCGTCGAGGTCGTCGACCGCTCGGCCGATGCGCTCCGCGGCTCCTTCGTGTTCCACGAGGCGTGCGGCGCTCTGGAGGGTCATGCCGGTCGCGAAGAGCCGTTGGATGGCGAGATCGTGTAGATCACGGGTGATCCGGTCGCGCTCTTCGAGCAGCGCGATCTGCTCCGCGTCCCGCCGTCGCTCCGCGAGCTCCAGGGCGATCGCCGCCTGGCCGGCGAAGGCGACGAGCGGTTCCAACTCACCCTCGCCGAAAACCGGTGCACCCGCCGGTCGTGCCAGGAGGAGGACACCCCGGCTCTCCCCGCCGGCAGTGCCCAGCGGAACCGCCACGGCGGGGCCCGCACCTTCCCGCACCTGGGCATCCGCGGGATACCGGTCGTCTTCGGCGGCGTGTGCGGACGTGACGGGATCGGAGGTCCGGTGCGCGGTTCCCGACAGCGTTCCCACGATGGGTACGACGAGGCCCTGCCGCGCGCGGCTGTCCGCACCGGTCGCGAACTCCACGACCAGGCCGTCGGCGCCGTCCACGGGCACGGCGACGTCCGCCAGGAGGGACCCGGTGATCTCCTGGGCGCGGCGGGCGATCAGTTCCAGCACGGCGGCGCGAGAACTGCCGGACAACAGGTTCGCGGTGATCTCCGCGTTCGCCTTGAGCCACCGCTGTTGGCGCTGTGACCCCTCGTAGAGTCGCGCGTTGTCGATCGCCACCCCGGCGGCCACGGAGAGGGTCGAGATAACGGTCTCGTCCTCCGTGTCGAAGTCCGCCCCGGCCCGCTTGTCGGTCAGGTACAGGTTGCCGAACACCTCGTCGCGGACCCGGATGGGTACCCCGAGGAAGGTCCTCATGGGCGGGTGATGGGCTGGGAAGCCGTACGAGGAGGAGTGCGCGCCGAGGTCGGTCAGACGCAGGGGCTCCGGGTGCCGGATGACCTCCCCGAGCAGACCGTGGCCGGCGGGGAGGGGGCCGATCTCGGCAATCGCCTCGTCACTGAGCCCCACGGTGAGGAACTGCGACAGCCTCCGCCCGTCCGGGCCGATGACACCCAGCGCCCCGTACTCGGCGTCCACGAGGAGCGCGGCGGCCTCCACGATTCGCCGGAGGACCTGGGCGAGGTCCAGCTCCCGTCCCACGGACATGACGGCTTCCAGCAGGCTGTGCACCCGGTCACGGGTGCCGCGCACGGCGTCGATGCGGACCTGGAGTTCGTCGAGCAGTTCGTCGAGCCGCATCTGCGGTACTCGACCCAGCGGAGCCCCCACACCCACGTGCTTCCCCTTCGACCGTCCACGTACCACCGGGCCAGGGTATCGACTTGCCCGCGCCCACAAGGGGTCGCTGCGCGCGGGGGCCGTAACGACCGGCCTGATCACGCGGTTCGACCGTGAGCCCTGAACTGCATGCGCGGGTAAGCGTCGAAGACGCGTGCGCCGAGCCGGCGCCGGACGTGGATGAGAGCCCCCGGGCCGGACCCGTCGATGCGCCCAGGCCCGAAGCGGATCGTTGCGCGCGGACGCTCGGCGTGACTGACTGGTCGCACCACTCGGAGGCGGCGGAGGGAAGACGGCCATGAGTCTCAAGGAGGCGCTCTACGAGGACGAACTGCTGCGGCTCCAGACGGAACTGGTCAAGCTGCAGGAGTGGACGCGGGCGGGGAGCGCACGCCTCGTCGTCGTCTTCGAGGGCCGCGACACCGCGGGTAAGGGCGGTACGATCAAACGAGCCGCCGAGCACCTCAACCCACGCGTCGCCCGCATCGCGGCTCTGCCGTCCCCGACGGAGCGTGAGCGCACCCAGTGGTACTTCCAGCGTTACATCGAGCACCTGCCCGCCGCCGGCGAGATCGTGCTCTTCGATCGAAGCTGGTACAACCGCGCCGGAGTGGAGCAGGTGATGGGTATCTGCACGCCGGCAGAAGTCCCCGGACTGGCCGGCATGCACGACGTGGACGACTACCCGACGGCGCGGACCGTTCCGGGACTGGTCATCTACCGCTACGATTCGCCGCTCTTCTTCGCCAACGCCGAGAACTTCCGCCGTCGTGCCCTGGCCGCGATCGACCAACAGAGTCCCCCGGTTCGATGGCTCGTACTCAACGCCGAGGCGAACGTCGAGGTCGACATCACCGCTCTGGACGCCGTGGACGCACTCCGCCAGGAACTGGAGCATCGGGGCATCGTCCTCGCGCTGGCACGGGTCAAGCAGGAACTCCGGGAGGACCTGGATGCCTACGGTCTCACCTCCTCGGTGGGTGCCGAGCGCATCTACCCGACCCTGCCCACGGCCCTGGAGGCCTATCGGGCGTGGAGCCGGGACGCTGGGTCGAAGGGGACTGAACCGGGCCTGCCGGTCGTCCCCGCCCCCCGGGCCGAGTGTCCCCGGGAAGGGCTGTCCGGCCCCTGCCAGGAAGGACTTGCGTTCGGCCAGATTGGGAGCAAGCGCGATATCGCCGATGGGGCTGGTGGCAGGCATGGGTTCCTACGTGTACGACTTCGACCCTGATCTTCCTGCGGGTCTGAAAGTCCGACATCTCGCCGACACCGACCATCTGCGTGTGCTGGCTGTTCTGGACGCCTGGTGGGGCGGTCTGAAAGGGGAGCAGGTCGAGGGAACGCGCATTGTTGCTGCCTCGGCTCTACTTTCAGCACTTCACGACCACCAGCTTCCTCGTAGAGGATGACGGTGGTCAGGTGGCGGCCTTCCTCGTCGGCCTCCTGTCGCAGACGGACCCCGAATGCGCCTACGTGGACTTCGGCGGAGTCGATCCTGTGCTGCTATGCAGGGGGTGTCGGCCGCGCGCTCTACCGGGCCTTTTCGACCCCCAGTCGGTAGACGGCGGCGTTCCTTCGCGCTGCGCTCGGTGCCCTACTCGTGCACCGGGGCCAGGGTCAAGCGTCGGCCCTTGGCGCTGGCGGTGCTGTTCTTCCACGGCGGCGGCTACATCTTCGGCCACATCGACCTGTTGCACGGACTGGTCTCGCGCTACGTCTCGGCCAGCGGAGTGCCCATACTGTCGGTCGAATACCGCCGGGCCCCGAGCATCCGTTCCCCACGCCAGTGGAAACGTTGGACCTCGGCAGAGCCCGGAACTGGTGGCACACCCGGTCGTTGGGGAGTGCGGTTCGCACACAGGCCCGGGAGGGCTCAACCGTTCGCCGCTACGCTTGGTGAATCATGGTTGGAATTGTGAATTCTCCGTGTTGGTGACTGTCTGGTTATGTACTTTCTCTGTGAGTGACTCCCCTGTGAGGATGGCGCTTCCTGATGAGGCTGCGGAAGGGGCATGATGGCAACGTCCGAAGGCATCGAGCAGGGCTACGCCTACCGGTTGAAGAACAAGCGCTCGGGCCTGTATCTGACCAGTTCAGGCTTCGAGGGGGACTCTTACGCCACGATCTGGAAGTCCGAGAGCGGCGGGCAGGCCCGGACATCGCAGACCTGGAACGTGCTGAGCCTCGACAACGGCGAGTACCTCATCGCCCAGAAGGTCGCCGGGAACCTGCTGACTCCGGACAACTTCGCCGGCCATGACGTCCGGGTCAACCTGTTCCCGCCGCAGAACGGTGCGGACTCCTCCGTCCGCAACAGCCAGACCTGGCTGCTCCGTCAGGCGGGGGGCGGCTACTACACGCTCAGCAACAAGAATGGGGGGCTGTTCCTGACCCCCAACAACTTCGGCACGAGCGGCTCCGACAAGGTCAACACCTACTGGCGGGCATCCGGAACGGACGGCGACTCCCAGCTGTGGCTGTTGGAGAAGGACACCGCGTACAGCGGCATCATCAACGCCGCCGTCGGTCCGACCGGCAACGCCGTCGGCGGCGTCATCCGAATGAGCGGACACGCAAGGCCGAACCCGGAGACCACACCGGAAGTCCTCATCGGCACCACGCTGTTACCCTTCCCCCTGGTCTCGGACCCCGCCCTCGGCCGCGCGAGGCAGGCCGCGGAAAGTCCGTACTACCTGCTCAAGAGGTACGGCTACTACAAGATCGTCTACTACTACGAGCACAGCGGCCAGGTGAGCAAAAAGGAGTCCCAAAGCACCACCATCGGCGTGACCACGAGCAACGCCCGCGAAGTCGAAACCACCACCAGCATCTCCGTCACCGCCGAGACAAGCTTCCAGTACAAGGGCTTCTCCTCCTCCCTCAGCACCACCATCAGCCACCAACTGCGCACCCGCGTCGCCCAGGAGACAACGCAGTCCAGCAACCGCACCGTCACCGTCGAGCGCGAGTACCCCGCCAACGGCAACCGCCTCTCCCAAGCCATCTGGTTCCGCGCCGACCGCTACGTCCTGGAACGTGCCGGCGGCGGCAAGGTGACGGAGTGGGAGACCACCACCGACCAGGACACGGTCGACGACGTCTACCCCGTCGCCACCAACTGACGGGCAGCCACTCACAGCTGTGCCCCCGAGCGAGCAGGCTCCTCGACACCATTTGCCGCACGATCGGGTGACATCTGATTTGGCTTGCCGGTACAGCTCCATGGCCTCCTCGTTGCGCCCCGTACTCGCGAGCAGGGCGCCGAGGTTTGCGGCGGTCGGATGTGTGGGTGGGCTGCGCACCGGCGGCCGGCGGGGAGTTGTTAGGTCTCAACCGATCGCCTGTTCATAAATGTGCGATTCCGTGTAAATATGTAGACCTGCGGACTCGGGCTCCAAGGTAGCTGAGGCTTTACCGCGCGACCGGTTTCACAAGAACGAAGACAGGGACCACGCATGACGGACGCGCCCGTACGTATCGGACTGGTCGGCTACGGTTTCGGTGGCAGGCACTTCCACGCCCCGCTGCTCGCCTCGACCCCGGACTGTGAGTTCCTCGGGGTGGTCACCACCTCTCCCGAGCGCCGCAAGCAGGTCGCCGACGAGCTCAACCGGCCGACGTACGACTCCCTGGAAGAACTGGCCCGTGCCGGAGCCGAGGCGGTCGCGATCTCCACCCCGGCGGCCACACACATCCCGCTGGCCCAGGAGGCGCTGAGGCTGGGCTTGGCAGTGGTCTGTGACAAGCCGTTCGCGCTCGACGCCGCTTCGGCTCGGGAGACGACGGAACTCGCGGAGCGGTTGAAGGTTTCGCTGACGGTCTACCAGAACCGGCGCTGGGACTCCGACTTCCTGACTCTGCGTCGGCTGGTGGCCGACGGCGCGCTCGGTACTCTGACCCGCTTCGAGTCGCGTTTCGAGCGGTTCCAGCCCGAGCCGGGCCCACCGGCCGCGGGCGGTGGCACCCTGCTCGACTTCGGCAGCCACCTGGTCGACCAGGCACTCGTCCTGTGCGGGCCGGTCGAGCGGGTGTACGCGGAGATGCGGACCCGCGACGGCGGCGAGGGGCTCGACGAGGACGTCTTCGTCGCGTTGACCCACCGGAACGGCGTCCGGTCACAGTTGTCCGGCAGCTGGCGGCAGGGCGCACCCGGTCCGCGCTTCCGTGCCACCGGGACCACCGGGACGTATGTGGTCGACGGTGTGGACGGCCAGGAAGCCCTGCTGATCTCGGGTGCCTCCCCGGCATCGGAGGGTGAGCGATGGGGCGTCGAGCCCGAGCGGTGTTGGGGACAGGTGCTGCGCGGCGACCATGCCGAGTCGGCGCCGTCCGCCCGCGGTGAGTGGGATCTCTTCTACCCGGCCTTCGCCGCCGCGGTCCGTGGCACCCGTCCGCTGCCCGTGGATCCCTGGGATGCCGTGACCACCGCGACCGTATTGGACGCAGCACGCGGCAGTGCCGCCACCGGCGAGGTCGTCCGCTTGTCCTGACCCCTGCGGATGGCCGGGACGACGTCAGCGCGACGGCAGACAGTGACCGGAAACTGCCGGGACGTCGCGACATCACGGCACCGCACCGACGCGCTGCCCCCGGCTCGACCGCGTGTGCGCGGATCTGATCGGCGGACCGTTGGACGGGCTACTCCTCGATGTCACCTCGTGGGGCGAGGATGAGCGTGCCGACGGTGCGTGCTGGTGACGGACAACGGTCAGTGGGCTCCCGGCGGCCGATCCGACTATGCCCCGGTGCCGGGGGACGGGACAGGGTTTCTGTGGATCGGGGACGCCCCCTGACGGCCTGACACCTGACGTGTCGCCACGCGGCGACCACCTGGGACCGGCTGTGACGGCGGGCGGCGGTGCCAGTGTCAGGCGCCGGCCGCAGTTGTCGTGCGTTTCTGGCGTGCGATTGGGTCAGTGGGCGCGACACGGGGCCCGTTGTCCTGGGCTGGGGAGGTTGGAAGTAACTGTGGCGAAAGCCCCGTTTGGAGCCATGGCGTCCTGACCGCAACTCGCGGAGCTCCACGGTCTGGCAATCGGTGAGCCCTGGGGGTGGGTGTCTCGTTTGGCGTGTGGCCGAATCGGGCCATGGGTCCGGCCGGCCTCGGGTTCAGTCCACGCCGCTATGGGCGCGCGTCAGGGCCGGTGCTCAGCTACGGGTTTGGCGGTGGTCGAGGCCGGGATTGGGGTTGCCGACGCCCGGGCGGCTCTGGGTGTTCTGGGTCGGCTGATCGCTGGGGGCGCGAGCAGGCGCGCAGACCGTGCCGGCCGCTGGACCCCTCATGGGACGTGTGGCGTCGCCGACCAGGGGTAGAAGGTGCCGCTGTGCAGTGTGACGGCGTGATTGGGGGTCGAGGGCAGGATCTGGCTGCGGGCCGTTCGCTGGATGTTGTCGGCTCGTAGTCCCGCATCGTCCAGGGTGATGTTGAAGAGGACTTCCTCGCCTTGGCGCAGACTGCGGTCCTTTCCGTGGATTGCCGCGGTTTCCGCCGAGACATCAGGTCCGGCGCCTTGCTGGCTGATGAGACCGGTGCCCCGGTCAGGGTCGAACCACTTCACGACACCGCATGGCGACACGCTTCCCGCTCTCCGCTCGCATCGGATCCGGAGGTCGACACTGTCCGCCTGTCCTACAGCGGTGGGGAGGGCTTGAGCATCAGCGTGTGAGAGTGAACCCCGGCGTGAGCGCACCCCGCGGGCGCCTGTGTTGAACAACGCGGGCTCGGCTCATCGGCTTGGGTGGGGTGAGTGCCGCCGCCCAGCGGGTGAGGATGCCCGTCTCGCGCCAGGACCGCCTGCACGTCGCGCTCGATCGTTTCCCGCGCGCTGGGGTGCAGGCCTGCCGGACCGGTCGAGGCCCAACCAAGGCCGGCCGGCGGGCTCGCCCGGCCGGCACCTGATGAGGTGCCCGGGGCTGCCGTCATGTCATCCATGCCTCAACGAGTCGTCCTCGTGACGTCACGAGCCGTGAGCGGGTCCGGCCGTGTAGTCCAGCCGAGGCGGCCGCCGCTGTGCGGCGTTAACGGCCGGGACGGTGTCGAGACGTAGCGGCGCATGTGCCGGTCGGCGACGTGGGCGCTCCCCGCCTTCTCGATGCGGGCGGCGAGATCGGCGGGAACGATCTCCAGCGCCTTTACCTCGAACTTGGTTACAGAGGTGGTCATTTACTGTCCTCTCGGTGGGTCGGGTCATGCCGGGCGTCCGGGGCCGGATCAAGCAGGCGAGTGAGAACACGGTCATCCTGGATCCCGCCGACCCGGCCGACATTCCGCACCCGCGGGACAAGAGCCGCGCCGCTTCGTACCAACAGCTGATCGACGCCTCGACCGGGACCGTCCAACTGCTGGTGATGGGGCCTTTCAATCCGCCGTTCCGCTTCGTCGCCGCCTCTCGGGGCGAGGACGAGGGCGAGGACCCATGACGCGCTGACACACCCCCGGTCGTTGTGTCACGGCCTGGGGCCTGACGGCTCCGTGGAGGCTGTGTCCGATGACCACGGACCCGGCCAAGGCCGGGAGTGGCTGGAGGACTGGACCGGCGTGTCAGGTGTGGAGCGCCTGTTGGACGCAGGGTTCGGAACTGACCACTTGATCGGATCGGATCGGATCGGTGCTGGTTGCAGCGATGGGTACAAACGGGGCACAGTCGCGCCCTTGCACTCGCCGGGCTGGTGCGCACGGCAGTGTGGCAGTGACGGCGGTCGGACGGCTCGGTGACCGGATCCCGGGTTCCCTCGGTCGTGCCAGGACCGGGAGCCGGTCATTGTCTTGGCAGTGGGTTATTCGCCCTGGAGCTTGCTCAGGATCCACTCGCCGAGTTCCTCGGTCATCAGTGTGTGTCCCTCGTTGTCACTGGCGCACATGAAGGCGTCGAGTTCGCTGTCGGCGGGGTCGATCTTGCTGTAAAGCGTGTCGTGGTCGTCGATGTCGCCGGCCGCCACCGCGCTGACGCTCGGTACGAACGTGCTTGTGTTGTAGGTGAGTTCGGCTGGCTGACCTTCGAGAAGCCCGGCCAGGAAGGCGGCGGTTCCGAAGTTTCCGGGGTGGCCCGGGAGGTTGTGCGCTTCGGGGAACAGACCGCCGGGAGCGCCGTCGATGTCGGGCAGGCCGCTGGTGGTGACCTGGATCTCGGTGGCTCCGGCCTTCTTCAGGACGGCGACGACTTGTTCTCCCGTGTTCTGCGTGTCCAGACGGGTGCCCGTCAGCTCCTGACCGGTGGTGAGCATCGCCGTCACGCCGGCCGGGATGTTGTTACCGGCGCCGGTGCCCGTCCCGTTTCCGACACCGAGCAGGCGTACGCCCACGGGCCAGCCGCCGACCCGTTCGAGTTCGGCGAGGAAGTCGATGCGGGCCTGGTCTTGGCGGGCCTCGGCGCCGACGGTCTCGATGTGCCAGCGCAGCAGTTCTCGGGCGGCCGGGCTGTTGACCAGCACGGAGAAGCTGCTGAGGAGTTCGCCGAACCCCGGGATCGAGCCCCAGTTGTCCTTCACCCAGTGCGCGAACGCCTGTACCCCGATGGGCAGCCAGGCGCCGCGGTGAGGGGTGTCGTAGGAGAGATAGGTCGAGGTCTCGTGGTCGTCACCGTCGTGCTGCATCTTCGCGAGGGCGTAACGCGTGACCAGCCCACCCATGCTGAAACCGCCGACCGTCAACTTGGCGGTCCCTTCGCGGTCGTCGATCGCCTTCTTGATGCACTGGATCGCCACACCGGCGTTGTCGATGATGGACGCGGACCGCTCGTCGAAGCCGAGGAGGACCAGGTCGAAGCCGGCCTCCCGCAGCGAGGAGACGAACGGGTACTCGCCGTTCTCCAGGGCGTTCCACAGGGCGTCGGGATCGCTCTTCCCGGCGGAGAAGCCGTCGGAGAGGATCACCGGCTTCCTGATCCGGCTCTGGCCCGGCGTGCTGTAGAACACCCAGGCAGTTCCACCTTGGAGTGGCCACGTGGCGTCCCACGCGGAAGTCCTCGGGTACGCGGGCTGAGCGCCAGGCATGGCGTTGTCCCAGATGCTCACAACAGGCATGGACATGAAATTCGGCACCTCCCTCTCGTGGTGCGGCCGGGCTGTGCCACCCGTGAGGCCGCCGCTTTCAGGACGAAAGCGAAACCTATGATTGCGAGGCTCAGATCCCGCTGCCAGCGAATCCACACCACGTCACTCTTTCGAATCGACACCCTTTCCGTGCAGGTCACAGAGCTGAAAGGGAAGAAACGATGATGCGGGCCCGAGGCTCGGGAGCATTCGGCCGGGCGTGAAGTACGACTGAGAGACGGCTTCGAGCGCCCCACCATTACGGGCATACCGGACTTCGGTCGGCCGTGTGCGTCGACCAGTGGAAGGTGACCGCTATGGGCATGGCGGTCAGTGGCTGGGTGTGCGCATGGCCTGGTGGTCAAGGGGATGCGCCGGCGCTATGGGCTGGCCGCGCGCGCCTGGACCAAGATCAGACGACGGACGGCAACCGGTACCGCTTCCACGACACCCGCATCGCCGGCCGCGGCACGATCCGCGTCCACACCGGGTCTGGCCGCGACGCCCGCACCGACCTCTTCCAGGGCAAGCGCGACCACGTCCGGGGCAACCGCGCCGATACCGCCACCCTGCGTCATGACCGCAACCGGACGGTGGACATCGAGTCGTGGCGTCGCCGCCGCTGACCGTTGGCAGTAGCGGTTGGCGTTCGCTGTTGAGCGGGCGGCCGTGATCAACCGTGTCCCGGGTGGCAGCAAGCCGCCCGGGACACACCCCTGTGCGCCTGGTTCTGCTTCTCCGGGGTTCAACAGGCCCACCGAAGTCCCGCCCGCAACGACGGTATCGGAGCCGCCCAGGAAACCAGGCAGGCCGGAGAGAGGGCGGCACTGGCCACCAGGTTGACCTCTACACCTCTGATCTCCGAAACGAGGTAGAGGCGGGAATGGTTTCCCTTTAGGGCAGTGTTTTCACGCACTTTTTGTGCCCTGCCAGTTCCTTGTCAACCTGCGCATGGCGAAGCACGATCATCAAGCGGGTTGCGCATCTGCGGAGTATCGGGCTCGCCAGAACGCGGAGGGTGGCAATGGCAATCGAGGCGGATCTTCGGCAACGGGGCGATCGGTTGTATTTCAGCACTGACCTGGAAGCGTGGGTGGTCACCGGCCATTCCGAGATGGTGACCATGCTCAAGCACTCCGATATCAGGGTGGTGTCGCCGATACCGAGCACCGCCCCCGGCCAACAACCTGACCCGCGTGCCGAAGCCCTGCTGCGCAAGCTCGAAGCGCACGAACTGTTGCTGCTGGACGGGCCTGGCCATCGTCGGCTGCGCCGGGCGTTGGCCCCGGCGTTCCTGCCTGCCGCGGTGGAGCGGCTCGGGCCGCGGATCACCACGATGGCGCGAAACCTGGTCGACGCGCGTGCTGCCACGGGCCAGGTCGAGGTGCTGGACGAGATCGCGGCTCCGCTGGTCAGGATGACGGTGGCGACAGCCCTCGGGGTACCGGAGCAGGACAGGGAAGAATTCGACACACTGGCCAGGAAAATCTCCAAGATCTTCCTCTACAGCACCCCACACTGGTCTCCCGACGCTCTCACACAAGCGGAGACGGGCATGGCCGGCCTGACCGCATTGGTCAGCCGACTCGCCGACGACCGCCGCGCCCAGCCACGCGACGACCTGATCAGCACGCTGGTGAATGACCCCGACCCAGCTCAGGCGTTGAGCATGGAGGAGATCGTGGTCAACCTGTGGAACCTCTACCTCGCCGGGTTGTGGACCACCGCCCACCTCCTCGCTACCACCACTTACCTCCTGTTTTCCCGGCCAGGGTCGGCCGGCAGCGCCCACCACGACCCTGGCCTCGTTTCACGTGTGGTCCAGGAGACCCTGCGGTACGTCCCGCCCACGGTGGAGCTCGTGCCTCGGCAGGCACTTCGCGACGTTCAGATCGACGGCCACACCATCAAAGCCGGGGATCGACTCCGACTCATGGTCACCAAAGCCAACCGAGACCAGACCAGGTACACCGACCCGGACACCTTCGACCCCACCCACGAACGAGCCCTGCCCCTGAGCTTCTCCGCCGGCCCGCACTACTGCATCGGCGCCCAGTTGGCCATCACCATGGCCGAGCGGCTGTGCCAGGTCCTGACCGATCCGGCCTACGGCGCCCAGCTCACCGGCCCCACCCCGTCCTTCCACCGAACGCTGACCGCCCCCGTGGCACTGGGCATCGACGCCGTACACCTTCAACTACACCCCCGCGAACGCGTGTGAGAGTCACCAGACCCACACGTCAACCGCCCGGTCCTACCTGGACCGGACGGTCGGACCACCCTCCGTCAGAGAAAGGAAACCGCAGTGAATGCTCCGAGCGTGTCCTACCAGGGCATGAGCGTGCCTGTGCCCGACCTGATGAACACACCGCGTAGCAATGAGGCCATGCTCCGCACGGATCTCACGGGCAGCCTGCCCGAACACGCCTACGCGACGATGTTCGACTTCTCTTCATCGCACCACGCCCCACAAGGGAAAACCACGATGGTGAACACGCCATGCAGCGGCGAGACCATGCTCCGCACGGGCAGTCTTCCCGAACACGCCTACACGACGATGTTGATCGCGGGAATCGCTGTTCAACGGTCTGAAGGCCTGACAGAGGCTTTGCGGGCATAGCGATGAACCGGGCCTCGTGGTCCCAGAGCCACCAGGCCCGGTCACCCACAGCCGAACCTCACCCAAGTGGCGGGGCGTCGATGAAGGACGTGAAGGCTGCCCCAAGAGGCCGTTCTGGCTGTCCATATCGGGTGTCAGGTCGGCTCCGCCGCATTGGTTGAGGGGGCTGCCGAGGGGGAGGGCGAGGAGGTTGCCGTCGGCGGCGCCGGTGCCGGCAGTGGTGGCCCCGGCGGCGTGGGAGGCGGTTTTGTGGTTGGCACAGTTGGTGCCACAGGCCGGCGACAGGATGTGACCGACGCCTCCGGCGGAAGCCGGCACGGCGGCTGCGGCCAGTGCCGCCGCCGCACCGGCCGTGAGTACGAACGTCGTGGCTGCCTTGCATGTGGTCACCCCGGGAGAACGACCTCCGGCACCAGCGGGTGCGCCTCCGCATCCCCCAGTGTCACCGTGCCAGTCGATGCCGAGGTCGGCCAGGCGCTCGCGCTGCTCGATGCTCAGCCGCTCCCAGCCTTGGCGTTGGTGGCCGGCCAAGGCGAGAGCTTGCTCCCGTCGTTGGGGGCGTCCCTGCCATGTGCGATGCGGGTGGTTCACCCGGTTCGTGGCTCCCCCCAATGCGCCGTGGGCGGGAGAGCGGTACCGACCGTAGAGTCCATGCGCGAGAAACACCCGTACGAGTAGGGGGCCGACATGGACAGGAGTGCGGTCGTGGTCGGGGCCACTGGGCAGATCGGGACGGCGGTGGTGGAGCGGCTCGTCGGGGCCGGCTGGCAGGTACGGGCTGTCAGCCGTGGCGGCGCACGCGAGGGGGGACGTGCCGGGTGGCCGCCGGAATGGGGCGTACGCACGCTGTGCCTGGACCGCGATGAGGATGGCGCGCTCGGACGTGTGGTAGGCGGAGGCTGTGATCTGTTGGTGGATTGCGTGGCCTATACGTCGCGGCATGCCGACCAACTGGTCGCGCTGGGAAGCCGGGTGGGCTCGGCCGTGGTGATCTCGACCTGCATGGTCTACCGGCAGGACGCTGCCGCAGGGATCGACTCTCCCCGGTGGCCCTTGCCCGTGACCGAGGCACAGCCCGTCATTGCAGCGGATGACAGTACGTACGCGGGCGGAAAGGCCGCGGTGGAGCTGGTCCTGTGGGAGCGCGCGCCGTATCCGGTGACGGTTCTGCGGGCAGGAATGGTCCATGGCCCGTACTCTTCGACACCCCGCGAGTGGTACTTCGTGAAGCGGGCGCTGGACCGACGGCCGATACGGCTGCTGGCTCATGGTGGTGCGGGAATCTGCCACCCCACGGGCACCCGCAATCTGGCCGCGCTGGTCCTCGCGGCAGCGGCGCGGCCGGGACGGCGGGTGTTGAACGCCGGGGATCCGCGGCCTCCGAGCGTACGGGAGATGGCCGGCGCATTCGACGCGCTGCTCGGGTACCGGCCTGTGGAGTATCTGTTGGCGGGGCCCGGTGAGCCCGGTCTGGGCAGGACGCCGTGGTCGCTCGCCCATCCGTTGGTGCTCGATACGGACAGGGCGGAGCGGGAGCTGGGCCATCGGCCCGTGCACGACTATGCCGGATCGCTGCCTGAGACCGTGGCGTGGCTGATGGAGGCGACCGGGGGCCGGGACTGGAGGGAGGTCTTTCCTGGTCTCGCGGCACGCTGGGGGAGGTCGGCCTTCGATTACGCGGCCGAGGACCGGGCGGTGGCGGCCGGGCATGTGAGCGGGGTGCCGCTCGTAGCAGTCGACCGGGACCGGCGGAACTGAGGGGTCATTCGGTTTCCGGACAACCTGGTGGGGGCGCCGAGGAACGCCCGGGCTGAATGGGCGTTGTTGCCATCGGCCCGGCGTTGGTGGCCGGGTTGAGGCCCCCCGTTCCCATCTGCGCCGATGGCTCGGTTTGTCGACAAGGACCTCGTCTCGGAGCCGACGCAAGCCGGTATCAGGCCCAGCCCGACCTGGGCCGGTAACCACGTCTGGGCACGGGCCGTCATTGGCAGTGACCTTTCTCTCGCCAACGATGGGACTGCCGGTGGATGCCCGCCGAGAAGCGGTGGGGTCGGTGAGATGAAGGGATTCCGTCATGAACGAGGAGATCCAGCACATCGAAGAGGTCGAGGCGGAGGAGCTTCCCGAGCTCGCCCTGATGGTCGACCTTCCGGAGTAGCAGTCGGCGCGCGATCCCGTACAGGAAGGAGCACGGCATGCAGGTGGAGCCGGATGCCCGGCAGGCCGCCGCTGACCGGGGTGAACTGACTCGGCGCATGGGCCTGGTGCTCGAACGGGCCGCGCTGCCGCTGCCCCCGGCGCAGGCGCTGCACCGGCCCGCCGTCGTCGAAGTGGTCCACACGGTGCAGCGGGAACTGCGGTCGGGCCCTTTCGGCGCGGACCGGCTGCGGGAACTGGAGACGCGCCTGGTCCTGGGCCCCGCGCCGATGTGCGCGCCTGTGGACCCGCAGGACCACCTCAGCCGCAGCGTGGCTCGTGCCCTGAGCTCCGTGCCGGTACGTGCCGACGTTCGAGGGCGGCCCGCCGGCTCGACGGTCGTCGGCTGGCAGGCCGGCGAGCGACGGGTGTTGGAGGAGGCGCTGAGCCTGCTGGAGGAGGTCTGGCCACAGGGCGCCGCGGAGACGCGGGAGACGGTTGCCGAGGTCGCCCTGCTCGACGGCCACGCCATCGAGGGATTCACCGACTTCACCGTCCACGGAGCCGTCCTCGTCAACCGGACCCGGCTGCGGGAGGGAGTGAACGGACTGCCGGGGCCATTGCGTTGCGCCGAGGCCTTGGTCCACGAGGGCGCGCACACTCGGTGCAATGCGGCCGCCTCGCTGGAGCCGTTCCTGCTGCCCGACCCGGGAGCCGCCGGCGGCGGGGAGAGCTCGGGCGGATCGGGCGCACTGCTGGTGGCCACACCGCTGCGGGCCGATCCTCGCCCGTTGAGCGGGCTCTTCCAGCAGGCCGTCGTGCTGGCCCGCAGCGTGCTGTTCTACCGGCGGCTTACCGTGGCGGGTGCGGCGGCGTCAGAGCGCCACGCGAAGCTGGCGGAGGGCGGTGCGATGGCCGTCCGCACCCTGGACGTGCATGCGGACAGTCTCACCCCGCGCGGTCGGCGGGTACTGGAGGAGTGTGCGAGCGTGCTGGGAGGGCGTGGGTGAACGCCTGGACGCCGCAGGTCTTCGCTCCGTATCCCGGCCATCCGGACGTCTTGCTGGCGCGCGTCGCCGCCCGCTCGGCGGCCTTCGAGGGAACCAGTGCGGCTGACGGGGACCGTGTGATCGTCGGCAGCGCCGCCGGGCACGACCGGGAGCAGGTCATGCGCGGTGCGCGCGGGGAACTCCTGGAGCGGATCGGGAACGTGATGGCCGGTCGGGCGGCGGAGGCGGGCGGCGGGGTCGTGGCGACACCCGCCGAGCTGGGGGTCACGGCGCAGGCCGTTTCGGCGCCACCGGCCCGGCCGGACAGCCGGCGTTTATGGGTGCGCGGACGCACGGTTTCGGGCAGGCCGGTGTATGTCGCGGCGGGCAGCGTCTTCCTTCAGCACCGTCCACCGCCCGGCTGCGAGGCACTGCCTCCGGCCGGCTCCACCGGACTCGCCTCGCACACCGACCGGCGGTCTGCTGCCCGCCATGCCGCCTGGGAGGTCCTGGAGCGGGATCTGATCCGGCGCAGCTGGTACGGACTCGCCGGCCGGCCTCCCCGGGCACTGGCCGCGGCCCCCGACGGGCCGCTCGGCGATCTCTTCGAGGCCCAAGGCCTGGTGGCCACCGCGTTCGCTCTGCCCGCACCGCCCGGCGCCGAGTGCGTGATCGTGTGCCTGCACCGGCCGGACGGCACGGGCCAGACGTTCGGGGCGCGCTGTGGGCCGCCGGACACACTCGAGTCGCTCGTCGGGAAGGCAGCGTACGAAGCCCTCATGGTGCGGTGGAGCATGGGCAGCGTCGTGGCCCGCGCCACCTGGGAGCGGTGGCGAGGTGATGGCCCTCCGAGAACCGCTGTTCAGCACGCTCTGTGGGCGTACCACCGGCAGGACAGTCTGAGCCTGTGGAAGGTGGCCGGATCCGGAGCCACCAGTGTCGCCACGGCCCCCGTCCACAAGGCCGCTTCGCCGGTCGACCCCCTTGACGTTCTGGCCCGCCACACAGGCCGCGATGTGGTCCTCGTGGAGACGGACGGAACCCCGGCGCGAGACGCCGGAGTGAGCGTGGTCCGGGTCCTGGCGCCTGGAGCACTGCCGCTGCCATCCGGCCCTCACCCCACGGGTTTTGAGCCTGACTTCGGCCACGCCCACCCCCACCCCTTCGGATAGGAGTCCCATGGCGCCCCAGCCCTCCCGGCCCAACTACGCCACCGAGTTCGCGGATGACTACGACCGTTTCTTCGGCAAGCCCGGGATCAGCGGCACCACGGTGGACGCCCTCGCCGCGCTCGCCGGGACCGGGCCCGTACTCGAACTGGGCATTGGCACCGGGAGGATCGCCCTGCCGCTGCGCGCCCGTGGTATCGACGTGCACGGCATCGACGGTTCCGAGGCCATGCTCGGCCGGCTGCGTGCCAAACCCGCAGGGGCCGAGGTGCCCGTCACCCTCGGAGATTTCTCCCAGGTCCCGATCACCGGGAGCTTCAGCCTCGTGTACCTGGCGGCGGGGACGTTCTTCGAACTGCGGGACCAAGAGAGCCAGGCCCGGTGTTTCGTGAACGTGGCCCGCCGGCTCTCCGCGGATGGCCTCTTCGTCTTCGACTCCCACGTCCCGGAGGCACTCGCCCGGGCCGCCGGCGGATCGGAAGTCGTCTCCGAGGACGAGGACCATCTCGTCCTGTGCCACCGGCGCGTCGATCCCTCCGCCCAGCGCTACCGCTCCCACTACGTCATCCACGAGGACGGCCGCACCCGCCACCTGCGGGTCGAGTTCCGCTACGCGGGCCACGGCGAACTGGACCTGATGGCAGGACAGGCCGGACTTCGTCTGCGCGAGCGTTGGGGCAGCTGGGCGGGCGGGCCCTTCACCAAGGACAGTACCTACCACGTCTCCCTCTACGAGCGACCCTGACCACATCGCTTCACTGTATGGATGGAGCATCAAATGAGCCGCCCCGACGGCCTGTTGCCGTTCCCCTTCCCGCACACCGACGGCCTCGCCCCACTTCCCGAGCTGGCCGATCTCCGGCGCGACCGGCCCGTCGTCAAGGTCCGTCTGCCCAGCGGCAGTACGGCCTGGCTGGTCACACGGAACGCCGACGTGCGCAAGGTATTGGCCGATCCGCGGTTCAGCCGCACCCGTGCCCCCCGGGAACAGGAGGCCCAACGCGTTCCTACCACCGGTCCACGGACCGCGGGGCGCCGCGCCACGGTCCTGCCCGACTCGATCCTTGCCAGCGATCCGCCCGACCACTCGCGCCTGCGCAGGCTGATCTTTCCGGCCCTGACGGTCCGCCGAACCGAAGCCATGCGCGAGGACATCGCCGCTCTCACCCACGACCTGCTCGCTGCCATGGAACCGGCCGAGCGTCCCGCGGACCTCGTCACCCACTTCACCCGCCCACTGCCCCTGACCGTCATCTGCGACCTGCTCGGCACACCGCGAGTGGATGCCGACCGGCTCGATGCCTGGGACGAAGTGATGCGCAGCGTCACGGCCACGAACGCGGAAGTGAGCGGGGCCGTCGAGGAGATGACCAGTTATCTCGCCGGCCTGGTTGCCGCCAAACGATCCCACCCCCGCAACGACATGCTCAGCGTGCTCATCGCGGCCCGGGACGAGGGCGACCGGCTCAGCGAGGGCGAACTCATCTCCTTCTGCCTGGTCCTCCTGGCGGGTGGCTACGGCACCACGGCAGACCGGCTCGCCGGACTGGTCCACCTCCTGCTCGAACAATCCGACCGGTACACGCTTCTGCGCGATGAACCCCACCGGATCCCGAACGCGGTCGAAGAGCTCCTTCGCTATGCGCAGGCCAGCATGGGAGCGAACATCCGAGTGGCAACCGAGGACGTCGACCTGGGCGGGATCACCGTCGCCCAAGGCGACGCCGTCCTCGCACTCACCTCCTCCGCCAACCACGACGAGAGCGTGTACCCCGCGCCCGACGTCCTCGACCTCACCCGCGCCGCCCCCTTGCACCTCGCCTTCGGCCACGGTGCCCACTTCTGCGTCGGCGCGCAGCTCGCCCGCGTCCAGCTCCAGGAAGCCCTCAAGGCCCTCACCCGCCTACGGCCGAGCCTGCGCACCGCCGGACCCGCCCAGTGGAAGACCGGGCGGACCTCACGTGCCCCCCGCACACTGCCCGTCACCTGGTGATACTCACTGTCGGGCTGCGACGGCGTCGAGTCTCCGACCCACGACGACTCCTTCCTTCGCGCCGACACCGCCACCCTGCGCGACGACCGCAACCGGACCGTCGACACCGAGTTCTGGGGCCGCCGCCGCCGCTACTGACCTTGAAGTTGTCTTGTCGTAGGGGCTGACGATCGGTGATCGTCGCGGTATGCCGGGTGCACGAGGTATCCGCAGGGCGGGGGTCTGACCGCGGAGAGGCAAGCGTTCCGCGAGCGGGTCCGGATGGAAGCGGTCGCGATGTTCGCCGAGGGACGGGGCAGTACGGAGATCGCGAAGGAGTTGCGGGTCAGCGTCCGGTCGGTCCAGCGATGGCGGCAAGCCTGGCGGGGTGCCGGTGAAGGCCGGGTTCGTTCCCGTGGCCCGGCGTCCCGGCCGAAGCTGAGCGACGCGCTGTTCGCCGTGCTCGAGGAGGAGCCGGCGAAGGGGCCGGTCGCGCATGGCTGGTCTGACCAGAGATGGACGCCGGCCAGAATCAAGACGTTGATCGGGCGGCGGTTCCACAAGTCCGTGACGCTGTCAGGCATTTCCCAGATGCTCCGAAGGCAAACCGGACTCACACTGACGACACCACGACTGCAAACCCAGCAACACGAACACCTACGAAGCCAGTCGCTTTCGTCGATCAACCGGCAGGCCGCCGGGATGTCACCGGACGGGCTCGTCGTAGTAGTCCGGCAACTCCTTCAGGTAGGCCGGGAGGTTGGGGTTGGCCAGCAGCCGGGTCATCCAGCCCGGGTCCTCGGAGGTGGTCAGGGGACTCAGGGGGGTTTCCTCGAAGGGCAGGCCCAGGCGGCAGCTCAGGACGCGCGCGATGTCCGCCGCCGTCAGCTCGTCCGGCGGGGTGCCACCCGGGCAGTGGGCCAGTTCGGACCGGATACGCCGTACGGAGTCCGGTTTCGTCCGTACGCGTTCCAGCAGGAACCCCGGATCCATCGCCAGGGCACGCCGCAGCCGGTCCTCGGTGTCGGCCAGGGGCATCGGCGGCAGCCCCGTACCCGGGCAGTCGACGGCACTCACCTTGACGCGGCCGCCGGGGAAGCGGGCAGTCGTTTCGGTGTCCCGCGAGGGCCGGGCCCGCGCCATGACCGACTCGTCCCCGTAGCGCATGTCACCGTCCACAGAGACCAGCCGGACGTTCTCCTCGGTGGCCTCGATCAGGTTGCGGTACGGATCGGCGTTCCGGTTGTCCAGCACCACGAGGTCGGGTAAGTAGCCCGGCGCGAGCCGGCCCGCACGACGGTCCCAGCCCAGCGCCCGGGCCGGGTTGCGGGTCACCATCTCCGCCAGCTCCCGGTCCGTGAACAGCCCTTTCAGCCGACGCTTGTTGACCAGATCCGCGACCTTCAGCTCGCCAAGGACCGACTTGCTGCCCGAAGGTGCCCAGTCGGAGCCCAGGCTGATGCCGAGTCCGGCGGCCTTCGCGGTGGCGACATCGGCGGTGCTCCCGTAGAGGAGGAAGTTCGACAGCGGCGACCAGACCAGTTGCGCGCCGCGCGCTGCCATGTCCTTCAACTGGTCCGCGGTGAGCCCGACGCCGTGCACCGCGATCAGCCGCGGCCCCGCCAGACCGCTGCGCTCGACTGCCCCGTACTCGTCCGCCATGCGCTGCCCGACACCCTCTGCCAGGTGCAGGACCAGCACCCCGTCATGCTCCGCCCGCGACAGGTCAGCCCATTCACGGGCGTCGCGCCCCAGATCCACCCGGCTCACGACGCCGTGCGGGCCGACGTTCGCCGTCTCGACGTTGCGGACCAGACACCCGCGCTCGCTGCTCGGCAGCCCCTCGTCCGCACCCTGCAGCGACGTCGTGCCCCCGGCCAACGCCTTGTACTCGCCGTACCGGCCCAACTCCGTTCCCAGGTCGTAGTAGTCGGGGCTGGAGAGAACGAACCCGGTGTAGGTGATGCGCCGGTTGTACGCGTCGTCGTAGAACCGCCACTCGTAGCGGTCCTTGTACGCCTTGCGCACCGGCATGAGGGGGAACGCGGCGTGCTCGGGGTGGTTGTGCAGGTCGATCATCCCGGGATAGATGACCCCGCCGCTCTCCACGACCCGCGCCGACCGCGCGCCCGGCGGCAGCCGCCCGCCCGCCCTGACGACGGCTTCGATCCGGCCGGACCTGATCCAGAGCGCGGCGTCCGGCCAGACGTCCCCCGCGTCGTTCATCGTGACCACCGTGCCCCTGAGTAGCACACCGGCATCCGCAGCGGCCGGTGGGGACGCGGCGGGGCCGAGTGCGAGCACGACACTCACGGCCAGGGCGGCGACCAGGGACACTGCATTGCTCGTACGCCTCACGTCGTCTCCGCGTCCGACTCGGGGATGGTACGGATCATGGGCCACGTGCACCCGGCAGCGGGTTTGCTGTGTGCAGGCGGGCAACCCCCGGAGTACGGACGCACGGTTCATGCTGCGCGTGAGAGTTTAGTACTCCAGAGGGACTGCGAGCCTTGAGTCGGTCGGTCGGTCGGTCGGTCGGTCGGTCGGCCTCTGCCTCTGGCGGGTACCAGGGCCACGACCGTGCCGGTCTCTCCAACGGGCCCTGGCGGCAGCGCCGTCACGGTACGCCCTTCCCGAGCACACGAGCTGACCTGGGAGTTCGTGTAGCGGGGGCAGATCGCTTGAGTCCAGTCGAAGAGAAGCCGAGCGCCGCATGGCGGGATTGCGGATCAGGACGGTCGGGTCGATCTTGAGCACGACGCCGGCGCCGACGTTCTCGACCGTCACAGCCTGGTCACCCCCCCCGGCGATGAGAGCCACCGGCGCGAAGACCGCGACCGTGGTGACGATGAAGGCCAGATCGGCCGTCGCGAGCTCCTGGCTGAAGAGGGAAGTGATGAATCGGCCAGATGGCCGATGACGAGAAAACCGTGTCTTCATCCCGGCGTTGAGACGCTTCGACGGGCTCCATACGGACGCCGGGGAACTCTTGATGCCGTCCCTACGCGCGATGCCGTGAATCGCTGCTCAGCCCTGGTGGGCCAGGCCGGCCGTGTCCAGGGCGGCGCCTGCCTGGGAGGCCAGGGCGACGGCCACCAGGCGGGTTTCTTCGGGTGACCACCTCTTCCGGCGAGCCGCCCTCCTCGGCCGGCCGGGCAGATCCCCGGAGGCTGGCCAGGTGCGCGGTATCGGCGACCACGACGGTCCGGAGCCTGCGGACGCGGACGGCCGGCTGCGAGACGATCAGCCCGACCGCGAGCAGAAGGACGGTCGTCTGGATCTCCTCGCCGTCGTCGATGGCGAACTGCCCGTACGGCCTGGTGAGGAAGAAGTCGAACCAGGCGGCCGCCGAGAGCGCCGCCAGCGCCCCGGCCGCCCGGGTACCGAGCGCGGCGACCGCTACCACCACGACGACCACGATCAAAGCCTCGTTCGTCGCCGAGAGTTCCGTGCGCAACGGCACGAGCGCGAGCGCCACGAGGAAAGGGGCCACGAGCCCCGCGAGCAGGGCAGCGGGGTCGTGGAATCGGTACCCGGACACGTGATGCCTCCTGTCCGGAGGGCGGAGCCTCGGATCAGACGGATCAGAACCTCTCGGGCCTGATCAAAGCGGCCACGAGATAGCCGAGCAGGGCGAGGGCGACGATGAGCCCGACCACGTTCTCCGCGTCCATCCGCTGCTTCTCCTTCGACGTGTGCGCTCGGGCTGCGTCGCCCACATCCAGCGTGCCCCCGGACTCGGGGGCTGCCACGCACCCTGGCGGGCTCTTGACGCACCTCATACGACATTCCCGTCCCGGCGTCAGGAGTGCGTGAAGAGTGGGCCGGTGGGCGTATGGATCGCGCCAAGCACCCTGGTCATCCGGCCAGGGCATCCGGACGCTGTCCTCACTTTGTCCAACGGAGGAACAGCGAAGATGGCACTACACATGGGAAAGTCGGCCACGGCAGGGACCCCGAGCACGGAGGAACCTCCTGATACCGGCGTCACGGTGCCCGCCGCGGGGGACCGGCACCGGCTGACCGCCCTCCAGGGCCTGGCCGCGCTGTCGCTCGACGCGATGGCCTCCGTCGCCTACGGGCCCGAGTCGATCGTGCTTGTCCTGGCGGCTGCTGGGGCCTACGGCCTCGGATTCACTCTCCCCGTCACCCTGGTGATCGCGGCGCTGCTGGCGGTGCTGGTGGCCTCGTACCGGCAGGTGATCGCGGCGTTCCCGGACGGCGGCGGCTCGTACGCCGTCGCCAAGAAGCACCTGGGCCGCCGTACGAGCCTGGTGGCCGCGGCCTCGCTGATCCTCGACTACGTCCTGAACGTGGCCGTCTCCGTCACCGCCGGCGTCGCCGCGCTGACCTCGGCCTTCCCCGAGCTGTACGGCGAGCGGGTGTGGATCTGCCTCGGAGTCCTGGTCCTGGTCACGGCGGTGAACCTGCGGGGTGTCGTCGACTCCGCCAAGGCCTTCCTAGTCCCGACGGCCGTCTTCGTCGGGTCGATCCTGACCATGGTCGCGGTCGGCCTCTTCCGCGAGGGTCCGGTGAGCACCGCCTCGGCCGCCGGGCACGCCTCCGTCCTGGGGGAGGGCGCCACTACGGTTGGCGCGCTGTTGCTGCTGAAGGCCTTCGCGGCCGGTTGCTCCGCCCTGACCGGTGTCGAGGCCGTTGCCAACGCCGTACCGTCGTTCCGCACCCCGGCCGCCCGGCGAGCCCAGCGCACCGAGGTCGCCCTCGGCGCCCTCCTCGGCATCATGCTGATCGGGCTGTCGGTGCTGATCGGCCGTTTCCACCTCCAGCCGGTCGAGGGCGTGACCGTTCTCGCCCAGCTCGCGGACGCCTCGTTCGGGCACAACGCGGCCTTCTACGTGGTCCAGTTCGCCACCATGGTGCTGCTGGCCCTCGCCGCGAACACCTCCTTCGGAGGTCTTCCGGTGCTCATGAGCCTGCTCGCGCGCGACAACCACCTGCCGCACGTCTTCGCCCTCAAGGCGGACCGCCAAGTGCACCGCCACGGAGTGGCCTGGCTGGCGCTCGTGTCAGCCGCCCTGCTCGTGTTCTCCGGCGGCGACACCAACACCCTCGTCCCGCTCTTCGCCATCGGCGTCTTCGTCGGCTTCACGATCTGCCAGGTCGGCATGGTCCGGCACTGGCACGGCGAGCGCCCCAAGGGCTGGCAGGCGAAGGCCGTCCTCAACGGCTTCGGCGCCCTGCTCACCGGCGTCGCGGCGGTCGTCGTGACCGCCACCAAGTTCACCGAGGGCGCCTGGCTGATCGTCCTCGCCCTGCCGCTGCTCGTCCTCGGCTTCGGACGCGTCCGCCGTGCGTACGCGCAGATCGGCGAACGCCTGGAACTCGGCCGCATCCCGCAGGCGCCACACAGTTCCCGCTCCCTGGTCGTCGTACCCGTCTCCGGGCTCTCCCGGCTCACCTGCCAGGCGCTCACCGCCGCCCGCTCGCTCGGCGACGAAGTCCGTGCCGTGACCATCACGCACACCGCTCCGGAGGACCGGCAGGCAGCCGAAGCGCTGCGCCGGGACTGGGAGTTGTGGAAGCCCGGAGTCGAGCTGACCGAGATCACCTCGCAGAGCCGTTCACTCGGCCGACCCGTGTCGGCCTATGTGCGCGAGCTGGCACGGACACACCCGGACGCTCAGGTGACCGTACTCATCCCGGAGACCGAACCCGCCCGCCTCTGGCAGCGGATGCTCCAGAACCAGCGCGGCTCCGTCGTCGCCCACGCCGTACGCCGCGACACCGACGCCGTCATCTGCCGGCTGCGCTTCCGCATCACCGACGACGCACGCCGACCTGCGTTGACGCGCCCTTGACGGCGACCTGACGCGCCTCGTGCGCCGCCGTCAAGAAGGTGCCAATTCCAATTCCCTTGCCTGGACGGGGGATTGCCCATGAACGGGCAGTAGTTTCCTGCCCGTTGCGCCGCCGGGGACCTCGATCACTCACATGACGGCCGAGGGGGTCCATGCGAGACAGTCCCCGGCGGCGACACACCTCTTCCGCACCCCGTTGATCTCGTCAGAAGGTCGCTCCATGCCTCCCGCCGCCGCGCAGCACGTTCCCCCGGGTCTCGGTACACCTCCGCGGACTCCGGTCAATCGTCCGTCCCGGACCTCAGCAACCCGCGCTTCACCGAGTTCAGCGCCCGTACCCGGATGAGCGGGGTCAACCTGAGCTGGGACAACGGCGCCGGCTGCGCCATCCGCAAGGGCGCGGTGACGCAGGTCTGCGACTGGGTGGTGGCCCGCGGCGGCACCGTACCGGCGGAGGCCGCCGCGTGGTCGGCGGCCGTCTCCGAATCCGGCGGCACCCCGCTGCTGGTCGCGGTCCACGACTGGGACGGCCCGCGCGTCCTCGGCATCATCCACCTGAAGGACGTCGTCAAGGACGGCATCCGGGAGCGCTTCGCGGAACTCCGGGCCATGGGGATCCGTACGGTCATGGTCACCGGCGACAACGAGCTGACGGCCCGCGCCATCGCCGCCGAGGCGGGCGTCGACGAGTACCTCGCCGAGGCCACCCCCGAGGACAAACTGGCCCTCATCAAGCGGGAACAGGCGGGCGGCAAGCTCGTCGCCATGACGGGCGACGGCACCAACGACGCCCCGGCCCTCGCCCAGGCCGATGTCGGTGTCGCGATGACCACGGGCACCTCGGCCGCCAAGGAGGCCCGGAACATGGTGGACCTCGACTCCAACCCCACCAAGCTCATCGAGATCGTGGAGATCGGCAAGCAACTCCTCATCACCCAAGGCGCCCTGACCACCTTCTCGATCACGAACGACGTCGCGAAGTACTTCGCCATCATCCCGGCCATGTTCACCGCGGCCTACCCCGGCCTGGAGGCCCTCAACATCAGGGGCCTGAGCAGCCCGACCTCCGCGATCACCTCGGCGATCATCTTCAACGCCCTGATCATCCTCGCCCTGATCCCGCTCGCCCTGCGCGGGGTCCGCTACCGGCCGGCCTCGGCGCACGACCTGCTGCGCCGCAACCTCGGCGTCTACGGCCTGGGCGGCCTGGTGCTGCCGTTCGTCGGCATCAAGCTCATCGATCTGGTGGTGTCCACCGTCCCCGGCCTCGGCTGATCGGCCCTCCGCCAGTCCGCTGGTTCGTCCGCGTTAAGGACGCGTCAGTATTGCCTCACTCCCGTGCAAAAAGGATCTCGCTGCGTACGCTGGCCCAGCCGTCGACGCCCATGGCTGATTCTTTGCCGTACGACAGGAGTACCCACGATGGCCACCCCGGCCCGCTCCTCGCGCCTGCGCGCGTGGATGCTGGAAGGCTTGACCGCCGAGAACAGTTCGCCCGCCGCCAAGGAGGCCGCGGCCCAGCCCCATGGCCGGCCCTGGTGGCGGGTCATGTGCCTGACGGGTCTCGACTACTTCTCCACCCTCGGCTACCAGCCCGGCATCGCGTTCCTCGCGGCCAGGCTGCTGTCGCCGCTGGCGACCATCGTGCTCGTGCTGCTCACCCTGTTCGGCGCGCTGCCCGTCTACCGGCGGGTGGCCGAGGAGAGCCCGCACGGCGAGGGCTCCATCGCCATGCTGGAGCGGCTGCTGACGTTCTGGAAGGGGAAGCTGTTCGTCCTGACCCTCCTCGGGTTCGCCGCGACCGACTTCCTCATCACCATCACCCTCTCCGCCGCCGACGCCACCGCGCACCTGGTGGAGAACCCGCACCTCACCAGCACCCTGCACGGCCACGAGGTACTGATCACCCTGATCATGATCGCGCTCCTGGGTGCGGTGTTCCTCAAGGGGTTCAGTGAGGCCATCGGCGTGGCGGTGGTCCTGGTCTTCACGTATCTCGGCCTGAACGTGGTCGTGGTGGCGGTCGGGCTGTGGCACGTGTTCACCGCACCGCAGGTCATCACGGACTGGACGACCGCGCTGACCACCGAGCACGGCAATCCGTTCATGATGATCGCCATCGCGCTCGTCGTGTTCCCGAAGCTCGCGCTGGGCCTGTCCGGGTTCGAGACGGGCGTGGCGGTCATGCCGCACGTCAAGGGCGACCCCGACGACGCGGCTGCGAAGCCCGCCGGCCGGATCCGCGGTGCGAAGAAGCTGCTGACCACGGCTGCCGTCATCATGAGCATCTTCCTGATCTGCTCCAGCCTCATCACCACCCTGCTGATCCCGGCCGCCCAGTTCCAGCCGGGCGGCGAGGCCAACGGCCGCGCGCTCGCCTACCTGGCGCACGAGTACCTGGGCTCCGCCTTCGGCACGGTCTACGACATCTCCACGATCCTCATCCTGTGGTTCGCCGGCTCCTCCGCCATGGCGGGCCTGCTCAACCTGATGCCGCGCTACCTGCCCCGCTACGGCATGGCCCCGCACTGGGCCCGCGCCCTGCGCCCCATGGTCATCGTGTTCACCCTCGTCGCGTTCCTCGTCACCTGGATCTTCGACGCCGACGTCGACGCCCAGGGCGGCGCGTACGCCACCGGTGTTCTCGTCCTGATCACCTCGGCGGCGGTCGCCGTGACCATCGCCGCCCGGCGGGCGGGGGAGCGCGGCTGGACGATCGGATTCGGCATCATCTCGGTGGTCTTCATCTACACGACCGCGGTCAACATCGTCGAACGCCCCGACGGCGTGAAGATCGGCGCCTGCTTCATCGCCGGCATCATGGCCCTCTCCCTCCTCTCCCGTCTCGCCCGCGTCTTCGAGCTGCGCGTCACGCACGTGGAGTTCGACGACATGGCCCAGCGGTTCATCCGCGACACCGCCAACCGCACGATCCGTTTCATCGCGAACGAGCCCGACAACCGGGACCGCGAGGAGTACCGGCAGAAGAAGGAACAGATCCGCGCGGACAACGACATCCCCGCCGGGGACGACGTGATGTTCGTGGAGGTCACCGTCCTGGACGCCTCCGAGTTCGAATCCGGCATGCGCGTACGCGGCGAAGTGCTCCACGACCGCTACCGCGTCCTGACCCTGGAGAGTTCCAGCATCCCCAACGCATTGGCCGCCCTCCTCCTCCACGTACGTGATGCGACCGGCCAGCGGCCGCACATCTACTTCGAGTGGACCGAGGGCAACCCGTTCGCCAACTTCTTCCGCTTTTTCCTGTTCGGCCAGGGCGAGGTCGCGCCAGTCACCCGCGAGGTCATCCGCGAGGCCGAACCAGACCGCTCCCGCCGCCCGCACGTTCACGCCGGCTGACCCTGGATCCCGCGTCAAGATGCCGACAGGAATCGCGCCGGCCCCTCGCCAAGGCGAGGGGCCGGCGCGATGCTCATGATGTGACCATCGACTGGCTTCCCGACCGAGGTATCCGCCGGGCGATTCTCGCCCTCGGCGCGGCGGGCCTGACCGTCATCGCCACCGGGGCCCTCCTTGAGGCCCTCTGGCTGCTCGGCCTCGGTGTCTGGGCGGTGATCGCCGCGATGATGATCGAGCTTGTCTACCGACCCTAGAGACCGATGCCCCGGTCGTGGTGCTCCTCAGCCGTTCTGCGCCGTACGAGAGGCTCGACGTGATCGCCCCGGCTACTTCGGGTCGCGGTTGAACTGGCGCGTCGACCAGCGGTAGCCGAGCGCGATCAGGCCGAGGCACCAAGTGATCGCGAGCCATCCGTTGTTGCCGATCTCGGTGCCGAGGAGGAGGCCGCGCAGGGTCTCGATGGCGGGGGTGAAGGGCTGGTACTCGGCGATCGGCTGGAACCAGCCGGGCATGGTGTCGGCCGGGATGAAGGCACTGGAGATGAGGGGGAGGAGGATCAGCGGCATGGCCATGTTGCCGGCGGCCTCGGGGTTCGGGCTGGCCAGCCCCATGCCGACCGCGATCCAGGTCAGCGCCAGGGCGAAGAGCACGATGAGCCCGAAGGCCGCCAGCCACTCCAGGACGGTCGCGTCAGTGGTGCGGAAGCCGATGGCCACGCCGACGGCGCCGACGAGGACCACGCTCATGACGGACTGCAGCACGCTGCCGACGACGTGCCCGATGAGTACCGACGGGCGGTAGACCGCCATCGTGCGGAAGCGCGCGATGAGGCCCTCGGCCATATCCATGGAGACGTACACCGCGGCCCCGATCACGGTGCTGCCGATGGTCATCAGCAGCAAGCCCGGGACGATGTAGGCGATGTAGTCGGAGCGGTCGGCGCCGCCGCCACCGATGCCCGCGCTCATGACGTCGCCGAAGATGTAGACGAAGAGCAGCAGCATCATGATCGGCGTGAGCAGCAGGTTCAGGGTCCCTGACGGGTAGCGCCGCGCGTGCAGCAGGTTGCGGCGCAGCATCGTGTTGGAGTCGCCTACAGCGAGAGAGAGGGCGCTCATCGGGTTGTCTCCTTGGACTGGTTGGGGGCGTTGGCCGGGCTGGTCAGGGCGAAGAAGACGTCGTCGAGGTCGGGGGTGTGGATGGTCAGTTCGTCCGCCTCGATGCCGGCGGAGTCGAGCCGGTCGAGAAGGGAGCGCAGTTCGCGCTGACTGCCGTCGCTGGGGATGGACAGCGACAGTGCCTCGTCGTCCCGGGTGACCTCGCGCAGGGCCTCAGAGGCGGACTGGTACGCGACCGGGTCGGTGAAGCGGAGCCGGACGTGCCCGCCCGGGATGAGCCGCTTGAGCTCTTCGGCCGTGCCCTCGGCGGCGATCTTTCCGTCGTTCAACACGGCGATGCGGTCGGCCAGTTCGTCGGCCTCCTCCAGGTACTGGGTGGTGAGGAGGACGGTCACGCCGTTGGAGACGAGGCCGCGGATGATGCCCCACATGTTGTGGCGGGAGCGCGGGTCGAGCCCTGTCGTCGGCTCATCGAGGAAGATGATCCGCGGGCCGCCGACCAGCGTCATCGCGAGGTCGAGGCGGCGCTTCATGCCGCCGGAGTAGGTGGAGGCGGGCTTCTTGGCGGCTTCCGTCAGGCCGAAGCGCTCCAGCAGTTCAGTGGCGACCCGCCGCCCCTCGCGCTTGGGCAGGTGGTGCAGGTCCGCCATGAGGAGCATGTTCTCCTCGCCGGTGATCAGGCCGTCGACGGCGGAGAACTGCCCGGTGACACCGATCGCGGCACGTACCGCCTGCGGGTCGGCGGCCAGGTCGTGCCCGCCTACGTGCAGCTCGCCGGCGTCGGCGGTGATGAGCGTGGAAAGGATCTTCACGGCGGTGGTCTTGCCGGCGCCGTTCGGTCCGAGCAGCGCGAACACTGATCCGGCAGGGATGTGCAGATCGATACCGTCGAGGACGAGCTTCTCGCCGTAGGACTTGCGTAGACCGACGGCGGAGACAGCGGTCGGCGACGGGCGACCGTCCACCCGCTTGGATGTGGGCATGACAAATGAAGTCATGGTGACTTCCCTTTCGAAGGCAGGAGGCGCAGGGGATGCTGTTTCGGAACTCGGCTCAAGCGAACGTCTGTGACGGCGCGTCAGTCATGCCGCATCGTCTTGGGGAGGGTGTCGATCGCGCTGCCGCGCAGACCTGCCCGTCGACGGTGCCGCCCGCGTTGGCGGGGCCGAGTCGGGCCTCGCCGGGGCTGCTCGGCCACCTCGGTGGGCAGGATCCGCGGCGACCTCTGGTGGTCGGTCGGAACGCCTTTGTCCGCGCCGCGCCGAAGCGATGAGCCGCGCGTGCGCGCTATGCCCACTGACGTGAGCGGTTGAGGCTACTTCCCGGTCGTGCCGGGTTTCCTGTCTAGGGATTCCTGGTAGGCGTCCGCATACGTGGGGGAGTCCTTGATCAGGTCGTCACAGAACGCCGCGACGTCGCTGCCGATGAGTTGCAGGACGCCCTTGCCCGACGAGGCGCCCTCCTCGAAGAAGTCGACGATCCCGGGGAGCAGGGGGCCGTCGGACAGGTCGACGGGTCCGACCTTGAACAGGTACTTCTGCATCTCCTTGTAGACGATCTGGTAGTCCGGTGGAAGGGCCTTGACCCGAGCCGTGTGCGCCCGCCACTGCTTCTTGCCCTCGATGATGTCCTGGATGCCCATGTCAGCCTCCCAGCCTGCTCAGTTTCCTGGCGACGTTCCTGTTCAACTGCTCGCGCCAGCGGTCGCGATAGGTTCGGGCCCCTTCGCCGCCGGCCAGGGCCGTGCAGAAGCCCCGGATGTCGTCGCCGAGCACCTCGTGGACGCTCTGCCCGTCCGTCGCTGTTTCTTCGAGGAGTCCCAGGGCTGCGTCGAGGATCGGCATCAGGTTGCGGCCGGTGAAGTCCCCGTGGGGGAGGAGGTCGACCTTGATCTGTTCCCACGCCTCCCGGTAGTCGCCCGGCAGGGCGGCGGCCCGGGCCTCGAACGCCTTCCATTCCCTGGTGAGATCGCTGCCTGTGATGGTCTCCCAGAAGTTCATCGCCCGTCCTCCTTGAGCTTGTCGATGCGTGATGAGACGTACCGCCATTTCGCCCAGAACCTTGCGAGCTCCTCGCGGCCCGCGTCGTTGAGCGCGTAGAACTTGCGCGGGGGGCCGACCCCAGATGGCCGCTTCGTCACCTGGACGAGTCCGTTCCTCTCCAGCCGCAGCAAGATGGTGTACACCGTCCCCTCGATGACGTCGGTGAAGCCCAGCTCGTTCAGCTGACGGGTGATGGCGTACCCATAGGTTTCCTCGCTGCCGATGATCTCGAGTACGCACCCTTCGAGCGTGCCCTTCAGCATCTCCGTCAGGTCGTCCATCTCAAGCCTTCCTCCTCGGTGTCACCGGTACTGCGTAGTACCGAGTACAGCTATACGGTATCACCGAGTAGTGGAGGGTGCCAGCGATCGGCCAGTCGCGTTCACGGGGTGCCCGGGGCGCAGCCGACTGCGTCGGGATGCGCGCCGCGCAGGTCGCTCCAGGGTGCTCACGTCATGCGTTCAGTTGGGCGCGGATGAGCGAGTCGAGTCGTTCCCATGCCGGGGACGAGGCGTTGACCGTCCCGTGGATGAGGGCGGGGATCTCGAAGTCCGCATCCAGGCCGGGCGGCTCGTTGGACCCGTAGCGCTCCCGGTTCGCCTCGGCGATGCGGCGGGCGAGGTCGTCGAGGCGCGGGTCGTCGGCGCCGAGGTCGTACGCGTGGTCGTAGGCGAGGAAGAGCTGCCGTAGCGTCGG